>JAIRYI010000007.1 GCA_031267815.1 Desulfarculales bacterium | reverse complement strand
GAACGCGCCCGGGCTCTGGCCGAAGCCAGAGAAAAGGCGCGCATGGATTTTGAAGACAATTATAACGGAGCCTATAAAGAAGGCGAACAGAAAGGACGCCTGGAAGGAATACTGGAAGGAAAGCTGGAAGGAAAGCTGGAAGGAAAGCTGGAGGGAATATTGGAAGGAAAGCTGGAAGAAAAACTGGAAATTGCCGCCAATGCTTTACGGGAAAACATGCCTGCGGAAACAGTTGCCCGGCTTACCGGCCTGCCGCTGGCGGAAATAGAACAGATTGCCGCCCAGCTTGATTCAAATAGTAATTTTTGAGTATAAGCCGCAAAACATCTTTTACCGAGAGTTTTTCGAATGATTGGGAGCGTTTAAATCCTTGTACCGCAAGGATTTTGAGAAGATATATCATTACTTAAAGCAACACTCTCAAATTAACAAATATAAAATCAAAGAGGCCTTGCCGGAAGCCTTGAAAATCTGCCATCTGGACAGGAGGATCCCCTTCAATGAAAAAAATAGAAGCCATTGTCCGCCATGCCAAACTTAACCAAATTACTGACGCCCTGCTGACTAACGGCATAAAAGGTATGAACATGACCGATATCAAAGGGTTTGGCCGTCAGCTGGGGCATAACGATTTACATGGCAAGCAAGAGGTCCGCGCTCCCATTTATTTGCCCATGGTAAAGCTGGAAATAGTCCTGGACGCTCAATTGGTGGATAAAGCTATTGCCATTATTCAAAAAAACGCTTTTACGGGACAGGTGGGGGATGGAAAAATCTTTGTTTCAGCGGTGGAAAATGTCGTCCGCATCCGCACCAATCAAAGCGGCAAAGAAGCCATTTAATACCATGGAAGGGCAGGTTTTCAGCCGTTTTTGATATTTTTAAGCAACGAACCCTGTCCCGGCCGGCGCCGGGAAAATGAATCCGCGCCTTAACCCTTAAATCAAATTGTTACAGAGAACAGTCTATGGTTTCAGAAATCCATTTAGCTTTATTATTAATTTTTACCTGCTCGGTATTCGTGTCTTCTCTGTTCCAGCGTTTCAAACAGCCGGCCCTGGTGGGCTATCTGTTTACCGGCATCCTTATTGGCCCCCATGCCTTCCGCCTGTTGGGCGGCACCGAGGAAATCAATCATCTGGCCGAAATCGGAGTGGTTCTGCTCCTGTTCATTATCGGTATGGAATTCTCCTTCAGCGATCTGATGAAATCCAAAAAAGCGGTCCTGATAGGGGGCGCCTCCCAGATGTTTCTGACCATATCTCTTTCCTGGGGTACGGCCGTGCTGTTCGGCTTCACCTGGCAATCGGCCGTATTTATCGGTTTTATCATCTGTCTGAGTTCTACCGCCATCGGACTTTCCCTGCTGCAAAAAATCGGCTCCATAGAAAGCCCGGTGGGAAGAATCTGCCTGGGCATACTGATATTTCAGGATATAGCGGTGGTGCCCCTTATGCTACTCATCCCCTGGCTGGGAGGAGGCGCGTCGGAAGAAGTGAATCACTGGCTCCTGATGGCCAAGGGAGGGGTGGTCATCATCCTCCTGGTGGCCGGCTGGCGCTGGATTGTGCCTTTCATCATCAACAAAGTGGCGGCGAGCCGCAGTCAGGAACTGTTCATCATTACCGTGGTAGGCTTGTGCGTGGCGGTCAGCGCCCTCACTTCCTGGGCCGGACTCTCTCTGGCTCTGGGAGCTTTTGCCGCCGGAATGATGATTGCCGAATCCCCCTACAGCCATCAGGCCATGGGCTATATCATTCCTTTACGGGATATTTTCACCAGTCTGTTTTTTGTCTCTATCGGCATGCTCCTGGATATGAGTTTTGTTTTCAATAACCTGCTCCAGGTAGCGAGCGTCACCCTGTTCATTCTTCTGGGCAAGACAGCCATAATAGGCCTGATCGCCTTTTTTCTGCGCCTGCCCCCCGGCCAATCCCTGCTGGCCGGCATAACTTTATGCCAAATAGGCGAATTCTCTTTTGTGCTGATTTCAGCCAGTATAAGCTATAATTTGCTCCCGGGCGATTATTATCAGCTTTTTCTGGCCGCGGCAGTGCTTACCATGGTGATCACGCCCATAATTTTTTTCTGGATCCAGGCTCATACCAGCCATATCAATCAGCAATGGGCCAAATACTTCCGCCGGAAACCCGGAAGAGCAAACCCGGCGGAAGAAGAGGCCGGGGAAGGAAGCGGCCCGGCAGGGGAGCTTTCCGGTCATATTGTAATTGTAGGTTTTGGCATAATGGGGCGGCTGGTGGCCGGAGCGGCCAAAATGCTGAACATGACTTATGTGGTGGTGGAAATGAACGCGGCCACGGTGCGCAATGAAAAGAACAAAGGCGAACCCATTATCTACGGCGACGCCGCCACTCCGGCTATTCTGGAGCATATCCGCATCGACAAGGCCAGCGCCATGGTCATAACTTCCACCGCCCCGGCCCTGATCCGGCGCATTATTGTGGCCGCGCGGGCTTTCAACCCCCAGACTTATATAATCACCCGCACCCGTTTTGTGTTGGAATTCGAAGAACTCAGCAAATTAGGAGCCAACGAGGTCATTCCTGAAGAATTTGAAACCGCGCTGGAAGTTTTTAGCAGACTTTTGCGCCACATGTCAGTGCCGGAAAATGATATCAGCCGCTTTGTCCAGGACTTGCGCAATCGGGACTACGAGCATTTGCTCTCGCCTCTGCCCGCGGCGGCCACCCGGGTGGGAAAATATCTGCCCGACATGCAGTTCCGCACTTTACGGGTGGAAGCGGGCAGCGAAGCTGACGGTAAAAACCTGCTGGAGCTAAGACTGCTCCCCCGGTATAAAATCAATATAATCTCCCTGCAACGGGGAGAAAATAATCTGGGCCAGCCCGGCGCCGACACCGTACTGATGGGCAATGATCTGGTGGTGGCGCTGGGACAAAGCGAAAATCTGCTTTCGGTTCAGCAGGTATTTACAACTATCCGGCCATTGCCGGCCTCTCCGGAGGACGAAGAGCCGCGCTGATCTAAAAGCCGCGCCCAAGGCCGCTGTTGGCAACGCCGGGCGCGGCTTCAAAAAACGCTTCCTCTAGCGGTATATAAACTTCTTTTCTTTGGATTTATTGATAAAAGCCCCCATGCCTATCTGCTTGTCCTCGGTCGAGCTGCAAATACTGAAAGCCTGGAGTTCCAGGTCCAGAGCGGTTTTCAAATCCGCCTGCATACCGGCGTTGATGGCGCGCTTGCACTGTTGCACCGCAATCTGGGCCTGAGCGCAAATCTGTTCCGCCATGGCCATGGCCTCATCCATCAGGGATTCAGGGGGCACCACTTTATTGACCAGACCTATTCTTTCCGCTTCCTGGGCGTTAATAATTTTGCCGGTATAGACCAACTCTTTGGCTCTGCCCTCTCCCACCAGACGAGGCAGACGCTGAGTGCCGCCGGAGCCGGGAATAATGCCCAGGCTCACCTCGGGCTGGCCGAATTTCGCTCTGGTGGAAGCAATGCGGATGTCACAGCCCATACAAAATTCGCAGCCGCCGCCCAGGGCAAAGCCGTCAATGGCGGCGATTACCGGGATGCGCAGGGCTTCTATTCTGGAAATGACCCGGCCGGGGAACTGAGCCCATTCCAGTATTTCCACCGCGCTCAGCTTCATCATGTACTTAATGTCCGCGCCGGCGATAAAAGCCTTTTCCGTACCGGTTATGATGGCCACAAAAATAGATCTGTCCGCATCGATTTTATCCAAAGCACCATCAATTTCCGTCAGAAATTCTGTATTGAGCGCGTTCAGCGTCTCCGGGCTGTTCATTTTTATAATGGCCACAGGCCCTTTTTTTTCCACAATCACCTTACCCATAAAATATGCTCCTCATTATCAGGTTATAACAAACGGAAAATGCAAGAATTTTTTCGCAATCATCCGTCGGCGAAAATTATGTTCACAACTTTCAGGATGAACTGACCGCTTACAAGCGCCCGCTATTATTACGGCCTGCTCACAGCAACTCGCAATAATCGCGCCCTGGCAACCTCATCATGCTGACGGAATCTGTACGCTCAATCTTAAGGGCCGGGACGGATAAGGGCAGGAGAGAACCGGGTGAATTTTGACCGCCCCAATAATTTTATGGCATGTTTCTCTCTCTTTTAACTTTACATCATATAAAATATAATATCTATAAATAATCACCATGGGATTATTTTAAATTACGGCGGCGCAGGCAGGTTGACAACGCCGCCCCGCAAGCAGACGCGCAACCGGCAGACGGAGGACAGTTATGAACCGCAAAGCAGTGGTGGCGGGCCAATTTTATCCCGGCGGCAAAGACCAGCTGGAAAAAACGGTAAAACAGCTTATGCCCGCCTCCTCCCAGACCCGGACAGTAATCATGGCGATGGTGCCCCATGCCGGCTATATTTATTCCGGCGCTTTGTGCGGCCAGGTGCTGAGTGAAATAAAAATTCCCGAGCGGGTGCTGCTTATAGGGCCCAATCATCGCAGCCCTTCGGCCTCCCCCGCGGCTTTGGCGGATTATCAGACCTGGCAGACTCCTCTGGGCCCGGTTTCATCTGACTGTGAAACCACTGACATGCTGATCAATGCCTCCGCTATTTTTGAAATAGATAACCGGGCTCACAGCAACGAACATTCTCTGGAAGTGATTCTGCCTTTTCTGCAAGTAGCCCGTCCGGGGGTAAAAATCAGCGCTCTCAGCCTGGGATTTTTAAATTGGGAGGATATAGAAGAACTCTCCCGGGCCACCGCCGCCGTTATTACCAGCCTGCATGAGCCTTTGCTGATCTTGGTCAGCAGTGATATGAACCATTATCAGCCGGCTCCGCAGACCATGCTTCTGGATAATCTGGCCCTGGCGGAAATCGCCGCCCTGAACCCGGAAAACCTGTATCAGGTGGTGCGCCGCAACGGCATCACCATGTGCGGGGCGCTGGCCGCGGCTCTGGGGCTGAAAACGGCCTTACTCCTGGGCGCCGGTCAGACCCGTCTGGTAGGGCATACTCACAGCGGAATGATTACCGGCGATAATTCCCAAGTGGTGGGCTATGCCGGATTATGGGTTGATTAGCCGTATTTTCTTTGTTATATTAGAAGTCATTTCATACTAATTAATATATTGCCGACATATTAGAGAATCGCTGATCAAATGGGTTTTTAAAAACGTTCCCTGGCAGTTAGGCTGGTTTGGGAGATTGAATTCCCCTTTTCGTGAAAAAGAGAACAAAAATTATATTGACGTCAAAATTAATCAGCCCTTTCTTATATCCGCTCTTTAGAGAAAGAAATAACTCTTATGAACAAATCCCCTTATGACCGCTGTGACGGCCTGACTCTGCATACCGACTTCTATCAGCTGACCATGTCGGCTATTTATCATTCCCACGGCTTTCAGGGTACGGCCACTTTCAGTTTATTTGCCCATGATCTGCCCGCGACCCGCAACTTCCTGGTGGTATGCGGACAGGAACACGCCCTGGATATTTTGGAAAACTTCAGTTTCCGCCAGGAAGATATAGCTTATCTGGCCGGCCTGAAGCGGTTTGAGAACGGTTTTCTGGAGCGGCTGAAATCCCTTCGTTTCAGCGGTGATGTATGGGCGGCGCCCGAAGGCTCCGTCTGCGCCGCCGGCGCGCCCTTGCTGGAAATAACCGCGCCCATTGTGGAAGCCCAGTTGGTGGAGACCATTTTAATGAACACCATCAACCTCAACTCCACTCTTGCCAGCAAGGCGGCCCGCTGCCGTCTGGCCGCCCAGGGCCGTGACCTGCTGGAGTTCGGCCTGCGCCGCACCCAGGGGCTGGACGCGGGACTGGCGGCGGCGCGCAGCGCGGCCATAGTCGGATTTCTGGGCACCAGCAATGTGGCCGCAGCCAAAGCTTTTGACATTATTCCGGTGGGCACCATGGCCCACTCCTATATAACCGCTTTTGCCAGCGAATCGGACGCGTTCGAAGCTTTTGCCGCCACCTTCCCCCAAAGCACCATTCTTCTGACAGACACTTATGAAAATACCACCGGACTGCGCAGAGCCATCGCGGTCGGCCACCAACTCAAAGCCCGGGGCTTTACCTTGGGGGGAGTGCGTATAGATTCCGGCGATTTGGCGCAGGAAGGACAGTTAGCCCGGCAAATGCTCAACGAGGCCGGCCTGACTGACGCCAAAGTGGTTGTATCAGGCAATCTGGAAGAAATGAGTATCCTGGAAATATTGCGCCGGACCGGGAATATAGACGTATTCGCGATAGGCACCCGCATGAGCTGCTCCTCTGACGCCCCGGCCTTGGATCTGGCCTATAAACTGGCCAACTATGACCGGCGCCCCACCCTGAAACTGAGTACCGGCAAAGAGACTCTGCCCAACCCGAAACAGGTGTGGCGCCAGTATGACAGCCAGGGACAGATAAAAGCCGACGTCGTGGGGTTGCGGGAAGAAAAACACCCAGGCAGGCCTTTATTGCATAAAGTCATGGAAAACGGCCGCCGCATCGCTCCCCGGGGAGGATGGCGCGAAGCGAAAAAAGTGTTTGAAAACGATTTGCTTACCCTCCCTGCCCCCTGTTTGGCCCTGGACGCCATCCATCGTTGGCCCTTGCGCCTCACCCCCGCTCTGTCCAGTCTCCATAAACAGGCCCGCCGCGACGCCCTGGCCGGGTAAACAGCGGCGCGGCGGCAAACTAAAGGCGGGGAATTTTAGGCCTGGACAGAGGCGGCAATCTCCAGATGCAACAACGGATAAGGCCGCCCCGCCCCGTCCCGAGGGGAGCGGGCCAGCAGGCGGCAGCCCTGGCCCAGGTAAAAATTAACCGCCCGCTGATTGTCTTCGTTAACATCCAGACAGCGCGCTCCCATCTTGTCCGCCGCGTACTTCAACAGGCGTTTTCCCAGGCCGGTTCCCATGCGGGCGGGAATGATAAACAGCATCTCCAGCTTACTTTCCCTGACCGCGGCAAAGCCGGTAATTTTACCCCTATGATCGCGGGAACAGATTACATCTGAGCGGGGGAGCAGATCATTACGGATAGCCTCCTTATAAAACAGAATATCCGGAGGAGACAGAAAGTGATGGCTGTAACGGACGGATTCTTCCCATACGCTGACAATTTCATCGTAATCGTCAACCCGGACAGAATATATTTCCGGCGCCAAAAATTATCTCCGCCCGGAAGGAGCGGTGGCGGAAAAAAAGAATATATTTTCCTCTTGACTGACGCCACAATGATAAGTCCAGCCGTCTATTTCTATGGTCCCGCCGGTGTGCAAAAGATCCTCAAACTGCTTGCCGTTGCGTTGAAATGAACCGGGCTGGCCGGCTTCCGCCACTATACCGACACATATAATGCCCAGGAGCCCGACCGTTTCTGGCTGTACCGGTAATAATAAGTTTAGGGTATTACTAGATTTTACCTGATCAAGGTCAGAGAGGACGAACAGTGCTCCCTGCGGGTATACCGGCGGGGCGAATGTTACCAGCGCCCTGCCATGTTCATAGCTCACCGGGGAAAAATATGAGTTTACCGCGGAATCGGATCCTCCCGATATCCCCTCAAAAGCCCGGGCCAGAACGCGAGGCAGATCTTCAGCAGCGAAATAGCCTCTGTCTCCGGACGGCCCGGTATAGTTCTGGGTCTGACAAGCGGAAGCAATAAAAACTATCAGGAGGAGGCAAAGTATTTTTCTGATCATTTTTTCCCCTCGCCGGCAAAAAGCTGTTTTCCGCAACCTGAAATTTAAGGAGCGGTGGAGGAAAAGATGAATTTATTTTCCTCATAGTTGATAACACAGTTATAGGTCCAGCCGTCTATTTCTATGGTCCCGCCGGTGTGCAAAAGATCCTCAAACTGTTCGCCGTTGCGCCGGAATGAATCGGGCTGACTGGCTTCCACCACCATAACCACACATAACATGGCCATGATTCCGTGCATCTGCGGCCGCAGAGGAAAGGATAACTGCAAGGTATTGCCGGTGTTTCCCTGACCAAGGACAGGGAGAGAGAAGGATACCCCCTGCGGGTATACCGGCGGGGCGAATGTTACCAACGCTCCGCCCTGTTCATAACTCACCCGGGAAAAAAGGGGGCGTAACCCGGAAGATGCCCCTTTCTCCATCATCTCGGCGGCCTGAGCCAGAACGCGGGGCAGATCTTCAGCAGCGAAATAGCCTCTGTCCCCAGCCGGCCCAGTCTGGGTTTGGGTATAGTTCTGGGTCTGACAAGCGGAAGCAATAAAAACTATCAGGAGGAGGCAAAGTGTTTTTTTGATCATTTTTTTCCTTTCGTTGAAGAAAATTAGCTATTTCAAGGGCGCAGGCGGCACATTGCGGTTAATCGCGCAGCCGTTGCCGCTGATAAAAGCGCTGACAATCTGGCCGGGAGCGAAACTGTTTTCCGCAATAGTTTCCCGCCATAAATTCACGGTGACAAGGCCGCAGTTACCACGCAACAAGTCAGTGCAGTAATATATATAAGCCTCCAGCCATATTTCAACCGGATATTCTCCCTGGGGAAGCAGAAACTCCCGCTGCCCGGCAAAGCTGAAACCGCTGCGGCCGTCATAGAGACCGCCGCCGGTCGGGCGCAACTGAGGCAGAGGGCCGTCCGCGGCCGGAATATAAGCGCGGATGGACCAGCGCGGTCCCTGGATAGTGCCATAGTAGCTGGCCCTCTGGAACAGATCGGGGCCAAGAACCTGCAGTTCCACAAAATCCAGCACTTCCCGGGCGTCCAGGCAACCTTCAGCTCTGACTTGCAGGCGGGCCGGATTTTCTCCCGGGTCCACATACATGGCCCCGCAGCCCGCGCCCAGCCAAAGCAAGACCGAAAACAAAAACGGCAGTTTGCGCATAGCCATGCTCCTGAGTTACAATCAGGTATTATGAGGAACTTGAAAAACAAGAACAGATGGCGCCGGGCGGAAATAATTCTGCTCTCCGGACTGATTTTACTGCTGCCAATTTTAACTCCTGGGCCAGTCTCTGGCAAGCAGGAAAGCGGAGCGGAAATCATGGTGCCTCTTCTTTTGGGCCAGAGTTTTGAGGAAGCCGGTGATTTGCTTGCCGGCTTGGGCCTCAGAGCCAAACGCCTCTCCAGCGGCGCGGACTGCTCTCTGCCCGGCCGCCTTAACCGGGTGCAGCGGCAATATCCGGAAGCAGGAACCATGCTTCCCAGAGGCGGGGAAGTGGGCCTGTACACCTGTCCTTCCGTTCTCCTCAACCCGTGGCGGGAGACGCCCGATCTCACCGGGCTTACTCTGGCTCAAGCCCGCCGCCTGGCCCAGTCGTTGCAACTAAAGCTGAAAGCGGTTTATAAAACGGATTGTTTCGAGCCTTTTTTAGGCGGCGCCGTCATTGCCCAGGAACCGGAAGCGCGCGCTCCCATCAGACGAAACGGCCTTTTGGCGGTCAGCATCTGCGGCCCGCGGCCTTAATCTGGATAAAAGCATGAGCAACCCGATGTAACACTTAAACAGGTCAACTTCCGTCTGAGTGCCGGGTTTTCAGTATTTTGGATACCAGCAAGGCGCACAGATATACCGTCCCCGCCACCATGACTGTAACCGCGCCGCTGGGCAGATCCCAAAGGTAAGACAGGCACAGCCCGGAAAAATTAAACAAAGCGCAGGCAATGATTGAAATGACAATTATCCCGCGCAAACGGCGGGCCATCAGGGAGGCCAGGGCGGCGGGTAGCGTGAGCAGGGCAATAACCAACACCAGACCCACCAGGCTGGAGAGCAACACCACGGTCAGAGAAGTCATGGCCAGCAGCAGCAGATAATAAAACTCGGTATTGAGGCCGCGCAGGCGAGCGAACTCTTCGTCCGCGCATACGGCCAGCAGTTCAGGGTACAAGCCCAGGCCCAGAATAAGCACCAGTCCCGCCAGACCCAGCATCAGCCACAGGCTGGCCGGATCGAGGAGCAGAATGTTGCCGAACAGATAGTTCATCAAATCTGTCTCATAACCGGGGGTGGCGGCCAGAAACAACACTCCCCCCGCCATGCCCAGAGCCCACAGGGATCCGATAATGCTGTCTTCCCTCTGCCTGGCCCGGAGACTCACCCAGCCAATGATCAAAGCCGCCAGCAAGGCGGTCAGAAGCGCCCCGTAAAGCGGGTCCAACCAGAGAATCCCCCAGCGAACCTGGGCATAGCGGGCTCCGCCCAAACCGGCCAGCACACAGTGGGCTATGGCCCCGGCCAGATAGGTAAGACGCCGGCTGACCACATAGGCGCTGACCACTCCGCAGCTCAAGGAAGCCAGCAAGCCCCCCGCCAGGGCGTAGCCTAAAAAATTATATTGAGTCAGGGCCTGCAAAAATTCCAGCAATTACTTTAACCTTTAACAGGAGCGGCTCCGTGGGCCTGGCCGCTTATATGATGGAGAACCGGACGCATGGGCCGGCCATAGAGATGACTGATTATTTCCGGCGCCAGCTCACCCACGGGGTGAACCATAACCTGGCATTTTACACATACCACCTTGCCCACATAGGGAGAGACAAAGCTTAAGTCATGGGACACCACCAAAATGGTGAGACCTTGGCCGTGCAACAGGGCCAGCAGGTCGAAAAATTCCCGTTCCGCCTTGGGATCGAGGCCGGCGGTGGGTTCATCCAATAAAAGAATTTCCGGTTCAGCGGCTAAAGCCCGGGCAATCAGAGCTTTCTGCCTCTGCCCTCCGGAAAGCTCACCCAGGCGTTTGCGGTTTTCCCCGCCCAAGCCAACCTGCTCCAGAGCGGCTTGGGCCCGTTCACGCCTGGCCGCGGCGGAAAGTTTGAGCCCCAGGCAGCCCATGGTCACCAATTCCGGAATAGTCAAAGGGAAATCAGGGTCAATGTTTACTTGCTGAGGCAGATAACCCACCCGGCGGCGGGCCTTAAGGGGGGATTGACCCAGCACCAGCGCTTCCCCCCGCCAGGGCTTGAGCAAGGCCAGAAGTATTTTAAGCAAAGTGCTTTTACCCCCGCCATTGGGGCCCACCAGAGCCAGAAATTCTCCCTTCTGAACCGTAAAGCTGATATTATCCAATACCAGAGTGTTTTCACTGTAACCGGCGCTGACATTGCGCAACTCAATTGCCTGCATGATGACATTTGTCCATTTATTTTCACTAATCTCCCAGCCCCAAGCGGCTATTTGAACGGCCCCCGCAAAGCGCTGGGCGTCCGGCCGCGCAGCCCTCTCCGCTGCCGCTGGGTGCTGGGCGGCTGAGGCAGGCTTTTCAGCCCGGTTGAAGTTATGGCATGCCAGAAACTGGAGCGGATCCGCCGGTTTTGGGCATAGAGCGATTCCAGCCATTGGCGGCTTTCAAAACGTTTGCCTTGAGCGGAGGAGGGACAGCAGGGCGGCTGGAGAGGCAGATCTTTTTTACGGCAGAACTGGCCGGTCTGGCCGGCGTTAATTAAAGCCAGAGGACGGATGACCACAAGCTTTCCTTGAAAAAAAGGCTGCACCGGCAACATGGTTCCCATACTTCCGGCATAGAGCAGATTCATCATAAAAGTTTCCAGAATATCATCCTGCTGATGCGCCAGAGCGATTTTAGCGCAGCCCAGGCGCTCCGCGTTCCGGAATAATTCCCGGCGGCGGTGGAAGGCGCAGAAAAAACAGGGACTTTTTTCGCGATTTTCCGGGCTGTGGGCGCGGGGCCCGTAATCGCTGGAAATAAGATGAAATTCCACCCCCAGGCTTTTGCAGAAGCGGTCCAGGGCCGCATGATCAACCGTGCGGTAGCCCATTTCCACATGCAGGGCCTTGACGGTGAAATCTATGGGCACCCGCCGCCGCCGCTCGGCCAAGAGCCAGAGCAGGCTCAAGCTGTCTTTGCCCCCGCTTAAGCCCAGCAAAATATTATCGCCGTCTTCCAACATCCGCCAGCCGTGAATAGCTTTACCCGCCAGACTGATCACCCGGCGCTCCAAAAAAGATGAATCACATCTGTTCATAATTGGCGCTGAAACTTATTTTACCCCGGCCCAAAAGATCATGAAGATGAAGTATCCCCTGGACCGTATTTTCGCCGTCCACAATTGCCAGGACGGAAATCTGCGTTTTTTCCATAAGTTGCAAAGCATCAGCCGCCAGGGCGGTCGGGCTGGCGGTCATGGGATTGGGGGTCATCAGAGCGGAAATAAGTTTATTCCGCCAGCCTGAATCCGGGTCGAGATTAAGACGGCGCAGATCGCCGTCGGTAAAGATGCCCAGAAGACGATTCCTGGCGTCCACCACCAGCACTGTGCCCAAATCTTTGGCATTCATTACCTGAAGGGCCTCCGTAAGCGGACAGTGAGGCGGAACCAAAGGCAACTGTTCCCCTTGCAGCATAACCTGCCCGACTTCAAACGCCAGGCGCTGCCCCAGCCTGCCTCCGGGGTGGCTACGCTGAAAATCGGCGGCGCTGAAAGCGGTCAGTTCCATATAAGCCACCGCCAGGGCATCGCCCATAGCCAAAGCCGCGGTGGTGCTGGCGGTTGGCACCAGGTTCAAAGGGCAGGCCTCCATCTCCACTCCGCAGTCCAGGGCTATCCGGGCCGTCCGGGCCAGAGGTGAAACCATATCGCCGGTTAAAGCTATAACTTTAATTTCCAGAGGACGCAGCAGAGGAAGAAATTCCAATAACTCGCCGCTGAAGCCGCTGTGACTGACGGCCAGCAGCACATCACCCCGCTTGACCATCCCCATATCGCCGTGCAGAGCTTCCACCGGATGCAGAAAAATACTGTCCCGGCCGATAGAACTGAAAGTGGCGGCAATTTTATGGGCAATAATTCCGCTCTTGCCGACTCCGGTGGTCAGGAGCCGGCCCGGAGCGCGGTAAATGAGTTCTGCCGCCTGCGCAAAAGCAATGTCTATATTTTTTTCCAGCCTGCTCAGGGCCTGAGCTTCAATCTGCAGAACCCGGCGGGCGAGAGCAATAAGATCGGGCATAAAAATTTTAGTCTCTCTCCTCTTCGGGCGGAAGAGGATAATTATTGTCAAAGCAGGCCAGGCAGAAATCCGCGTTTTTTTCCGCCCTTACGCTACGCAAAAGACCTCCGGCGGATAAATAGCGCAAATCATCCAGATCCAGCAGACGCATGGTTTCCTCCACCGTATGGCTGCCGGCCATCAATTCCCCCCGGCCCAAAAAATCCACTCCGTAATAACAGGCGTGACGGCAGGGCGGGCTGGCAATAAGGGCTTTTATTTTGGCCGCGCCGGCCCGGCGCAGGCTCTGCACTCTGGCTTTGATGGTGGTGCCGCGCACAATGGAATCATCCACCACTATCACTTCCTGGCCCCGGACCAGCTCGCGCACTGGGTTGAGTTTGATTTTTATCTGAAAATCACGTATATCCGGCGACGGCTGAATAAAGGTCCGTCCCACATAATGATTGCGGATTATGCCCATTTCAAACGGTATTCCCCGGGCCGCGCTGTAACCTAAGGCCGCATAGGTGCCGCTGTCAGGGAAAGACATAGCGAACTTGGCCGTAACCGTGCGGTTTTCTTCAGCCAAAATTTCTCCCTGGCGTTTACGGGCCAGGTAGACATTTTGGCCGAATACATTGGAATCGGGCCGGGCAAAATAGACAAACTCAAAAATGCAGTGGGCGTGCTTGAGCGGGGTGAAAGGTTTGAGGCTGCGTAAGCCCTGGCGGTTGACAAAGAGAATTTCACCCGGCTCCACTTCACGTAAATAAACCGCATCCATTAAATCCAGGGCGCAGGTTTCAGAGGCCAGGATATAGGCGTCCTCCATTCTCCCCAGGCACAGCGGGCGAAACCCGCGGGGGTCGCGGGCGGCTATCAGAGAATCATTGGTCATGAGTAAAAGGCAGTAAGCTCCCCTCAGCAGATTTAAAGCGGAAATCAGGCCCTGCTCCAGGCCCTGATGCATATGGCGCGCCAGCAGGTGCATAATGAGTTCCGAATCGCTGTCGGTCTGAAAAATACTGCCTTCTTTTTCCAGGCGCCGGCGCAAAGACGGCCCGTTCAATATTCCGCCCGTCATGGTCAGAGTAAAAAACTGATCATTGTAGCGGATGCTGAAAGGCTGGATATCCCGGTAGCTGCCCGCGGAGGCATAACCCACATGGCCGCAGGCAATATGGCCGGGCAGGCGGGAAAAATCATCTTCGTGAAAGACTTCCGACACCAGCCCCATCCCTTTTTTAAACGCAAATCCGTCCCCCTGGCCGGCCGTAACTATGCCCGCCGACTGCTGACCGCGGTGCTGTAAGGCGTACAGGCCATAAAAAGCCAGACGCGCCGCGTTCTGGTGTCCATATATCGCAAACACTGTCCACTCCGTTCCTTAAGGGGAGAAATTGCGCTTCCTCGCCGGACGGCCGGCAGGCCAGACTCTCCCGCCACCATCCCGGCATAGCGGGCCTTTTGCCAAAAAACGCGGCTTTAAGGCAAAACGGCTCCCCTATACTCGCCTTCCGGGCGATTACAGGAAACGAACTTTAAATATTACCGGGCCGGCAAAGGAAATAAAAGTACCGGGCCTGCTGCATATTGTAAAATATGCGGGCCTAAACCGGGCCGTGAGCGGTCCCCGCTTTTATAATAAATTCGGATCGGGATTTTTCTAGTCATCCAAATACTCTCTGATTAATTCTGCCGCCTGGCCGGCGGCTTGGCCCAGAGCCAGCGCCTCCGCCTGAATTTTAGTACCCATATGGGAGATCATGCCCGGATTTTCCAAACAATATATCCAGAATTGGCTGAGCCGGCCGAGATCAGGGGTCATGCGGGCCATATCCGGGGATAAACGGAGGAGAGCATCGCTGAAATCCTGCATATAAGGGCCATAGGCCAGCGGTTTGCCCCAGGCGGCCGGTTCCAAGGGGTTATGCCCGCCTTTATCAACCAGGCTGCCTCCCACAAAAACCGCGGCCGCCAGGCCGTAAAAGTTGAACAGCGGCCCCATCTCATCCAGGACAATCACCGTAACCGCCGGATCCCGAACGGTTATCCTGCTCCAATATTCCGCCCGGAGTCCGCGCCGCGAGGCTGCTTTATACCATTTCCCCGCGTTATGGATGTGGCGGGGCGCGGCCAGCAGGATTGCTCCCGCTCCCTGCCGCCGGGTCCGGGCAAAGGCCTCCAGAACCGGGATCTCCTCCCCGCTGCGCACCGAGCCGGCCACAAGCAAGGGTGAGCCGTCCAGATTGAGGCGCCGGCGCAGGCCGGAAAGATCGGCCGCCCGCAATCTGGCCGCCAACCCTCCGTATTTGGCATTGCCTCCCACCGTCACCCTGGCCGGATCCGCGCCTAAGGCGATAACCCGCTCCGCGTCACTTTGGCTTATCATGCTTAAACGGGAAAAAAAACTGAGGCAGGCGGCCATAAGCGGCCTTATCTTAAGATAGCGGGGATAAGAGCGGGGACTTATGCGCCCGTTAATCATCAGAATTTTTACTTTAGATTTATGGAGCAGCCAGAGCAGATTGGGCCAGATCTCTGTTTCCAGGGACACATAAACCCTGGGACGGACACGCAAAATGGCCGCCTTGACCGCCCAGGGCAGGTCCAGGGGCAAAAGGCCGGTCTGAATTTTCTCTCCCAGACAGTTCCGGGCCTGGCGCAAACCGGGCAGAGTGCCGGAGGTTACAGTTATTCTTTTGCCCGCAGGCCAGGGGATATAATTGGCCAGAATGGAAGCGGCCAGATTTATCTCGCCTACGCTGGCCGCCTGCATCCACAGCCCCCGCCGCGCCGCGGGGGTGAAGGGAAAAGCGCTCTGCAAGCCCAGGCGCGGGCGTTGCCCGGCCCAGGCCGGGACAAGGGCGCTGCTCAGCCAGAAAGCGGGCAGAGCCAGCGGATAAACCAGCCCCAGAAGGGAATTATATAAAAATAAGGACGGGTGCATTATCAGCCTTTGTTGGGGTTCTGTCTCACGATTTTAATCCGAGGCCTCGGTTCCCGATAAAAATTATAGAATTTTTTATCGGAACTGGAATAACATAGCACATAAACCATATTCCCGGCAATCATTCTTGACCCCGCTCCGTCCGCCAGGCGGGGAATTTTTCAGATCCGGCAAACCGGCCCTCCCACAATGGGCAGCGCCGCCCTCTTATGATATCATTCAATAAAATTTAACCTTACGGGGAAAGAAGTTATCATGTTGCAGGAATTCGCGAACACGGAGCGTTTCTGGCGTACGGAAATACTGACGCAGCCGGTCTTCAGCGGCCAGGGAATATCCCGCCTCCTGGCTCTTATTAAAGAGCGGAAGCAAAAACCTTTTCTGATCCTTGACAGCGCCCTGGCCAATCAGCCGGATTTCGCTCCCCTGTGGGCTTTTACGGCCAGATACAGCTTTGACGCAAGCGCTTCCGAACCCAAAACCGGCGATGTGGATTATCTGGTGGCCCATATCAAAGAGCAAAATCTCAACCCTGACGTCATTGTGGGGGTGGGAGGCGGAGGCACTATGGATCTGGCCAAAGCAGTAGGCATTTGCCTGGCCAATCCGCTCCCCGCCGCCGGCTATCAGGGATGGAGCCTGCCTATGACTAAAGGGGCGGATATCTGGGTTCTGCCCACCTTAAGCGGCACCGGGGCGGAACTGACCCCTATCGCCGTGCTGCGCGGGCCGGAAAAAAAACTGGGTATAAACAATGCGTTTACCGCCCCTTCGCTAGCGGTCATTGATCCCTCTCTGAGCAAAGGAGCCAAAAAATTCAACCGTTTCTATTCCATGATGGACTGTTATTACCACCATTTTGAGATAACCTGCAGCAAAACCAGCGCCGCCGACGCCATTGCCGACGCCCGTGACGGCCTGCAGCTGGCCCGGGAAGTCCTGGGTCATGACTTATCTGACTTTGACCTGGAACTGGCAATCAAATCCGCCCGCGCTTCTCTCCTGGGCGGAAGCAGCACCATCGGCGGCCGGGTAGGGGCCAGCCACGCCATTTCCTACGGCCTGAGCAATTCCAGCCCTTCTTTGCCCCACAGCGTGGC
Organism: Desulfarculales bacterium; assembly: GCA_031267815.1. Lineage (GTDB taxonomy): Bacteria > Desulfobacterota > Desulfarculia > Desulfarculales > Desulfarculaceae > JAIRYI01. The sequence continues at coordinate 41,129 of JAIRYI010000007.1, read as the reverse complement.
CGTTACCATAGCCATGCTGGGTCTGGCGCAAATTTACGGCCCCACCGGCTATGAGGAAACTCTGCAATTTCTGGCCGCCAACCGGGTGCCCGCGCCCCGGGCCAGAAACTACGGCATCACGGAAAGCCATATCCCGGCTATGGTCAAAACCGCTTTGGCCATGGACAAACTATGGCTCAGCCATTTTGGCGGCGCCTGGGAGCAGACCGTGACTCCGGCCATGTTGGAGGATATTTACCGGGGGATTGTGGAAAAGCCTTAAATCCGGCCCGGGAGGGCCGGCGGAGAGAGGAAAATAATTTCCATTGCTTGCGTAACCAATTGAAATATTGTAAAATAAATAATTTGACCATGGGCGGTTAACTCAGCAGGACAGAGTGCCAGCCTCCTAAGCTGGGAGCCGTGGGTTCGAATCCCGCACCGCCCACCATACAAGCGAAAGTTTTGCGGAAAGGAAAATCATGGGAGAAATCCAAATAAACCAACTGACCGGGAAACTGCGGCAGTTTACCTTGAGCGGGGAAGAAAAAGTCTTGGCTTCTTTCCATACCAGTTATACCGGGCGGGTGGAATTCGCCGCCCGGCTGGATGAGGGGAACCCGCTTTATACCGTTATCTATCGCCGCAAGCAATTCACCATCTGGCCTGTGACTTACCGTAAGGATTATCAGGACTTTGATGAGGCGGTGGCTGATTTCACCCGCATTTTGGGCGAAGGACGCCGCTTTCCCCTCGTTTTGCACGATGACGAATGAGAGAGTAAAGCAGACGGGACTCTGACCAGCCGCCCTTCATTTTCCCGACGCGCCCCCGGAGTCAGGAAAATTTTGTCCGCGCCCGCCCGGCCGGAGGCGTCTTTTTTCGCGCTTTTTTCCGCCCAGCCTTAAAAATTTCAGTTTTGAAAATTTTTAAGCTTGAGTTTAGCAACTGCCTTTAGTAAAATAAAATAATCTTTGCAATTAACAGCAGAATAAACGGGCGCGAAAAAAATAAGTATTTTTCCGGATTATTTTAAGGGAGTAAGTATTTTTTAAGTTGTATTTCCCAGATCATGTCCTGATATTATAAACGATAACTTAGAGCGTGTTCACTTTAAGTGTTAACACGTTCTGCTTTGGATTTGCCGCGCAAATCCAAAGCCGCGAGATGCTTACGCCAGGCGGGCGCTTTACCCCGCCGTAAGGCAAGTATCTCAAGCGTATATGCTCAAGTAATTGCCTTTAATTTCTGGGCGCGCCGCTTTCCGGCCCCGCCGGAAAACAGGCGTTTTCCTGTAACTTGCTGCAACGGAGAACGGAAAATCCGCGGCAGCTTTTCGGATAAAGAGTGAGGGCCTTGCAATGGCTAAATTAGCCACTATTTTCAGCACCTTTGCTTTGGGAGGGATACACCCTCCCGATTCCAAAGAATTAAGCAAGGATTTGCCGGTGGAGGTAATGCCGCTTCCCGATGTGGTAACTATTCCTCTTAATATGCAAATTCTTACCGCCACCCCTCCCGTGGAAGCGGTTGTGGACAAGAAGGCCGTGCTGAGCGAAGGGCAGCTTATCGGCAAGCCGATCCATTTTCTGGGAGTCAATATTCACAGTAGCGTGAGCGGCACGGTTAAAGCGGTGGACACCATAAGCCACCATATGATGCTCAGGGTGCCGGGAGTCATTGTGGATGTGGATAAAAACGCTCCTCCCCCCCACTGGCCCGCGCGCGCCTGGCAAGAGCTAAACAGCCGGGAACTTCTTGACATTATAAAAGAAACCGGAGTAGTAGGCATGGGCGGAGCCGGTTTTCCCGCCCACATCAAACTCAACCCGCCCCCCAACAGCCCGGTGGATATTCTGCTCATCAACGCCGCCGAATGCGAACCCTATCTCAACTGCGACTACCGGCTCATGTTGGAAAGGGCGGCTGATCTGCTGGACGGGGTTAAAATTATCATGAAAACGCTGGGGGTGGAAAAAGCCTATATCGGCATTGAAGACAACAAACCTCTGGCGGTCAAATCCCTGGAAGAAGCTATGGCCGAGCGCCACCAAGGCATTGGCCTGGCGGTACTCAAAGTCAAATATCCGCAGGGTTCGGAAAAGCAGCTTATCCAGGCGGTGACCGGACGGGTGGTGCCGGACGGCGCTTTGCCCGCCGCCGTGGGGGTGGTGGTGCAGAATGTGGGCACCACCGTCGCGATTTACGAGGCGGTGGCTTTGAGTAAACCGGTATACGAAAAAGTGCTGACCGTCAGCGGCCGGGGCATTGCCCGGCCGGCCAACCTCAAAGTTCGCCTGGGCACCACGGTGCAGCAGATTATTGACTATCTGGGCGGCACTACCGGCGATCTGGCCAAAGTCATCCTGGGCGGGCCCATGATGGGGCTCAATGTCAGCGATTTGAACATCCCGGTGACCAAAACTTTCAGCGGCATCCTTTTCTTGACCAAGGAGGAAGCCGCTTTGGACAGTTTTGGCCCCTGCATCCGCTGCGGGCGCTGCATTTCCGTATGCCCCATGGGCCTCAACCCCATGGAAACCTCGGCCCATGCCGAGGCGGGCCATTATGCCGACACTCTGGCTTATGGCGTGCGTTCCTGTTTTGAATGCGGCTGCTGCGCCTATATGTGCCCGGCTAAAAGGCCGCTGGTGCAGTTCATGAAGCTGTCAAAACTGAAAAACCCCATTAGATAAAGAGGAGGGATAAATGGCAGCAGAGTCTGTTAATAATTCCGTGGGCGCGGAAACCAAAACAGCGCCCCCCATCTTGACGGTGAGTGTTTCGCCGCATATTCACAGCGGTAAAACCACCGCTGGCATCATGTGGACGGTGATTCTCTCCCTGGCGCCGGCTTTGGCGGCCAACATTTACTTTTTCGGCTCCCACGCGGCCGCGGTTTTGCTGACCAGCGTGCTTTCCTGCGTGATGATTGAAGCGGCCTGCCAGAAGCTGCTGAAACGGCCCGTCCGCGTAAGCGACGGCTCGGCGGTAGTCACCGGTATTCTTCTGGCCATGGTGGTGCCTCCGGGGGTGCCCCTTTATATTATGCCCCTGGCCGCGGTGATGTCCATTTTCGTGGTTAAGGAGCTGGTGGGCGGGCTGGGCTTCAATGTCTTCAACCCCGCCTTGGTGGGCCGGGCCTTTTTGGTGGCCTGCTTTCCGGTAGCCATGACTACCGCCTATATTGACCCCATGAGCTGGCTGGAAGCCGGGGCCGGAGCGGCGGACGCTCTTAGCGCGGCCACCCCTCTGACCCTGCTCAAACATGGCGGCATGGAAGCGGTGTTTCAGCATTATCCTTCCGGAGCGCAGTTCTATTTTGATCTGGTGCTTGGCTTACGTCCCGGTTCTCTGGGCGAGACCCCGGCCCTGCTTTTAGCTCTGGGCGGTATCTTTCTCCTCCTTCGGGGCATAATCACCTGGCACATCCCTGTGGCCATGATGGCCACGGTGGCCCTGTTTACCTGGATGTTCGGGGGCGATACAGGCCTTTTCAGCGGTAATCCCCTGTTTCATCTGCTCAACGGCGGGATCATGCTGGGGGCTTTTTATATGGCCACCGACTATGTCACCAGCCCCACTACCGGCAAAGGCAAGCTGGCTTTCGGGATCGGGGTGGGTCTGCTCACCACCATCATCCGTCTGAAAGGAGGGTATCCCGAAGGCGTGGCTTATGCCATCTTGCTTATGAATCCCTTAACCCCCTGCTTTGAGCGCTGGTTCGCGCCCAAGCGGTTTGCCGGTCCGCCCAAGGCTAAAGCGTAAGGGAGGAACATAATAATGATAGCCAAGCAAATTATCAAAATCACTTTGAACCTTACGGTGATCTGCTTTTTCGCCGGCACCATCCTGGGCCTGGTCAATATGGGCACCCAGCATGCCAAAGAAGAAAACCAGCACAAACGGGAAGTGCTTACCAGCATGTCGCTTCTAGGCTACGGCGCCGGCAATCCGGCCCCCGCGGACCTGAAAATGGACAAAATAAGCCGCTATCTGCTGGCCGTGGACGGCGCTCCCGCTCTGGGCTATGTGATTCCGGCCGGGCAAGGCCAGGAACTGATCATCCTTTCCGTTGAAGGCGGCAAACTACTCAGCATCCCCGCCCCGCAGATGGAAAATCCGGAAATCAACCAGCATCTCAGCCAGGAAATGCGGCGTCAGGTGAGCGAGTTAACCCATGTGGAAGATTATCGGATCGCCCTGCTGGACGGCAAGGTGCAAGGGTATCTGATCACAGGCAACAACCTGGGTTTCAAGGCCAATATAAAAATGATGGTCGCGCTGAATTCTGATTTCAGCGTCCGGGGTATAGCCATTTTGGAGTCAGAGGAAGACCCCGGCCTGGGCGATGAGGCCAAAGAGCCTTATTTCCGCAACCAGTTCGCGGGCAAAAGCGCGGCTCAGCTGGCCCGGATAAGCATATCCAAAAACCCGCAGCCGGAAGAATACCGCTCCCTGCTGGAATCTCAGCCGGAAGGCCACTTCACGGCCGAGGAAATGGAAAATTTGCGCGCCGTCTATGGAGACAGCCCCATTTATTCCATTACCGGATCCACCATAAGCTCCACCGCGGTTATGGTGGGGGTGCAAAAGGCGGTGGGCCGTTTTGTCTATCGTCTGCAACAGGTTAACGCGGCTTTGACCGCGCCTTCCTCTTCGGCCCCGGCGCCTGAAGCGAGGGAAGGGGAAGGGGAAGGTGTGTAAATGCCGGTTTTTCAATTAATAATCCGCGGCCTTCTGGCCGAAAACCCGGTTTTCCGTCTGGCCCTGTCCATGTGCCCGGCGGTGGCGGTCACCACCAATATTAAAAACGGCTTCCTCTTGGGCTGCGCGGTGGTTTTCGTGCAGGTCATGAGCAATATTACCGCCAGCGTTCTGCGCAAATTCATCCATCCCCGGGTGCGGGTGGTCATTTACACCATCATCATCGCCACCTGGGTGAGTACCATCGACATGATTATGAGCGCGTATTTGCCCGACCTCTATGATCAAGTGAGCCTGTATATCAAACTCATTGTGGTTTTCGCCATCATTATCAGCCGGATGGAATTATTTGCCAGTAAAAATCCCGTCACTCCCAGCCTCTTCGACGGCTTGGGCATGGGGCTGGGCTTCATGTTCGGCCTGATGATGATAGGCGCGGTGCGCGAGCTATTGGGCAGCGGGCAACTCCTGGGCTTTGATATTCTGGGCGTCAAGCCTCTGCTGATAATGATCCTGCCCGCGGGCGGATTTTTCGTCATCGGTTTCCTGATGTCCGTTTTCAATATTATCTTGAAAAAACTGGGCATGGGCGCGCCACCGGCTGGCGGCCACCACTAAACAAAGCCGACCAAGCGCAAAAGACGGAAGGAAATATATAATGAAAAAAATCATGAGCGCGCTGACCGTGTTGACCTTGGCCTTGTGTTGCGCCGGCCCGGCCGGAGCCGCGCTGACCGTTAAAGACGGCAGTTTTGCCGGCACCCACGGCATTGAAGTGGAATTCTTAACCCCGGTGACAGACCTGGAAAACCTGGAGGCTTCTTTCTGGCGGGTGGTGGAGGCTTCCAGCCCGGATATCGCTCTGCCCCTGGAAAAAGTGGAAACCGTAGCCGCCAACCCCAACGCGGTGCGGCTTAATTTCAGCCAGAATCTGGATAAAGGCCAGATCCACCAGGTAAGTCTGGACTCTCCCCGAGGCAAGGGAAAAATTGACGTGACCCAGAATATGATGGCTATTCTGCTCACCCTGTTTCTCTCCGCCGCGGTAATCAACAACTATGTCTTTTCCCGCTATCTGGGCCTGTGCGTGTTTTTCGGCGTGAGCCAGCACCGCGACACCGCCGTGGGTACGGGTCTGACTTTCACCATGGTTATGACCTGCTCGGGCATTTTAAGCTGGGCGGTGTTTCAGTTCATCCTGAAGCCCTTATCCCTGGGTTTTTTGCAGGTGCTGGTGTTTATCGGCATGGTGGCCTGTCTGGTTCAGGCTTTGGACACTATTTTGCGGAAAATAAATCCGGTGCTGTTCAAGAAGCTGGGGGTATACCTGGTGCTAATCACGGTAAACTGCATTATTCTGGCCGTGCCTCTTATGATTGCCGACCGCAATTTCAATCTGGGAGAAAGTTTCTTTTTCGCGCTGGGCGCCGGCTTGGGTTTTGCCCTGGCCCTGTATCTTATGGCCAATGTGCGCGAGCGCCTGACGGTGGCCAGAGTGCCGGCCAGCTTTCAGGGCCTGCCCATAGCCTTTATCGTTTGCGGCCTGTTTGCCCTGGCCTTCATGGGCTTTTCCGGCTTGTCGTTATTTTAGGATAGGGAAGGAGTAAAGATGGATTCTCTGCTTAACGACGCCTTTACCAGCACCGCGGTCTTTACCGTGTTCGGCATTGTGGCCGGCATGGCTCTGGCCTATGCGGCCATGCGCTTCAAGGTGGAGGTGGATCCCAAAGTGGCGGCGGCCAAAGAAGCCCTGCCCGGCGCCAATTGCGGCGCCTGCGGCTTTGCCGGCTGTGAAAGTTACGCGGAAGCGGTAGCCACGGATCCCGAAGTGCCCACCAACAAATGCGCCCCCGGCGGGCCTGCCGCCGCCCAGAAACTGGCTCAGATAACCGGCAAAGCGGCGGCCGAAGCCGGAGACAGTGTGGCGGTTCTGTGCTGCGCCAACCCCGGCGCCGCCCAGGGGCCCAAATATGCATACCGGGGCATTATGTCCTGCGCCGCGGCCAACAGCGCCTTCGGCGGCCCCAACCCCTGTGTATATGGCTGCCTCGGGCTGGGCGACTGTTCTCAGGCCTGTCCCTTTGGAGCTATAACCATGCGGGGCGGCCAGCCGGTTATTGATTACGGCAAATGTATTGGCTGCAACAAATGCGTGTCGCTTTGCCCCAAAAAAGTGCTGACTCTGGCGCCCCGGGCCGCGGCCACGGTCATTGCTTGCAATAACCCGGAAAAAGGGGCCAATGTGCGGGCCATGTGCGAAAAAGGATGCATATCCTGTCAGTTGTGTGTACGCAAAGGGCCGGAAGGGGTTTATCAGGCCACGGCTAACGGCATCCGGGTGGATTTTGCCAAAAGCACGGACATGGAGGCGGAGGCGGTGCTGGCTTTACGCGAGGGCTGCCGCCCCAAGGTGCTGCATCTTTTTGCGGAAATTAAAGAAACCAATGCTAGCCTGTTAGGCCATAACCATTAAGGAGGGAAGATGAAAAAACAGATTGTAAACCTCAACCGCCGCAGCTTTTTGCGGCTGGCGGGTCTGGCGGGAGCTGGTTCGGTGCTGGCCGCGGCCGGGGGAACGGTTTTGTTCAGCGAACGGTTTAACCGTGAATTGCATCAGAGCCGGCAGACCCGTCCCCTGATGGGTACCTATGTGCAGATTACCGTGCTGGACAAGAGCGCGGCCAAGGCCGAAGAGGCCCTTAACAGCGCTTTTGCGGAAATGTCCCGGCTGGAGAATATCCTCTCCCGTTTTCATTCCGCCTCACCCCTGTCCGTTCTAAACAGCACCGGCCGTCTGAACGGCGCTCCCGCCGAACTTATGGAAGTGCTGGCCGCCTCCCGCCTGGCCTGGCGAAATTCGGGAGGCGCTTTTGATATTACTGTCCTGCCTCTCCTCACGGCAGTGGAAAGCCGGGTTCGGGCCAATCAGAGCCTGTCCGGCGCGGAAGCCCTGCAGGCCGGAGATCTGGTGGGCATGGAAAAACTTAAAATGAGCGGAACCAATCTGGCCTTTGACCGTTCCGGCATGGGCATAACCCTGGACGGCATTGCCAAAGGCTATATTGTAGATCACGCTGTCGCCTCTTTAAGCCGGCAGGGCATAAGCCGGGCCTTGGTCAACGCCGGAGGCGATATCCGCGCTCTGGGGGATAAGGGAGAAGGCAAGGGCTGGACTATAAAAGTGCAGGACCCGGTTGACAAAAACGCCTTTGTGGCCGAGTTTGCCATAACTGACCGGGCAGTGGCCACCAGCGGTAACTATGAAGCCTATTTTGATGAAGCCAAGCTGTTCGGCCATCTGATCAACCCGGAACGTCCGGGTGAAGCCGGGGACAGCTTAAGTTCCACCATCCTAGCCTCTTCCTGCACTGTCGCCGACGCCATGGCCACCGCCTGGTTTGTCATGGGCGGCCAGAACGGGTCTGATATGCTGGCAGGGCAGAGCGACCTGGGCGGCCTGTTTCTGGAACAGGGAGGAGAACAGCGCCGCTTGCGTTTTCCGGCTTAGTGACTATATTTTTTAAAGACGAGTTAATATAGCGCAAGCAAAAGGCGGTCCCGGCTGAAAGGAATTAATATGACCAGTTTCTACCGCCCCAACCCGGAATGCAAAATGCCGGTGTGTACTAAAACTTCGGTAGGACAATTGGTTCTGCCCAGCACCAATTGTCACTGTGTGCAGGATTTCGGCCCCGGCCGCATGAGCCTGCCTCCAGTTATCTGGTTTGGGCTGGGCCTGGGAATTCTGGCCTATATCTGGCTGAACAATTTAAGCTTGATAGGGCTGGCCTGGCGCAATGGAGGCTGGAATGAGATGGCCGCTTTGCTGACCGATTTAAGTAATTTGCTCTTGGCGCTCACCCTTTTTTCCCTGATTATGCTTTGGGGGGGGATTTATGAACTGCGCAAACGGCGTCAGGAACTGGCATCCAGACGTCCTTTCCTGCTCTGTGAGTTGAAGCGGGATGAATAAAATACAAAAATTCGAAAATTTTTAAACGAAGTCCTGACCTTACAACGGTCAGGGCTTCGTTGCTTTTACAATTTTTAATTTCCGTCATAAATTTTAAGGAGGAAACAATGGCTGTAATCATTAAGGCCCCTTCCAAGTATATTCAGGGGCAAGGGGAGCTGGCCAATCTGGGCCTGCACGCCAAAAAACTGGGCAGCAAGTTTTTTCTTCTGGCTTCAGCCAATACCCGCAACCGGATCGGAGAGGCGTTCACTCAGAGCCTGGCCAAGGAAAATAAAGAGTTTGTTTTCTGCGCCTTTGGCGGCCAGTGCAGCAAGGCGGAGATAGCCAGGGTAATGGAGGAATGTTCCCGGGCGGGCGGGGATGTGATTGTCGGCGCCGGGGGAGGCAAGGTGATTGATACTGCCAAAGCGGCGGCGGATAACTTAAATCTGCCCGTAATTATCGTGCCCACCGTGGCCTCCAATGACGCTCCCTGCTCCGGGATAGCGGTTATATATAATGATGAGGGCATCGTTGTTAAAGCCCAGTTTACCCAGCGCGATCCGGATCTGGTATTGGTGGATACGGAAATCATTGCCAAAGCCCCGGCCCGGCTGTTTAGCGCCGGCTTGGGAGATGCTCTGGCAACCTGGTTTGAGGCTCGCGCCGCGCACGCCTCCGGGGCCAGGAGCATGGCCCGGGGCCAGTGTTCCAACACAGCCTTAAAAATGGCCCGGCTTTGTTATGATCTGCTGCTCAGCGATGGCGTTCAGGCGCTGGAAGACGTTAAAAAAGGACAATGCAGCCAGGCGCTGGAAAACGCGGTGGAAGCTTCCATTTTTCTCAGCGGACTGGGCTTTGAAAGCGGCGGCCTGGCGGCAGCCCACGCCGTCAATGACGGTCTGGCCCATCTGCCCCAGACCAAAGGCATGTATCATGGCGAAAAAGTGGCTTTCGGAGTGCTGGTGCAACTGGCGCTGGAAAAAGCCCCTCAAGATGAACTTAAGCAAGTTATGGGCTTCATGAAAGCCACCGGCCTGCCCATGACCCTGGCCCAACTGGGTATTGCCGGCGCCCCGGCGGAAGAAGATATCCGCAAAGTGGCGGAGGCGGCTTGTGTACCCACCCAGTCCACTAAAAATTTACCCTTTCCGGTCAGCCTTGATGATGTTTATAAAGCCATCCTGGAGGCGGACCGGCTGGGCCGGCAATACAATTAGAAATGTCCGCCCCGGCGGTTGTGGTCAGGGCGATCCCGAAATTTTCCGCAAGGAAGCTGAGGACGCCAGGCGATACAAACGCTGGAAGAGTGGGGCCGAGCCGGATGTTTTTAATGCCAAGATACAGCAGGCTCAGCAGGACGCTCACCGCTTTTTGCTCGTACCAGGACAGAATGAACGAGAGAGGCAAGCCGTTCACGCTGCAACCGAAAGCGTTGGCAAGGGCAAGGGCGACTTTGATGGCCGAGTAAGAATCATTGCACTGACCCATATCGAGGATGCGGGGCAGACCGCTGATTTCGCCCAGGTCAAGGTCATTGAAGCGGTATTTCCCGCAGCCAAGCGTCAGAATAACGGTATCTTTCGGGGCCTGTTTGACAAAATCCGTGAAATAGCTGCGCCTTGGGTCGGCGCCATCGCAGCCGCCGATGAGGAAAAAATGTTTAATCGCTCCAGCCTTTACAGCCTCAATCAAAGTATCCGCCACTGACAGAACCGCCCCATGTCCGAACCCGGTCATTACACTTTTGCCGCCGTTGATTCCCGTAACCGTATGGGGCTTGGCGTATCCGCCCAGAGCAATCGCTTTTTCGATTACAGCGCTGAAATCCTTGTCCTTGCCTATATGGGCAACTCCCGGATATTCCGCGGCCGAGGTGGTGAATACCCTGTCCGCATAATTTACCCTGGGCGGCATCAGGCAATTTGAGGTAAAGAGGAACGCGGCGGGAACATCGGCGAATTCCTTTTGCTGATTTTGCCAGGCCGTACCGAAATTGCCCTTGAGGCGCGCGTGTTTCTTCAGTTCCGGATAGGCGTGGGCGGGAAGCATTTCTCCGTGGGTGTAGATATTAACGCCTTTCCCCTCAGCCTGCTCCAGCAGAAGTTTCAAGTCATGGAGGTCATGGCCGCTGACCACAATGAACGGGCCCGCTTCGATTGTCTGCGTGACCTTTGTGGGAAGGGGCGTTCCATAAGCCGATGTATTGGCCTGGTCAAGCAACTCCATGCATTTGTAGTTCACCTTGCCGGTTTCAAGCAGCAGAGCCAGGAGTTTATCCTGCCCTGCTTGCTTATCGCCGATTGCGGCTAAAGCTTCATAAAAAAATCCGCTGACCTCGTCGTCGCTGTATCCCAGGGCGAGCGCGTGGCAGGCATAGGCCGCTATACCGCGAATGCCGAACAGGATTAATGATTTGATCGTACGGACATCCTCAGACGCCTTCCACAGGTCATCCATGGCGTATGTTGACTCCACCGCCAAGTCAGCGCGGACCCTCTCTGTGATTTTGTTTACCTCATCGCCACTGAAGTTGACATTGGTAACGGTAGCGAACAATCCTTCGATGACTTTGCGGTCAAGCGCAGGGTCCCGCGCCGGATTTGCCTGCGCCAGGGTAATGAGCGCGCCTGTAAGTTGGTCCTGAAGCGCGGCCGTGGCGGCCGGTTTGCCGCATAAGCCCGCTTTACCTGTGCAAGCTTTGCCGCCTGCTGTTTGTTGGCACTGGAAACAGAACATGATAAATTCCTCCTTCTTTAACACTTCTCCTTGAGTTTCTGAACCCATTGTATTACAATAAAAGCAACATGTCGGTTGTATTACCAACGAATGGTGATTTTATGATAAATATTTTTCCCCAGCTCAGTTCCTCGCCGCTGTTGACCGGAATCAGCGGCGATAACTTCAATGCAATGCTGACCTGTCTGAGAGCAAAGCTTAATACTTTTGGGCAAGGCGAAACGGTTTACTATGAGGGCGACCCAGTATATGATGTCGGGCTTGTGGTCAGAGGGAGACTGCACCTGTTGAAGAGTGACATTTGGGGCAACAATTCCATCGTAACGGAAATCAATCCGCCGGAAATGTTTGCTGAAGCGGCTGTGTGCAGCGGTGAGGGGCGCCTCCCGGTAAGTGTGACCGCAAAAGAAAAAAGCGAGATTCTTTTCATTGATTACAGGAAAGTCGTTACTACCTGCCCCCAGTCCTGCGGTTTTCACGCAAAATTGATTCGCAATATGATAAGTGCGCTGGCCCGGAAGAATATGATGATGTCAGCCAAGATGGGGCATATCACCAAGCGGAGCATAAAAGAAAAACTGCTCTCCTATCTGGGCGATGTGGCAAAGCAAAAGCTCAGCAAGTCGTTTGATATTCCATACAACCGGCAGGAACTGGCGGATTATTTGTCGGTGGAGCGCAGCGCCTTATCGGCGGAGATGAGCAGGCTCAAATCCGAAGGCGTTATTGATTACAGAAAAAATCATTTTAAACTTCAGTAACGCCTGGCGCGAAGCTTTCAGGCCCGGCCCGCACTAAAAACCGCGTCCACGCGGTTTTTAGTGCCAATTAATGGGCGCCGGCCCAATTATCCGCTATTCCCACTTCCGCCAGCAGGGGGACTTTGAGATCAAACACCCGCTCCATACTGGTTTTAAGAGCAAAAGCGAATTCCTCCGCCTGAGAGGAGGGGCACTCAAATACCAGTTCGTCATGCACCTGCAAGATCATCCGGGCTTGGGGAAAACCGGGCGGCGTGTTCAGCATGGCCAGTTTGATTATATCGGCGGCGCTGCCTTGAATGGGAGTATTGAGAGCCATACGTTCCGCCCCTTCCCGGTTGACCCGGTCTCTGCTGTTGATAAGCGGCAGGAAGCGGCGGCGGCCTAAAATAGTGGATACATAGCCCTGATCGCGGGCTTGAGTCAGGCAGGCCTGCTGAAAGGCGGCTATGCCCGGATAGCGGCCCAGATAGCGCCGGATAATATCCTGAGCTTCCCGCAACTCCAATTTCTGTTCCCGGGCCAGGCGGAAAGCGCTCATCCCATAAAGCACTCCGAAATTGACGGTTTTGGCGCGGCGGCGCATTTCCTGACTCACCAGGCCGGGGTGGACGTCAAATAAGCGGGCGGCGGTCTGAGTATGTACGTCCAATCCCTGGCGCATATCGGCCAGCAAAGCCTCGTCCTGGCTCAAATGAGCCAGGACTCTGAGTTCTATCTGCGAATAATCGGCGGAAATTATTTTACATCCGGGGGCGGCCACAAAGCAGGCGCGGATGCGGTTGCCCAGCTGGCTGCGCACCGGAATATTCTGCAAGTTGGGATCAGAAGAGGACAGCCGCCCGGTGGCGGTGACCGCCTGATTAAAGCTGGTGTGTACCCGCCCGGTATGGGGGTTGAGCAAAGATGGCAGCGCGTCAATATAAGTGGATTTAAGTTTGCTTAAGGTGCGGTATTCCAGCAGAGCGGCAGGCAGAGGGTGAATGGCGGCCAGATCGCCGAGTACTTGCATGTCTGTGGAATAAGCGCCGGTTTTCTTGGTCTTTTTTTTCAGAGGCAGGCCCAGTTCGGCGAATAATACCTGCCCCAGCTGCTGAGGAGAGTTAAGGTTAAATACATGTCCGGCATATTTATAACATTCTTCTTCCAGGCGGGCGATTTGGCGGGCCAATTCCTGGCTGAGTCCGTCCAGGCCGGGCAGATCCAGGAGTACGCCATTTGCTTCCATTTGCGCCAGCACGGGCAGGAGAGGCATTTCCACCTGATAAAACAAATGATTCAGACCGGCCTTTTCCAGTTGGGGTTTGAAGGCCAGCGCCGCGCTCAAGGTTACATCCGCATCTTCCGCCGCATAGTCCAAAGCTTTATCCAGGGTAACGGCGGCAAAACTCGCGTTTTTGCCGCCGGTGGCTTCCTCAAATGAAATCATGCCCCGGCCCAGCTGCTCCAGGGCGATGGCGGCCAGACTGTGGCTGGATTTGCCCGGATCCAGCAGGTAATCAGCCAGCATGTCGTCAAACATGGGCGGGGCCAGTTTAAGCCCGGCCCGGGCCAGGACGTGCAGATCATATTTAAGATTCTGTCCGATTTTTTCAACCGCCGGATTGAGCAGAAGCGGTTCCAGAGCCTTCAGGGCCAGCGCCGCGGGCAGTTGCTCCCGCTCCGGATCAATATGCGCCAGGGGAATATAAGCGGCCCGCCCCGGCTCCACCGCCAAAGCCAGACCCACCAGATCAGCCAGAAAAGGATCGAGGCCGGTGGTCTCTGTATCCAGGCACAGGCGTCCGGCCTTTTCCGCCCGCTCCAGCCAGACGGCAAGTTGCTCCAGGGAAGTTATAAGCTCCCATTCCCCTTTTTGGGGGACGGCCGGGACGCTCATTTCCCTGGCCAGTTTATGAAATTCCAGACTGGTCAGCAAAGGGGCCAGCGTTTCCCGCCGCGCGGGAGCGGGTTTAAATAAATCCGGGGAAAAATTTACCGGAGCGGTCAGGCTTAGACAGGCCAGTTCCCGGCTCAGCCGGGCCTGTCCGGCCTCAGCCAGCAGATTGTTCCCCAATTTGCCTTTGATAGTGTAAGCTTGGGCCAAAATTGCTTCCAGACTGCCATATTGGGCCAGCAAGCGGGCCGCTGTCTTGGGACCCACCCCGCTTATTCCGGGCAGATTGTCGCTACTGTCGCCGGCCAGAGAGAGATAGTCCACCACTTGCTCCGGGTAAACGCCCAGCCTGGCCCGCACTTCTTCCCGGCCAATATGCAGGTCTTTCATGGTATCCCACATGCTGACCTCAGGCCCCACCAGTTGCATCAAATCTTTATCCCCCGAAACAAGGACTACCCGGAACCCGTGTTTTCGGGCCTGAACCGTAACTGTGGCCATCAGATCATCAGCTTCATAGCCAGGTTCTTCCAGGGAAGGCAGACCCAGAGCGGCGACAATCTGACGCACCGGTTCAAACTGCACTTTGAGATCTTCCTCCAGGGGGGGCCGGTTCGCTTTATAAGCCGGATAGCGGCGGTGACGGAAAGTAGGTCCGGGATGATCATAAATCACGCCCAAATATTCCGGATTCACCTGTTTGAGCAGACTGAGCAGCATTTGGGTAAAACCGAACACCGCGCCTGTGGGCAGGCCCTGGCTGGTGCTGAGGCCTTTTACCGCGTGAAAAGCCCGGTGGATATAAGAACTGGCGTCCAATAAATATAAAACCGGCAAACCGTCATCCTCCTCCTAAAGGCCGCGCCAACGGCCTCATGTGTTTTTTTTGTCCGGAACCCACCAGTCATCGCGTTTGGCAAACCACCATTCCGTCCAGTCGGTGTTTAAAATTTCCTGAGCCAGTTCCCTGGCCGCCGGAGTGAGGAGGCGTTTGGGGACATATTCCAGCCATTGGCGGGCATATGCATTGCCCAGGTCCTGTTGCTCCTTTAATTCCACAATCATATCCAATTGATCGGCGTCGCGGGCTAGTTGCGCTTCCAGACTCTCCTGGGCGTTGAATTCCTCCAGCAGGCCCAGGAAGACGTCCCGGTTCCGGGAAGGCAGGTTGGCGGCCTGATGCGCTCCGGCCTTGTTTTCATCGGCTTGGACATATTGTTTATGTACATAGTTGAGATCATTGGTCCGGCTTTCCGGCAAATCGTGATGAAGGAGCATCAGAGCCACCCGGGCCGCGTCCGCTCCAGGCTGAGTCAAGGCCAGATGATAGCCCAGCAGAGCGGCGCGGAAACTGTGATCAGCCACCGATTCTCCGCCGCTGCCTAAAAAAGGGTATCCGGTGCGGCGCAGTTTTTTCAGCATGCCGGCCTCAAAGGCCAACAGAGCCAGTCCTTTCATGAAATCTCCTTGCCGGGTTAGGTAAGCGCTGATTAAACGGACTTTTCAAAAACGTCTTTCAGTAATTATGCAGGGTTGCGGCATTAAGTTCCACATTTCACGAAAATTTTTAATCATATCCGGTTCTTTTCATCACCTTAAAATCCGCCCGGGCGTTGCCGTCACTGGGCACGGCAACCAAGCCTAAGCTGTTGCCGTTTATATACACTTCCACGCGTTTAGCGCAAGCGCCGCTCCCCAGTTCCAGCCGGCAAAGGGCGCAAATATCACTGTCATAAATATAATCACTAACTGACAGAATGTGCTATAATTTATAATTTGCCGGCAACTTATTGTAAAGGTGAAATCTCTTTGGAAGACAGGCAGAGTCTGGAAATTTATTCCCGCAACGCGGCCTCTTTGCGGCTGGATCGGACAAAAAACCGGGAATGGACTTTGTATTGCAGCGGAGCCGTGAGCGTGAACGATCTGGCCGGCTTGGAAAAATACTTCCTTTCCCTGAGCCATCAGCCTTCCCTGCCGGAATTTCTGGACCTGGATTTAAGCGGGCTGGATTATCTGGACAGCGCCAGTTGTCTGTTCCTGAGCCGCCTGGAAACCGGTTCCGGCGATTTCGGCCTGCCGCCTGTACGCATAAAAGGGCTTAAACCTGAGCTGGCGCGGATCAAAGAACTTGTTGATCACCGCTCCGGCCGCAATAAAGAGCCGCTGCGGGCCGGGCTGGGCCGGCTGGGTCCCATTGTCTCCCTGGGCATGGCCACGCACGCCTTTTTGCAAGACTTGTATGCTTTGACTGAATTTTTTGGCAATATAATCTACTTGAGCCTGCGCCTGTGCCTGTGCCCCCGGTTGCTGCGCTGGAAAGATATGGCGCTGCAGATGCAGCTGGTGGGATGGGGCGGGCTGCCGGTAATCGGGCTTATCGCCCTGCTTTTGGGAATGATTATTTCTTTCATGTCCATAATGCAGCTCAGGCCTTATGGGGCGGAAATATATGTATCCTCGCTGGTGGCGGTAGCCATGGTCAAGGAACTGGGGCCGATTATGACCGCCATCGTCCTGGCCGGACGTTCCGGGTCGTCTTTTGCCGCTGAAATCGGCGCCATGAAAGAAAATGAGGAACTGGCCGCCCTGGCGGTGATGGGCTATGACCCTATTTTATTTCTGGCCATACCCAGAATAACCGCCACGGTGCTGGTGATGCCCCTGTTGGCTATGTTCGCCAATTTTTTCGGCATCCTGGGAGGTGTGACGGTAGGGGTGGCCCTGATGGGTTTAAGCGCCCATTCCTATATAAATAACACCGTCAGCATCCTGGCCCCTTCCGATCTCATTTTGAGCGGCCTGAAAGTGACGGTTTTCGCTTTTCTCATCGCCGCGATAGGCTGCCAGAGAGGTTTTATGGTGCGGGGCGGAGCCAGCGCGGTGGGGCAGGCCGCCACCTCTTCAGTGGTTACTTCAATTTTTGTAATTATCCTGGTGGATTCTCTTTTTGCCATGGTGCAACTGTATGGCGGCTGGTGAAACTACGGACCATATAATAGAAGCGCGGGATATTGCCGTGGCCTACGCGGGCAACTATATTCTCCGGGATATTGATTTGGCGGTGCGGACGGGTGAGCGCCTCTTTATTGTGGGCGGCAGCGGCTGCGGCAAATCCACTCTTCTGCGCGCCATTGTCGGCCTCGCTCCTCTGAGCAAAGGGCAAATAATCCTGGCCGGAGTTGACGCCCGGAAAGCCGGGGGGGAACAGATGGAAGCCCTTTACCGCAAAGTCGGAGTCCTCTTTCAGTCCGGGGCTTTATTTGCCTCCATGACCCTGGCGGAAAATGTCTCTTTGCCTTTGCTGGATTTCGCCCGCCTCAAACCAGCCGCGGCCCGCGAGATTGCCCGGATGAAACTAGCTCTGGTGGGCTTGGACGGTTATGAAAATCATCTGCCCGCGGAAATCAGCGGGGGCATGCGGAAAAGGGCTGGGCTGGCCAGAGCCATGGCTTTGGATCCCCCGGTATTGTTTTTAGACGAGCCTTCCGCCGGGCTGGATCCCATAACTTCAGCGGAGCTGGATCAGCTTATTTTAGAGTTGAATCAGGGGCTGAAGACCACCATGGTGGTGGTGAGCCATGAACTGGCCTCCATCGCGGCGGTGGCGGAACGGATAATCATGCTGGAAAAAGGGCGGGCGGGGATTCTGGCTATGGGTACCGAAGACGAAATGAAGACGTCGGAACAACGAAAAGTCCGGGATTTTTTCAACCGCCGGCTTGAGCGCGGGACGGAGTAATTGAGTTATGGTCAGGCACGCTTCCATGTTTAAACTTGGTTTTTTCGTTTTGCTGGGCTTTGTTTTGCTGGCCGGCTCCCTTATCTGGGTGGGCGGACAGGAAAGCGGCGGCGGCGCGCAAAATTATGTCAGCTATTTCAGCGATTCCGTACAAGGCGTGCAGGTTGGTTCTCCGGTAAAATATCAAGGCATAGATGTGGGCAAGGTGGTGGATATCAGCGTGGCTCCCGACCCTTATCTGATTCAGATAATTTACAGCGTCAGAGGCGATGACTCTTTCGCCAAAATGGTTATGGCCGGTATTGCCTTCACCGGCATAACCGGTATGGCTTATATCGAACTGGTTCCTCAGGACAACACCGCGGTCCAGCAAAGCCCCAGGGTGGATTTCAACACCCCCTATATGGTTATCCCTTCCTATGTCCGAGGCATTCAAAAAGTCATGACTTCAGTTGAGACCGTTATGGACAAACTGAGCGCGGTTGACTTTGAGGGTCTGAGCAAGCGGCTTGACAGCCTGCTCACTAGCATGCAAAAAATTGCCGATAACCGGGAAATGCAGATGACTATTTCTTCTCTGTACATCACCAGTAAAAATCTGGAAACATTCAGCGCGGAACTGGCCCGCCTGGGCAAAAGCAACAACGGATCAGGGGTGGCGGATTCCATCATCAAGGCCAGCCGGGATATGCGGGAAGTCAGCCAGAATATAAAAGAACAGATAGAAAAAATGGAGTTGGACAAATTGAGCGGGAAAATCAACCTTTATATGGATGAGCTGGGCGAGGCGCTCTTGCGCCTGGGACAGAACCTGGAGATGACCAGCGAGCGTTTGTCCCGTATGAGCGGCCGGCTGGAGAACGCGCCTTCTGATATTATTTTCAGCCAGCCGCCGCCTCCCCTGCCCCAGGAGGAAATAAGATGAACCAGCGCTTTTTCCTGTTGCTGCTGGCAATCCCTCTGGCCGCCCTGGCCGGATGCCTGCCTTCTCCCCGGCCGGCCATAACCACCAATTTTTATATTTTTGATTACCCTCCGCCCCACTTTGTCCCTGCCCCTCCTCCTTTGCCGGCAGCGGTGCGGGTGGAGCGTTTCACTTCATCCCAGGAATTCAATACCCAAGATATGATTTTCAGCCCCCGCCCAGGAATCCGGCAAAATTATAATTATTCACGCTGGCGGATTTATCCGGCGGATATATGTTACGAATATCTGCTCCGCGATCTGCGCGCCGGCGCTCTGTTCCAGGCGGTGCTGCCCAATACCCTGGCCCGCTTCAAACTGGAAGGAGCGGTGGAGGAGATTCTGCTTGCGAATTATGGCCCAGAAGAAGAGGACAGCGGTTACCGGGTGCGCCTGACCCTGAACTGCGCCCTGCTGGACGGGCAGTATCCCGACCTGCTCCCAAGCCTTTTATTTCAGCGCTCCTACCGGGGTGAGGAAAAAGTGGAAGACGGCTCGCCCTTGGCCATGGCCCTGGGCTTGAGCAAGGCTATGGAAAATATAAGCCGCTCTTTGCAGGAAGATATCTATCAGGCGCTTGAACGCAGGCTGGAAGAAGAGAAAACAGACTGATGCCTCCTGAAAAGCTGGTAAGGGCATCCTTGTAATTTTGTTGGCGGGCGGCAGTGCCAGCAGAGGTATGTGAGATTATGGGATGCAGTGCGCTGAGGTATTATGGCTATATATGTGCAGTGATATAATGTTTTCAGTATAGTCAAGCGTTATAGAGAGAGTGCGATGAGAAAATTAGAACGGCGCCTTGAGATCCTCAAACTGCTACATGGCAAGGAAATGAAAACATCAGAAATAGCTGAATATTTTGAATTTGATGATGATCGTACCATCCGTACCGATTTACAGGCATTGCGCACTGGGATGACTGTACTGGGGACCAAAATTCAGATTGAGGAACAGCGGAGAGGCCATGCCAATTTGTCTTATAAGTCAACCATACACCCCATATTCCTTGCTCTGAATCTTAGCGAATTATTTGCTTTGCTGAAATTACTGGAAGAGGCAAGCGAAGGACTGCATCATGAGGTTTACGGTCGTTTGTTAGACTGTATACGTAGCCAGATTACCCCCTATGCCGAAAAACGGCTTGCGGGCAAGCTTAAACCAGGGCATCGCATGGTTGTAATAAGGAACTTGCCGGAAGAAGAGGCATTCCAAAAGTCAAATGACTATAAACTGATTTTTTGGGAAAAAAGTGGTAATGAGATTCCTATAGAAATTGTTAATGACAATGGAAAAAATGAAATAATTAAGGCTCGGCTTGCCCGTACCCGAGGGAATACGCTTGAATTAAAATTATCTGACGGTACCACCAGGACAATAAATTATAACAACGTCATTATAGATTGGACAATGGTTGACTATAAATAAAAACGGAAATGTTATTGTATGGTTTCCACTGTAAGCAGGATTTATGATTAAGTGTGCAATAAAAACCAGGAGGAACCTTACAATGACGCTTATACGATTATCATCTGGCAGACCGGATTTCGAAAAATTGGAGGCAATGTTAACGTCTCTCAACAATAAACTAAGCGGCGTTCCCGAGGCTGAACTTACCATTGAGGAGCTGATTTCTTTTCAAGATGCTGACGGCTCGTTCAAATTGGTCGATTCATATGCCATTGAAAGCGATGCGCGGATAGATTTTTGTTACGTCCCAACTTACCTGGGCGCGGCAATTCTTATGCGTGAAATACTAACCGGAAACCGGAAGGCGGAAGACCCTCTGCGCCGTGCGTTGAACGCAAGTTTATCCAGAAGTCTGGGTGGTCACGGTTATGAAGCGGAGGACGGACGTATTAAGGCCATGAATATTTTTATTAAAGGCGGTCTTAAAGACTTTCTGAAAAGAGAACGTCAGTTATGCCCGGAATTTCACTGCTTAATTCACAATATTATTTATGAATATAAACTCAATCTTTTCCGGGGAAAGAATTGCGGTGCTTGGGGTGAAGATTATGCGTACGATTGGAGAAATATTATCGATACTCTGAAATCGAGCCAACGTTACTATATTGCCTATGGTTCTAATATGAACAAAAAGCAAATGCGGGACAGATGTCCTGGCGCAACCGGGATCGGCAAAACGTATGTAAAAAACTATCAACTCACGCTACCGAATTATGCCAACATAGAGCCTTGTGTCGGCATGAGTGTACCCGCATTTCTATGGGAGATTACATCGGCGGACGAAGATAATTTAGATGCATGTGAGGGCTACCCGCATAACTATGTAAAAATTGAGATAATTACTGAATTTGAGGGCAACTGTTTTTCCGCCATGGCATATGTTATGACAAAAAAAGGCAAAGAACGGCGAATTTCTCTCCGGGCCGGATATTATGAGGATATCCTTCAAGGTTATGTTGATGCCGGGTTTGACATTAGCGAATATAAACTTCCAATTTAAAGTATCAAAACAACAGGCATGGGCTTTGCAACTGTATTCCTCTGACCGTATGTTTTTATAATTGAGGAAGATCATAGCGATCTCATTCGGCTAAAGGCAAATTAACGCAAATGCCGGGCCATAGCTTAAAATTATTTAAGATATCCCGGCACAATCCTAGTTTCTATAACTATAATTGTAGCTGAGGATTATTCATGAAAGTATTTTATAATGATAAAATAAAAATTCCATATTATGAAATGCTTGGATTGGTAAATAACGGTATTTTACGGTTGGGCATTCTTAACCATATAGCGACTCAAATAGTGATTCATGGCAAAATACCTATGCCGATCAAAGCTGCCAGTCATTTATGGTCATTTATTGCTCTCGCGATTTTCGTTATTTCGATTTTTTTAAGTTTTCTTTATAGTTGGTGGCTATTTATTATAGGTTTGGTATTAACGCCGGCTATTTTGAGATCTGTCAAAAAAAGCAATGCAGAAAATTTGATAGATCTAGGACTAAAAGATCAGGCTTGGTATACAACTTTAATGGATGCAAATGTCTGGATGTATAATATTGAAGATGAATATGTTGATTTAATCTATAATAAATATAAAATCTACGGTTTATAGCTGTATGTAAAAAGATGGTATCAGGCTGACCTTCGTGCGTCCAATAATTTCCGGGGCTGGCCTGAAAGGAAAAGCTCTCCGGGCAGAGAATCGCCTTGCCGCCCCAAGGGCTGACTTGAGATGATTATGCAAACTGATATCCGTTATTTATTATGGAGCGCGGCGGCTCTTTTCCTTTCCTATCTGGCGGTAGCCATGCCTTTGCCCCTCATCTCAACCTTTGTCATCCGGGAATGGGCTTTAAGCGCCGGCTTGGGAGGCCTGGCAGTGGGGATTCCCTTTGTAAGCACCATTTTAGCCCGCGGCTACGCGGGCAGATTTTCCGACCGCAGGGGAGGCAAGGCCTGTATGACCCGGGGTCTGTCGATCTATATTCTGGCCAGCGCTTTTTGCGCTATGGCGGTGGGCCTGGATTTCCCCTCTCCGGGCCCCGCTTACGCCTTATTACTGGCCGGGCGTCTTCTCCTGGGCCTGGGCGAGAGCCTGGTCTTAGTGGGTATGCTCAGCTGGAATATCTCCCTGCTGGGCGCCCACCGCTCCGGAATCGTATTCTCCACCGTGGGCATGATCATCTATGGCGCCATTGCCGCCGGCGCGCCTCTGGGCTTTATGCTGACGGAGCGGGCCGGATTTGCTGTACTGATGCTTCTCTGCCTTCCTCTGCCCCTCTTGGGGCTGGGCATGATCCGGACTATGCCCAGCCCCTTAACTCTGCCCGGTCATAATAAAAAAGAATCTTTTCTGCGCATGCTGGGCACGGTCTGGCGGCAGGGGGCGGTTGTGGGCTTTCAGGGCGTGGGATTCGCGGCTTTGGGGGCGTTTATTGTCCTCTATTTTGCCAGTAAAGGCTGGCCCCACGCCGGCTTCGGCATGACCTGCTTCGGCCTGGGTTTCGTTCTGGTCAGGCTGGGCTGCGGCCATCTGCCCGACAGATTCGGCGGGAAAAAAGTAGCTCTCATATCCCTTACGGTTGAAGCCTGCGGACAATTTCTTCTATGGCAGGCCTGGTCTTATGAAGCCGCCCTGACCGGGGCTTTTTTTACCGGCGCCGGCTGCTCTATGGTATATCCGTCCATGGGAGTGGAAGTAATCCGCCGGGTGTCTCCGGAACTGCGGGGCACGGCCATTGGCGGATTCTCTGTTTTTCAGGATATAGCCTATGCCGCCACCGCGCCTTTAGCGGGGATCTGCGCCGATCATCTGGGCTATGGAGTGGTTTTCATCCTGGGCCTGACCGCCGCCCTGCTGGGTTTGCTGACTGCCTTTACCCTCGGGACGGTAAAAATGAAAACCGGCCCCTAAACGGAGAATTTGATATGTTCAAATATATAGCCGCGCTTGTGATTTTGTTGGGTCTGTCTTCTCCTGTCCTGGGCGCTCTGGGATGGATTGTCAGAGATGAGCTGGGGCGCTATATTGATCTCGGCTCTGTCTACCGCATAAGAAATAATTTGCCGGATGACGCCCCCATTCCCCTGATAGACGCCTATGACGAACACGGAGAAACCATGCTTTGGCTGGCGGTAGAAGAGAACGATCCGGTGGAGGTGGGCACCTTTCTGCGCTATGGCGCCAACCCCAATGTAATTACCGCTGACGGCTACACCGCTTTATGGTGGGCCGCCGCGCGCGACAATTTGCCCATAGCCAGGCTGCTGCTGAATAAGGGCGCTAATCCTAACCTGGGTCTTAGGGGGCGCTATCCTTTGGACAAAGCCAAATCTGAAGCCATGCGCGCCCTGCTTATCAAGGCCGGGGCGGTGCTGTCCAGCACGGTTGAGAATATTCCGAAAAGGAGTTCTCCAGTTGCGGTGACCAATCACAGAGAATTGGAAATTTTGGATGAAAGCAGGGAAGAGGCAGAGCAAAGAGGCATTACCTCTATTTCTTTAACCAGGGCGGTAATGCTGGGCTACGGTCCGCAGGATATACAAACTTTAATTGAAAACGGCGCCGGCGTAAACAGCGGGGATCCTGTTTTCGGCTATCCCCTGAATCAGGCTATAAAACAGAATCGCAGCCTGGAAGTAATAAAATTGCTGTTGGACCAAGACGTCAAAGCTAATGGGAATGTCTCTGCCCGGCTGCCTCTGACTTGGGTTTTTGACAGATTGGAGGTGATGGATCTGTTCATCGCTTACGGGGCTGATGTGAATGCCGAACTTTCCGATAAAACTCCTATATTAACTTCAGCGGTTAAAAACGATGCCTCGCCCGCGGCGTTGGAGCGGCTGTTGAGCGCCGGAGCCAAAGTAAACGCTCTGGACAGCGAGGGCCGGCCCGCGCTTTATTATGCCCTTAAAAATGCTCCTAAAAGCCGAGAGCTAATAAAAATACTGCTGGATAAAGGGGCTTCGGCGGATATAGGCAATATGCGGGCCTTGGCCGTTCTGCCCTGGAAAAACGGCAGCCAGGAAATAGCCGTATGGTTGTTGCAGAAAAATGCCCGCCCCTGGTTAGAGCCAGGCAAGCGGTCTTTGCTTGAGTGGGCGGTGGAGGATAATTCGCCCGAGCTTTTCAGTCTGATTATGCAAAAAGGCCGGCCCGGCGATGATTTTATCGGCGAAAATTATGACCGGGCTTTATATCAGGCGGTGATCCAGGGACAGGCCTCCATGCTGCAGGAACTGGTAAAGGCCGGGGCGGAAGTCAATAGCAGCATAGGTACTGATACGCTGTTCACCTCTCAAACAAATGGTTTTCAAGAATCAACCCTGCTGCATATTGCGGTTGCCGCGGGCAAAATCGGCACGGTAAAAGCCCTGTTGGAGGTTGGCGCGGACATCAATAAACTTAACTACTACAATGAGCCGCCTCTGTATATCGCGGTAATGAAGGATAACCTGGAAATGGCCCGCAAGCTTCTGGAGGCGGGCGCCGACCCGCAAGCCGGGGAGAAAAGAAATAACACGCCTTTGTATCTGGCCCGGCAAAAAGATAATAAAGAGATGATCGCCATACTGGAATCATTTGTCCGTTAAGCGCAAGCAACCTTAAATCTTGGGGGAATAAATATATGAAATTTTCTCCGCGCCTTTTAATTCCGCTGACCGGGCTGGCTTTAGCCTGCCTCTGCGTCATAGTTCTCTTTTTCCCGGCCTGCTTAAACCAGGACCACAGCGGCGGCAATTCTGTTAAAAGCGATGAAACTCCGGCCCAAATTGCCGGAGCGCCGCTTCAGGCCGCTGATAGTGCTGCCAGATTGTTAGCGTCTCCTGAGCAGCCGCTGGAGCGGGCGCGGGAAGCATTTGCCGGCCATAATTATGATGAGGGCCTTCGCCTGCTGGAAATGAGCGGCAGCGAGGCCGTGTCTTCCGAGCAACTGTACAGATGGGCGCAAGAAGCGCTTGACAGTTATAATTATGACGCCGGCCTTCGCCTGCTGGAAATGAGCGGCAGCGAGGCCGTATTTCCCAGGCGAATGCACAGATGGGCCCAAGAGGCATTGTCTCGGGATAAACATGATGAAGCTGTTCGCCTGCTGGAAATGGCGGCGAACAGCGGCGATAGCATAGCCATGCGCCATATTGGAACTTGCTACCGGAGAGGATGGTGCGGGAAGGAGAAAAATCAGGAACAGGCTCTTTATTGGAATAAGCGGGCCGCCGAACACGGCGACGCCATATCCATGTTCCAGCTGGGAGCTGCATATGAAAACGGAAAATATGGGGAGAAAAACGCCGGCCAGGCTTTTTACTGGTATGAGAAAGCCGCGGAAAATGACAACGATGACGCCATGTACACTCTCGCGCAACGCTATGCCCAGGGTTTGGGCGTGCGCCAAAACTATAAAGACGCCTTCAAGTGGCTTTACCTGGCTGCCAGGCAAAATAATTTTGAAGCAATTTATGAGTTGGCCAACTATTATGATCAGGGCCTGGGTGTAGCCCAAGACAAAGTGCAGGCGTTTATCTGGTACAAAAGAGCCTATTGTTCTGATCATTATAAACAAACCCGCGCCGCTTACAATGTGGGACTGGCTTATGCCCGCGGTATTGGGGTAACTGAAAACCAGGAAAAAGCCTGCCGTTATTTTAAAGAGCTGAGGAATACCGACGGACTTGATCCCGAAGCCTATTCTCTTATAACACAGTGCGATAATAACAGATAGCCGTCCCTGAAAATGTTATTCCGCGACAGTAATTTTGTAATATCTTTCACAAGATAAACCTTTCGGAGAATTCCGGATTAAACATAAAGGAGATCTATCATGTCCCAGGCAGTTGTGCGCAGTATGCAGGATAATATTAACTTTGCCTTTTCCCTTTTAAGCAAATTTATCCAGGTTTGCCCGCAGGATATATGGGAAACGCGTTTTGGCCGCTGGCCGGTGGCGCAACAGTTGTACCATGCCCTGACCGCTATTGATTTTTTCATCCGCCCTCCCCAGAGCCAGGCAATAAAAAATTATTTCCCGGAAGCGGGCAACCTTGGCTCTGTTGCCGAACGCATACCTGACCAAGCTCAGGCCGGAGAGTTTCTGGCCCTGGTTAAGGCGGAGGCGGAAAGATATATAGACAGCTTAAGTGACGATGACCTGCCCAAGGAAGCTCAAGGGGCTTCTTCCCGCATGGGCCGGCAAGTGACTTACGCCAATGTTCTGGTTCTTCTCAGCGCCCACAGCCTTTACCATCTGGGCGCCTGTGACGCGGCCTTGCGCCAGCACGGCCTGGACGGGGTGTTTTAAGCAGGATACATAAAACCGGAGCGCTGCCGGATCAGGCGCGCCAGCATTACCGCTTTCGCCCCGCCGGGCGAAAGCGGTAATGCTGGCGCAGGCTGCCCCAGGTGTAAACGCACAATCCCAGCCAGATAAAACTGAAGCTGAACATCATGCCCAGGCTCAATTCCTCTCCGTACAGAAAAATACCCAACACCATGCTGGAAAGGGGGGAGAGATACTGCACCAGACCAAGGGTGGTGAGACGCAAGTTGCGCGTTCCGTGGGCAAACATCAAAAGAGGCACCGTGGTCACCAGACCGGACATAGCCAGCATGGTATTTATTTTGTGCCCAGCCCCTCCGAAGGCAAGCTGATCAGTTAATCCCATACTCAGCAACAGGGTAAGAGCCAGTGGCGCCAAGAGCATGGTTTCTATGAACAGACCGGTAACCGCGCCCACCGGCACGGTTTTGCGCAGCACCCCATAGGCAGTAAAAGACACGGCCAAAACCAGAGAAACCCAGGGCAGCCGTCCGGCAAAAGCCAGTTCCACCGCCACCCCCATGACCGCCAGGATAACCGCCAGCCACTGGGTGCGGTTAAGCCTGTCCTTAAATAAAACCAGTCCGCAAACCATATTCAATATGGGTACTAAAAAATAACCCAGGGATGTGGCCAGAATTTGACCGTCATTGGCCGCCCAGATAAACAAAAGCCAGTTGCAGGAAATAAGCAGGCCGCTGCCCAGCAAGGTCAAAGTTACCCGAAGGCTGCGCAGCGCTTTTAAGCTCTGCCGCAATTTGCCGACAAAGAGCAGATATACCACCAGAAGCAGAAAGGACCACCACAGGCGGTGAAGCATTATTTCCAGAGCCGGGACCGTTCCCAGCTCTTTCCAGTAAATAACCAGAAAACCCCACAGGGCATAGGCCCCCACAGCACTCCACAGGCCCACGGCGCTGTCGCCGCCGGGCGGCTTTATATCTGAATTTGCCTCTGCCATATCCATAACTTCGCGGGTTGGCCCTGCTTAAACTTGAAGCCCTGGCTCAAGCTTGAAGCCCCCGCTCCGGCCAAGCCCGCCGTTTTGCCGCCTTATTATCTCACTTTGCTGCCGGGGGGGAGAGGATCAGACAAAGTAATAATTTTTACCTCCCCCTCCGGGCCGGTGGCGGCCAGGATCATGCCGTGGCTTTCCACTCCCCGCAAAGTTACCGGTTTAAGATTGGCCACAACCACTACCTGCAGGCCCGGCAGGTCTTGGGGCTTATAGTGCTGAGCAATTCCCGAGACCACGGTGCGGGGTTTATCCTCCCCCAGATCCAGGGACAGGCGCAACAGTTTATCCGCGCCGGGCACCGGCGCGGCTTCCAGAATTTTGCCCAGACGCAAATCCAGGCGGGAAAATTCATCAATATTTATTTCCGGAGCCGGCCCGGAAGCTTTACTCCTGGCTTTTTCCTCCGCTTTGGCGGTTTTGGCCTGAACTTTGGCGCTGTCAACCCTGGGGAATAAAGGTTCCGGTTTTTGCAGGCTGATTCCCGGCGCCGCCAGATCATGGCCGTCCAGGCCAATGGCCTGATCCAGATTAAAGCCAAGCTGATCGGCCATGGCAAGAGCAACCTGGGGCATGGCCGGACTCAACAGCACAGTTATCCAGGCCAAGGCCTGCACCAGATCATAGAGTACCGCGTCCAGTTTTTCTCCGGCCTCTTGCTTTTTGGCCAAAGCCCAAGGCTCACTGCTGACCACATATTTATTGCAGCCGCTGATGAAAACCCATAGGCTACTCAGAGCCAGATGAAATTCGTAACGGTCCATGTGTTCCTGATAAGCGGCCAGCGCCTGACCCCGGCCGTTCGCCAGATCCTGGCTGAGCAAGCTCCGGTCGGCTGGCTTATCCGGCACAACCCCGCCCCGGTACTGGGCCAGCATATTGAGTACGCGGGAGAATAAATTTCCTAAATCATTAGCTAAATCAGCATTATAACGTTCCACCAGCAATTCCTCGCCGAAAGAGGCGTCCAGGCCAAAGGCCATTTCCCGGAGCAGAAAATAGCGGAAAGGATCCACCCCGTAAATCCGGGCCAGATCCAGAGGCTTGACCACATTGCCCAGGCTTTTACTCATTTTGCCGTCATTTATTTTCCAGTAGCCGTGTACATTGAGGTGGCTGTACAAAGGAATACCGGCGGCCATAAGCATGGTGGGCCAGTAAATGGCGTGGGGCTTCAGGATATCTTTGGCGATGAGATGTTGAGCGTCCGCTTCCGGCCCGCTCCAGAAGGAACAGTAAGCAGATCCCAGAGGCCAGTCCAGGCCGGTTATATAATTCATAAGCGCGTCAAACCAGACATAGGTGACAAAGCGGCGGTCAAAAGGCAGTTCAATTCCCCAGGCCAGACGGCTTTTGGGCCGGCTGATGCATAAATCTTCCAGAGGCTCTTTTAAAAAACTCAAAACTTCATTGCGGTAGCGTTCCGGCCGGATAAAATCCGGGTTGGTCTCAATGTGGCTGATGAGAGCCTTCTGGTAAAGGGACATTTTAAAAAAATAGTTTTCTTCTTCAATATAGACCGGCACGGTCTGATGATCGGGGCATTTTCCGTCCTTTAATTCGCGGTCCAGATAAAAGCGCTCGCAGCCCACACAGTAATTGCCGCCGTAATGGGAAAAATAGATATCGCCTTTATCATAAAGCCGCTGCAGTATTTCCTGCACCAGGCGCATATGGCCTTCATCGGTGGTGCGGATAAAAAAATCCGGTTTTATATTCAGATCGGGCCAAATCTCGCGGAACATCCGGCTGATGCGGTCAGCATACTGGCGCGGGGAAACTCCCTGTTTTTTCGCAACTTCCACAATTTTGTCCCCATGCTCATCGGTTCCGGTCTGAAATCGGGTCAGCCGCCCCCTAAGGCGCTGAAACCGGGTCATGGTGTCGGCCAGGATGGTGGTATAGGCGTGACCAATGTGAGGCTCGGCGTTGACATAGTAAATAGGAGTGGTCAAATAAAAATTTTTCATTGCTTACATTACCTTATAAACCGGCAGAAGCCTTTGGTTGGGCGGCCCTTCAGCATCTTGGGCCGCGGGTGTATTAAAAACGCGGGTCACGGCTGGCTTTCCGGAACGGAAGAAGCCGCGGGGGCTGTTTTGGGACGGCGCCGTCCCCGGGAGCGGCGGGAGCGGCGTTTGGGCTTATTTTCTTCTTTCTTAGGTTCTTCCTGAACAGGGGAAGGCGCCTCTTCCTCGGGCTGCGCCATAATAAGCGGGCGGGCGGGCGGGCGGCGGGCGCCGGTGGGCGCCGGTTCCAGGGCGTAGAGTTCCTCCAGAGTGCAGGTAACCGTGCGTCCGTCATTAAGTTGCACGGTAAGCTGCCCGGTCAGGGGGCTGTGGCGCAAAACTTTGCCTTCCAGTTCGGGACTGATTTTAACTTTTTTGCCTATTTTGGGAAAATCGCGGCATAGAGCGCGGTAAGTTTCAAATTCATAACTTAAGCAGCACATCAGCCGTCCGCACACTCCGCTGATTTTGGCGGGATTTAAAGAAAGGCTCTGTTCTTTGGCCATCTTCACTCCCACCTGGGTGAACTCGCGGAGTACATGGGCGCAGCATAATTCCCGGCCGCATCCCCCCAGCCCGCCTAAAAGTCTGGTCTCATGGCGCACTCCTATCTGGCGCAATTCCACTTTAATATGGAGGAAAGAGGCCAGATCATAGACCAGCTCGCGAAAATCCAGACGTTCTTCAGCAATGAAATAAATAACGATTTTAGGGCGGTCAAAGTAATGTTCCGCGGTAACCAGACTCATATTCAGATTAAGATCGCCTATCCGCTGGCGGCAATAATTGAGAGCTTTCTTTTCCAGGGCCTGATTCTGCGCCAATTGCTGACGATCCGCCTCGCTGGCCGGGCGCAGCACTTTTTTCAGAACCTGGGCCGGGTTCTTCTCCGCGGGCGGTTCTGTTTCCGTCAATAAATCATCATCCCCCGCTTCATGCTCATCCTCTTCGGTCTCATCATCCCCTTGCCCCTCTTGTTCCGCTTCCCCGCCGCCGGGCGGCTGCCAGGGCAAATCCAGCTTGAAATCAGGGTTGGGATGGTCTTCCAGCAGGCTTATCCCTTCTATTTTGCGCACCACTCCATAAGCCAGCCCCTGCTCGGTCTCCACAATCACTTCCTGACCCAAAGCAAGTTCCAGTCCTCCTGAATCAAAATTGTAAATACGCCCGCCGCGGTGAAAACGAACGCCTATTATTTTTTCTGCCATAGCCTTGTCCTCAAAGATTTATAATAACCGCTTCATTAAAACGGTCAGCGCCAATTCCGGTTGGGCGTTGGTCAGGATCTGATTCTGACAGCAGCGAACCCAATTAAAATTATCCAGCGCCCGCGCCAAAGATATATCATGAGCCGCCTGACCCAGCAGGGCCATCTCCGGCCGCCCGGCGCGCGCAACCGCTGCGTCGCGGTAATATTGCGCCAGAAGATCCAAAAAAGATACCAGCCCCTGCCGGTCCCGGCGCTCGCCTTGAAAATTTGCGGCCACTTCTTCCGCCAGCCCCCACAAATCATTTAAAGTATCAGCTTTAAATAATTGGCGCAGCAGATGACCCAGTTTTTCTTCCATCTGTTCCGGATCCATGGCCAGAGCCTGTCCCAGAGAACCGCCGCTCAGAGCAATCCGGGCCGGAATCCGGGAACACCCCTTTTCCCGCAGAGCTTGCAGCATGACTTCCGGGGCCAGGGGCTGCAAGTTGAGGCGGCGGCAGCGGCTGACCAGAGTAGGCAGCAAGGCGGCGGGATCCTGCGCGCAGAGCATGATAAAATTGTTGGCCGGCGGTTCTTCCAGGCTTTTCAGCAAAGCGTTGCCGCCGGCCGGATTCAGCTGCTCGGCCTCCCGGATCAAAATAAACCGGGCGCCTTGACCAAGGGGAGGGAAGGCCAGGGTACGCAGAGCTGCCCTTAAAGCATCCACTTTGATCTGAGCTGAAGCCTGTTCCTGGGAAGGAGCCAGAATCAACAGATTTTCATGCTGGAGTTTGGCCGCCCTTTGACAGGAAGGGCATTGCAAACAAGGACTTAAGCCTTCTTCCCGCCGCTGGCAGTTAAGAGCCGTGAACAGGTTTAGAGCCAGCCGGAAACGCCCGGAGCCTTTAGCGCCCACCAGCAGATAGGCATGGGCCAGACGGTTATTGGCGGCTTCGGCCCGCAATTGCCGTTTTACGCGATCCTGGCCCAACAGACCGGGAAAATGGAGATCCAAACTCATCCGTCCCTTTCCCAGGCCTGAAGGCAGGGCTGGACTGTTTCCCAGAGGCGGCTGTTCACTTCCTTGACGCTGCCCAGAGCATTGACTATTTTTATCCGTCCCGGTTCCCGTTCCGCCTGGGCCAGGAACCCCTGGCGCACAGTCCGGTGGAAATTTAAATTTTCGCTTTCCAGGCGGTCATTCTCCCCCACCCGCAGGCAGGCCCGTTTCAGCCCTTCTTCCGGCGGCATATCAAACAAAACAGTGAGACCGGGCCATAGCGCGGGCGGCAGGAGCAAGCGGTGCAGCCGGCGCACCAAAGGCTGGCCCAGGCCCCGGCTTATGCCCTGATACACTTCGCAGGAATCCACAAAGCGATCGCACAGCACTATTTGCTTTTGCCGCAGCCAGGGGAGCAGTTTTTCCTCCGCATGCTGGATCCGGTCGGCCAGATAAATGAGCAGCTCCGCTTTCGGGGTCATGGCGTCGCGCAAAACTATCTGGCGCAATTTGCTCCCCAGTTCGCTGCCTCCCGGCTCGCGGCTTACCTGGACCGGCCAGCCGGCCCGGGTTAATTTATTTTGCAGCCAGCCAAGCTGGGTGCTTTTCCCCACTCCTTCGCCGCCTTCCAAAGTGATGAACAGCCCCCGCACGGCTTTCAATTTTCATCCAACTGGCGAAAGAGTGAAAATTCACCGGCGCTCAGTTTGGGTTTTTCCTCTTCCGCCCCCCCTCTGGAGTTGCCGGCGGCGTCTTTCAAATATATTTGCCGCTCCAATAAAGCATGAAAAGAACTCCAGTTCTTGCCGGGCTGAGCGGCCAGCACAAGCGCCTTCACCATCTGGGTCTTGGCGTCCAAATCATCCAGAACGTGCAGGGCCAGAGCTTCCGGAGTCTTGGGTTTTTGCGGGCTGCCAAAAGCTTCCTGACCATGATGACTGACCAGAAGATGACGCAAGGCGCCGGCCAGAGGCTCGGGAAAGCCGGGCTGCTGGGCCAGGGCGGCGTCCAGACGGCGCAGCCCCAGAATAATGTGCCCTTCCAGACGGCCGGCGTCGCTGTAATCCAGAGGAGGGCCTAAAACCAGTTCTTCAACTTTGCCGATATCATGAAGCAAAGCCCCGGACAGCAACAAATCCCGGTCAAGATGAGGATAATGCCCGGCCAGCAAAACAGCCAGCTGACCCACGCTGACCGTATGCTCCAGCAATCCTCCCACATAGGCGTGATGAGCGGCCTTGGCGGCAGGTGCGCTCCCGAAACGGGGACGAAAATTAGGCGCGAACACGCTTCCCAAAAGACGCTTGAGACCGGGGTCGGCGATTTTTTTAAGCAGGCTGTCAAATTCAGCCCACAACTGAACGCCGGCCTTGGGTCCCTGAACCATAAAATCAGTGGGGTTGCTCTCCGGACTGAAGGCGATCTGGGCAACTACCAGCTGGATCTGGCCCTGATAATTCTGCGCCTTGCCCCATACCTTTACCACCTGCCCTTCTTCCAGCCCGCGCAGCAATTCTTCCGCCCGCTCCCATAGCTTGGCTTCTATCCGGGCGGTGGCGTCGCTAAGGCCTAACGCTCCGTAACTATTGCCGTTTTTGCTGGTAAGGATTTCTTTTTTAGTGAGCAGGTAAGTTTCCTCCACATTTTGCCCCGCCTGCAGGGCGCACAAATTCTGCCGCTTTGCCATTAGAAATTTTCCCGCGCGGCTTTAACCGCGTTTTCAAAGATAAGCATTCCCGCTCCCCTATCCTCATGGCTTAATTTCTCCCCCTTTCGCCGGGCCAGCTCGCGCCGCAAAGTATAATCAGGATGCTGGCTTTGCCGGTAATAAGCTTCAGGGTGAGGCATAAGACCGAACACCCGGCCGTCAGGGCTGCACAGGCCGGCTATATCATGCAGGCTGCCATTGGGATTGGCGGGGAAAAGCCCGTCCGCCCCCGCTCCCTGGCGGCCGGCGTACTGCAGGGGAAACAAATTTTGATCAAGTATTTGCTTTAATATTTCCGGAGCGGCCACCAACTTCCCCTCGCCGTGGCGCACCGGCATGGACAGATAATCGAGGCCTCGGGTGAACAGACAGGGGGAGTGGCTGTTTATTTTAGTCCGCACCCAGCGATCCTGAAAATTGCCGCAGTCATTGGCCAGCAAAGCGGCCTGCCGCGTCCGCTCTCCTTTGAGGCCAGGCAAGAGGCCCAAATTTACCAGAGCCTGAAATCCGTTGCAGATACCCAGAATTAAGCCTCCCCGGGCCAGAAAGTCCTCCAGTTGAAAATGCAGCCGCCGGGCCAGACGGTTGGCCAGAAGCACGCCGGCGCCATGATCGTCGCCCCAGGAAAAACCTCCTCCGAAAACCAAAATGTGATAATCGCCGAGTTTCTGACCGTTGGCCCGGCCGGAGACGCCGCCAAGATCGTTAATATGGACCCGTTCAGCCGCCGCCCCGGCCAGATTCAGGGCATGGGAGGTTTCAAAATCGCAGTTAAGGCCAAAACCGCTTAACACCAGAGCCTTGACCGAAGCCATTATATCAGCCCTCCGAAACGGCGCCGGAAAGCCCGGGTCAGGGCGCCGGCGCGGACATGCAGCAAGAGATCCCCTTCATTCCGCACTGTTAAACTTTTAACTTTAACAACTCTGCCGGCCCGGCAGCAGGGAAGGCCGGACAAAAGTTCTTCCCAGGCTGGCGCCTGCTTGGGATCCACGCTGACCACAAACCGGGCGGTGGATTCGCTGAACAGTTTTTGCATGCCGTTCAGTTTTCCCTCAGCCGCGAGATCGCTCAAGTCCAGATCCAGTCCTAAAGCGGAGGCCATCACCATGCGGGCCAGGGCGTAAGCCAGCCCACCCCGGCTGGGCACAGCCACTGAAGCCAGCAGGCCCCGGCTCAATCCCTGGCTGACCGCCCGGCAAAGCCGGCGGGAAAGAGTAAAATCACTCACAGGAACATTCCGCCCTATCTGCCCCAGCAGGCGGTAAAGGCTGCCGCCGCCCATTTCGTTTTTGGTCAAACCGAGGATATAAAGCAAATCCCCGGCCACTTTGGGTTCCAGGGTCTGCACCAGATCCAGATCAGGCACCGGCGCCGAGGCGGTAAAAATCATGGTCGGCGGGGCGCTCACCCTCACCCCCAAACCGTGCGAGCTGCGGACGCTGCCATCCATGTACATGGAATCCTTTCCGGAAAGCAGAGGTACGCCCAGAGCCAGACAGGCGTCTTTCAAGCCCCAGCCCGCCCTCACCAGTTGGGCCGCCTTGTAAGGCGCGCCGGGATTTTCCCGGGGATGATAAAGCACCGAAGGCCAGCAGAAATTATCCATGCCTCCCACTTGCTCAGGGTTGCCCCCAACCGCCGTCACCCGGCGCACCCCTTCCTCCACACTGGCCGTAACCATGTGATAAGTATCAATATCGCCATAATCAGGCAGCATGACTTCAGCCAAGGCCAGGCCAGTCCGGCTTTCCAGCACCGGTTTGATTACCGCCGCCTCCGCGGGAATGTCCTGATCCCGGCCGGCAAAAGGTTTGAGTACGCTGCTCCCCTGCACTTCATGGTCATATTGGCGGTTAATCCATTGGCGTCCGCACAAATTGGGCGAATCCAGCAAAGCCAGAAGCATGGCGTTAAAGTCAGATTCCGGGGTGATTACCGGTTCCCGCAAACCGCGCATTTCCGGGCTGAGCCAGCGGGCTGTGAATTCCCATTGGGGAAAGCCCTTCTCCAAGAATTCCACATCTATATAGGCGCAGGCGCGGCCGTTGTAGTCCAGCCTGAGCTTGCCGTCGCCGCTGTAGGTCCCGATAACCGTGGCCTCGACCGCGTGTTTTTTCGCCAAAGCCAGAAAACTCTCTTCATCCCGCGGGTTGACCGCCACGGTCATGCGCTCCTGGCTTTCACTGACCCAGATCTGCCAGGGTTCCAGACCCTGGTATTTCAAAGGCACTTGAGCCAGATCCACCCGGGCGCCGGGGCTTAAGCGGGCGCTTTCTCCCACGCTGCTGGAAAGCCCCCCGCCTCCATTGTCGGTTATAAAACGGATCAGATCCCGGTCGCGCGCTTCCAGTAA
Source organism: Desulfarculales bacterium (assembly GCA_031267815.1). Taxonomy (GTDB): domain Bacteria; phylum Desulfobacterota; class Desulfarculia; order Desulfarculales; family Desulfarculaceae; genus JAIRYI01. The sequence goes on along the minus strand of JAIRYI010000007.1, from coordinate 5,341 downwards.
AAAATCGTGCATTTTTTTCTGCGTATAGGGATCGCCAATTTGAACATGACCGGCCGGAGTGTGGGCGGAATATTCGGCGCTGCTGGCGGTAACCCCGTGAATACCGTCCGCGCCCACCCGGCCGCCGCACATGAAAATCAATTCGCCCGGCCGGGTGGTTTTTTCATGGCTGGGCCGCCCGGCCACTTCCCGGGGCATTATCCCCACCGCCCCGACAAAAACCAGACATTTGCCCAGATAGCGGGGATCAAAATACAGGGATCCCAACACAGTGGGGATGCCCGATTTATTGCCGCCGTCACGCACGCCTTCCACAATTCCGTCCAGAAGACGGCGGGGGTGCAAAGCCGGCAGCAAATCACCTTTATAATCATAAGGAGCCACGCAAAATCCCCATATGCCCGCGGCCAGCTTGGCCCCCAGGCCCGTACCCATAGGGTCGCGGTACACCCCCACAATCCCGGTGACCGCTCCGCCGTAAGCCTCTATATTGCTCGGGCTGTTATGGGTTTCGGCGGTAATGGCGTAATTATAATTCTCATCCAGTCTGGCCACCCCGGCATTGTCCCACAGCAGGCTCACCAACCAGGGCCTGGTCCCGGCCAAATTTAAAGTTGGTTCTTTAACGCAGACTTTGAACAGGTTGTTCACTTCCGTGCCCGTGCCTTTCTCCGGGTCGAAATAATGGAACCTGCCGGTAAAAGTATTATGATTGCAATGATCGGAGCGGGCCTGGCTTATATATTCCAATTCCACATCCGTAGGATGGCTCAGGCCCACCCCGGCCCTTTCCGCCCTGACCTCGGGCCGGGCAAAATAGGCCCGTATAACCGGCAAATCCGCAGGGTTAAGAAAAAGGCCGCGCTCTTCGCTCAGACGGAGCAAATCCTCATCGTTTTCAACTATTAAAGTTTTTACTTGAGGCGTACGGAGCAATTTTACCGCCGGCAGGATCAGCCCCACTCCCTGTTCCCGGTCCCATTGTCCGGCCGGATAAACCTGCCACTGCTGAATAATAGGGTTGGCCAGAAGTTCACGGGCCAGCATTTCTATTTGTCCGCGCCCCAGGCGGGGAGCTTTCAGGACATAGAGACGGGAGGTATAGACGGCCCAGTTCTCCGCCGGAGGCCGCCCCAGGCAATCAGCCATGGCCTCACAGGCGGTGGCGCCTTCGTTATCGCGGACCCCCGGCCTGAAGCCAACCCGGAGGACAAAATCAAAGTCCGGCAATAAGCGCCCGGCCAGCGGCTGCCATGAACTTTCCTCACTGACCGGATTAGTGAAAAGCTCTTGCCGCACCAAGTCCTTTTCCTCTTCGCTCAGATCGGCGTCAAAGGTAAGCGCCCGGATAATCCTGGCTTCTTCAATTTTAAGACCCAGATAATCCCGGGCCTTTTTAATCAGCCTCAGCCCCCCCGGATCGGTTATAGGGGGCTTAAGCCCTATCTCAAGGCGAAAAGCCATATCTAATCCTCAATTGGTATTTCCCGGCGCGCCATGTAAAACTTGTAAAACTTGTAAAGCGGGCCGCACTTTAAACGCGTTGCCCATAAATCTAATTTCCAAAGACTCTGTTATTTTAGCGCAGAGCTTGCGGCAGCCGTCCCTTGGTCCTCTTCTTGGGTGTAACGCAACAGGAAAGTTTCCCGTTTAAAAGGCACGAGGGCGTTGGCACACCAGGATCGCAATTCCTGGTTGGTAATGCTTTCCAGGTACAGATCCCGGATGTTTTCCGCCTCCGGCACTTCGCCCATTAAGGCGGCTAGAACAATGAACTCTAATCACTTTTTAATTCCCCGGCCTTAAGTACCGCGCCTAGATGACGGGAAAACTCTTCCGGCGCCACAAACCCCACCATGGTATACCTGGACATAATCTCACCCCGGGAATTGATGAACATATAAGTGGGCACCCCCCGGATCCGGTGCCGGCCAATGAGATTCTGAGCGTCCGCACTGGGCGGGCCATTGCTCACGTCCACTTTCAGCAGCGTGAAATTTTTTAATAAACTCTGTACCTGGGGATGAGGGAAAGTATATTTTTCCATCTCCCGGCAGGGCTGACACCAGGAAGCGGTAAAGTCCAGAAGCACCGGCCGTCCCTGGATTTCAGCCTCGGCTACGGCCTGATTGCTGAAATTGTGCCAGACCGCTTGAGAGTCAAGCTCCTGCCCATGCCCGCCATGGCGGCCGGGCGCCTGCTGACAGGCAAAACCAAGCGCGGCAACCATGATCCCCAAACCTATAACTCGTTTAAATTTCACGAAGTTACCTCCTCCTCCTTTCTCCAGGCCCAAATAGAGGCCTCCGCTTATCCCGGCAACGGCTATCAAAACAGCAAATACCAGATCGTTTAACAGAGGGATAGCCACATATATGGCCATCATTACTAAAATGAGGCCGAATAATTTGCGCACCCACACCATCCATTCTCCTGTTCCCGGTAGCCGGTTAATGGTTCCGGAAAAAAAAGCCAGCACGGTCAGAGGCAGGCCCAGGCCCAGAGAAAAGACAAAAAACAGCAGCGCCCCATAGAACCAGCGTCCGTCAGCGGCCACATGAGTCATCAGGCCCAGCACAAAAGGACCCAGACAGGGAGCGGCCAGGATCCCCACGCTCAGGCCCATGAACAAAGCCCCGCCCGCGCCGCCGCGGTTGACCGCAGCGGCCCGGTTCAGGCGGGCGGGGAGGCGTATTTCCCACAGCCCCAGCATGCTGCTGGCCAAAAGCAGAAGGATGACCGCTAAACTTATGATAACCCAGGGGCTGGTCAAGGCTTGGCCCAATATGCCCCCGCTCAAAGAAGCCAGCAGGCCCAGGCCGGTATACATAAGCACCATGCCCAGCCAGTAAAGCAGGACTCCGGTAAAACGGGAGCGGCGTTTGGCCGCCTGGTTGACAAAAAAACTTATGGTTATAGGGATAAGAGGATATACGCAAGGGGTGAGATTCAGGGCCATGCCGCCCGCAAACACCAAAACCAGAATGATCCCTAAAGAACGGCCTTCCCAAAAGCCGGCCGCCTCTCCTTCTTCCGTATGTTGACCAGGCTCTCCGGGTCTCTGTTCCCGGGTTCCGGCGTCCGCAAGCTGCGTCCGCCCCGCCGCCCCCGCGGCAGGCTGCCGGGCCAGAGCCAGGCTCTCCATTCTCCCGTCTCCGCCCATTTTCACCGGATTCGGCGGCGCCGCGTTTTCCGGAGGGTTTATACCAAAGCCGTCCGGCGGATAATCTTCCGGGACGGAAATGATCTCCAAGCGGGGCGCCGGCTCCGCCCGCAGGCCGGCCGGAGTCAGCGTCAGAGCCAGCGCCAGGAAGATGAAAAACAATTTCGAAAAAAACTTGACATAAGTCATGGGTTAATAATTTCTAAAGCTCATAGGAAGCTCATTAGGAACAAATGATTTTAAATCGCCTGAAAACGACAGGCCGGCAAAATAAACTTAAATTTACTGCTCCGCCCCTCACAAAGCAAGCCTTCATCCTGAACCCTGGAGCATATACGCTTGAGATGCTTGCCCTAGGGCGGGGTAAAGCGCCCGCCTGGTAAGCATCGCGCGGGCTTTGGATTTGCGCGCCAAATCCAAAGCCCGCGTGTGTTAACACTTAAAGTGAACACGCTCTTAAGTCCGGGAGAGCGCCTGGAGCCTCCGGAAAAGCCGTCCCTCCGCTCGCCCCGCTTATTTACAGCTTCAGTGAAAGCTGATATATTTTAGCTGTTTGGAATAAGCCACGTTAATTGCCGTCCGGCACAACCCGATAGGACTAACCGAATTATGTTTGCAAAATCACTTTTCTGGATCCTCTTGAGCGGTGTTTTATTGCTGGCCGCAGGCTGCGTAACCGAATCCGGCCCGGAGGCGCGTCCTTATTCCGCCGGCGCCCGGGCCGACGGGAATCTTTCCCGGGCGGAAATAGAAGCCCGCATTCTCCAGGAACTGGATGATTTGGGAGAAAACGATCTGTCCCGGCTGGAACGGCAGGGCCAGGGCGCCGTATCCGGGGATTTTCCCATAACCGTCAACGAGCGGGTGGAGTTTTTCATCGAATATTATCAAACTAAAATGCCGGCCCGTTTCACCCGCTACCTCAACCGTTCCGGGCGTTATTATACTGTGATGCGCAATATCATCCAGGAATACGGCCTGCCGTCCGATCTGTTTTACATAGCCCTGATTGAAAGCGGTTTCACCAACACCGCCGCCTCTCACGCCGGCGCGGTCGGGCCCTGGCAATTCATGCCGGCCACTGCCCGGCGTTTTGGGTTGCGGGTGGACAACTGGGTGGATGAAAGGCGGGATCCCATCAAAGCAACCCATGCCGCCGCTCAGTATCTGAAATTTCTCTACGGCGAATTCGGGTCCTGGTATTTGGCCGCGGCCGCCTATAATGCCGGGGAAAACAAAGTCCGCAAAGCCCTGACTTTATATCAGGCCAGGGATTTTTGGAATATAAGCCAAAGCGATCAGGATTTTCTGGCTGAGGAAACCAAACAATATGTGCCCCGGATGATTGCCGCGGCCATTATCGCCAAAGAGCCGGAAAAATACGGTTTTGATGAAGTCGAGTATGAAGCGCCGCTGCAATATGAGGAAATGAACATTCATCCCACCGTCTCCCTGGCCGCGGTAGCCAAAGCCGCCGGGATTCCCAGCTCTGTTCTCCTGGATCTCAATCCCGAACTCAAACTGGCCGCCACTCCGCCCGGGAGTATGTATTCCCTCAAAATCCCCCCCGGCTCCCTGGCCCAGATGACCCAGGCCTATGCCGGCCTGACCCCGGAACAGCGGACGGCCAGAATCAGCGACCGGGCTGCCGCCAGTTACCGGGTGCGCAACGGCGATACCTTAAGTACTGTCGCCCAGCGCCATCACACCACGGTGGCCCAGATCTATGCCCTCAACCCGAGCCTCAACAACCGGCCCAATTTGCGCATAGGCCAGACCTTGAACCTTCCCGGCGCCGCCGCTCCAACCCAGCCCTCGGTTGCCGCCCGCGCCGCCAGCACTTATAAAGTGAAGAGCGGCGACACCTTGGGCGTGATCGCCCAGCGTAACCACACCACGGTGGCCCAGATCTATGCCCTCAACCCGAGCCTCAACAACCGGCCCAATTTGCGCGTAGGCCAGACCTTGAACCTTCCCGGAGCCGCCGCTCCGGCCCAAACCTCGGTTGCCGCCCGCGCCGCCAGCACTTACAAAGTGGAGAGCGGCGACACCTTGGGCGGGGTCGCCCAGCGTAACCACACCACGGTGGCCCAGATCTATGCCCTCAACCCGAGCCTCAACAACCGGCCCAATTTGCGCGTAGGCCAGACCTTGAACCTTCCCGGAGCCGCCGCTCCA
>JAIRYI010000016.1 GCA_031267815.1 Desulfarculales bacterium | reverse complement strand
GGGGCACCATTGTCAGCGTCCGCTCCCAAAACGGGGTCAGCACGGTCTATGTGGAAAACACCCTGCGTCAGGTGCTGGTCAACGGGGTGGATACCCCCAGCGGCCACAAGGCGGTGATTTACCAAAGCGGCGCGCTTCCGGCCATTGAAGTTATTCAGCCCCAGGACCGGCGGGACCTGGGCCGGGATCTGGCTTTTGCCGGGGGAAGGGGCACAGCCGCGGCCGCGCCCGAACCGGGCCTGCCAATAGCCGGGCCTGGGCCTGACCTCCTGAACACCCTCACTACTCTGGAAGCCACTGAGGATACCTCTCTCCCCGGCCTGGCCCTCAATGACATGATGAACCCGGAGGCGGCGCTGCCCATGCCGCCCGCGCCGCCTGTTCCCACCACCGGAACTGTGTCAGGGACTCTTATTTCCAACCCCCTCACAGGCTTTGCCGCATTAGCAGGAGGCACTATAAATTACGCGGATTATTCCTTTGATGTGGATCTAGCCAGCGGGAGCATTACTAACGCGTGGATGAGAAGTGAAGTCGGAACAGGCTCGCTACCAACCTCGATACTTAACTCCTTTGCTGTGAGCGGCGGAACCGGCAATCTGGTCGCCGGCGGAACCACCGACATCAGAAACTTCAGCGGAATAACGCGTTACGGTACTAACGCGTCTCCTTACTATTCTTCTATCACCGACCCTCCAACAGGCATCTACCCGCCTACCACCATGACGGTAACCGCGAACGTTGTGGCGGTGGGCGGAACCGCGTCAGGCACATATGCTGTGCATGCCAATGTAGTGGGAAATATTGATTCCGGCACTTTCAGCGATAATATCCGGTGACCGGTTAGCGGCAAGCCGTCCCCTTTAGCGGGGATAACGGATGATGACTTAATGCGGCAGGGCTTGAAATTATTATTTTTGCCGGATTATTTTAAAATACCTTTTTAACGCAAGGGAAAAAGCCTATGGAAGTCATTCTGCACGGCGTGCGCGGCAGCATTGCCAGCCCTTCCCCGGGAAACGCTTTTTACGGCGGCAACACACTTTGTGTGGAAGTGCGCGCCGGCGGCGCGCCCGTTTTTTTCGACGCCGGAACCCGCCTGCGGGAAGCCGGAGCGGCCATGCCTGAAGCCGGGGAATGTCATATCTTTTTAAGCCACGGTCATACCGACCATATTCTGGGCCTGTGGTTTTTCAAACCCCTCCATTCCCCGCTCTGGACCACTCACCTCTATATGCCCCATTGGCTGAGGCATATTCCCGATTATTTTTACCAGGGAGGCCTGTTCCCCGTGCCCTTCAGCGCCCTGAAGGGAAAAGTTCAGTTACATGCCCTCAACCCCGGCGAGCCAGTCATCCTGGCCTGGGGGAAAGAAGAAATCCTGCCTTTTGCCGTTCGCCATCCCGGCCGGGGCCTGGGCTACCGGATGCGGGCGGACGGTTCGGTCTTTGTCTACAGCGGCGACCACGAAATCCCCCCCACCCCTGAAGGCCGGGCCGAAGCCGCGGAATTTTTGCGGGGCGCGGATATCGCGGTGGTGGACGCCACTTACGGGCGCAATGACTATCAGCCTGGCTGGGGCCATTCCGCCTGGGAAGACTGGGTGGAAGCGGCCGGGAAGAGCCAGGTGGGCAACCTGGTGCTTTGCCACCATGACCCGTCGCGCAGCGACCAGGAACTGGACGCCCTGGATCAAACCCTGCAAAACCTGGAAGAAGCGGCGGCGGTAAAAATTTATGTGGCCAAGGAAGGCATGCGTTTCATGCCCTCCGGCCCCATTCCCTTCATCCGTCAAGGCAGCGACTGGCTGTTCAATTTTCTGGATGAATTGTCTATTTACCGGGAAGAGAGCGCCATCCTGGACTTGATCCTGACCAAAGCCAGGGAAATCACCCACGCCGACGCCGGCACCATTTTTCTGCGTGAAGGCAGGGAATTGGTTTTCAGCTACACCCACAACGACAGCCTGTTCTCTGCCGACAATGCCTACCGCTACGCTTACGCCAGCGTGCGCCTGCCTGTTTCCGTGAATTCCATTGCCGGCTATGTGGCCAGCACCGGCCAGACCCTTAAACTGGACGATGTTCATAACCTACCCGCGGACGCGCCCTACAGTTTTAACCAGAGCTTTGACCTCAACACCGGATACCGCACCTGTTCCATGCTGGTTCTGCCCTTTATTGGGGAACGGGGCCAGGTCAGCGGGGTTCTGCAGCTCATCAACAGCCTGAATCCGGGCAGCGGCCGGCCCGGACCTTTTACTCCCGACATGATGCGCAACACCCGCCTGCTGGCCCGGGAAGCATCCGGAATCCTGGCCCGCAGCGCCCAGGAGCGGCGCCATGTGTACAGCCTCCTGCGCATGGCCGAAGTGCATGACCCGGCGGAAACCGGCCCCCATGCCGAACGGGTGGGTTCCATCGCCGCCGAGTTGTACCAGAGATGGGCGGAACGCCGGGGAATTTCCCCCGACACCCTGCGCTATGAAAAAAGCCGCATTCGCCTGGCCGCCATGCTCCATGATATCGGCAAAGTGGGCATCAGCGATCTCATCTTGAAAAAACCGGGCAAACTGAGCGATGAGGAATTCGCTCTCATGCGCGGGCACAGCCGGATCGGAGCCTCCATCCTGGGCGAGGATTCCGGCGACATTGCCGCCTTTGCCCATGACATTGTCCTGCATCACCATCAGAAATGGAACGGGAGCGGCTATCCCCAGGTGAAGGGCGGATATCCGGCCGGAGAAGATATCCCCCTGGCCGCGCGCATAACCGCCATTGCCGATGTGTTCGACGCCCTGGTTTCACCCCGCTGTTACAAAAAACCCTGGACTTTCGCCCAGGCCCTGGATTTACTGCGCAAGGAAGCGGGCGGGCATTTCGACCCCTTTATGGTGACCTGCATGGAAGAGATAGAGGATTTGATCCTGCCCATCTACGGGCGTTTCCCCGACAATCTGGACCCGCAAGGCGGCTGGGAACGGTGAAAAACTCCTTGCGCCTGTCCCATCTGGCAACAGTTGCGGCCGGGGGAGTTCTGACCGCTGCCATGCTGATCCTGTACATTACCCAGCCGCCTCTCCTGGCCCGCCTGGACCTGAAGGTTTACGATTCGCTGCTGCCTTTGCGGGCCGCGCCTTCGCCTTCGCCGGTTCCGGCTATTATTGATTTGGACGAAGCATCCCTGGCCCAATACGGCCAGTGGCCCTGGCCCCGCTATCTGATGGCGGATTTGCTGCAAATTCTGGCTGAGTATGAAGTGGCGGCCATTGGCCTGGATATTATGTTATCCGAGCCGGACCGCTCTTCTCCGGATCACATGCGCGCTTACCTGAAACGGGATAAATCCGTGTCCCTTGATTTTGTGGGGCTTCCTCCGGAGCTTTATGATTATGATCGGCTCCTGGCCCGTACCCTGAAAGAAATTCCGGCGGTGCTGGGAGCTTACGCATCCTTCGCCGGATCAGAGAGAATCTCCGCTGTCTCCGATAACCCGCCTCCGCCTTCCGTCAGCCTGATTGAACGGGAACTGCCCGGAGCGGTTGACTATAAACCTCTTATGCCTTCAGCCTCAAACGCGGTCCTGCCCCTGCCGGAATTACGTTCCGCCGCTCCTTTGGGCTTTGTCAATGTGGCCTCGGATCTGGACGGAATCGTACGCGAGACGCCTCTGGTGATCAGGCTTAATGACAGAATCTATCCTTCCCTGGCCCTGCGCTCCCTGATGCTGGGGCTGAACCTGAGCAACATCACGGCGCAGGCCGGGCCTTACGGGCTGGAAACGATCCGCATAGGCCGCTATGCCGTGCCGGTCAGCCCCCAGGGGGCCATGCGCGTGCCTTTCCTGGGGCCGCGCCGGACTTATCCTTATTTCAGCGCGGGAGAAATCCTGCGCCGGGGCGTTTCCCCGGATCATCTGCGGGGAAGGATAGTCTTTGTGGGCACTTCCGCTCCCGGCCTGCTGGATATCCGGGCCACTCCCCTGGATCAGTTTTATCCGGGAGTTGAAGTACACGCCGCCGCCCTGGACGCTATGCTGACCGGCAACGCCATAAGAATTCCTCCCTGGACTCCGGCCCTGCAAGTCCTGGGCATTGCCCTGACCGGCATTCTTTCCACTGTCCTTTTCGGTTTCTCCCGGCCCAGGATTTACCTTCCGGCCGTCATCGCGCTCATTGCCGCCGCCATTATCATTTCCCGCCGTCTTTTCAGCGCCGGGATCTTTGTCTCGCCCTTATATTTCGTCCTCACCGCCGCCATGCTGGGGGCTTTTCTTCTTTTGTTGCGTTTCTGGCAGGAAGAGCAGCAAAAATTACACCTGCGCGGCGTTTTTTCCCGCTATGTGTCTCCGGAAGTCGTCAAACGCATCACCAAAACCCGGGGCGATCTGTTTGCCGGGGAAGAACGGGATCTCTCCATCATGTTCACCGATATCCGGGGCTTCACCTCTATTTCGGAAAAACTCTCCCCTCAGCAGATCGTGGCCCTGCTCAACCGCTATTTCACCCCTATGACCGCCCTGGTGCTGGAACACGGAGGCACTATGGACAAATTTATCGGCGACGCCCTGATGGCTTTCTGGAACGCGCCCCTGGAAGTGGCGGAACACCAGATTAAGGCGGTGGAAACCGCGCTTTTGATGCAGGAAAGGCTAGTGCTGTTAAATGAAGACCTGCGCGCGGAATTCGGAGTGGATATCCGCATTGGAGCAGGGGTTCACAGCGGCCCCGCCTATGTAGGCAACATGGGATCGCGGGATATGGTCAACTACACCCTGATCGGGGACAGCGTTAACCTGGCCTCGCGCCTGGAGGGACTCTGCCCTCATTACGGAGTGGGGGCGGTGGTCAGCGCCGACACCATGCGGGCCTGCGGCGATGCTTTCGCCTTCCGCTATCTGGACACCATCCGGGTCAAGGGCAAGATCCGGCCGGTTCCGGTGTATAATCCCCTGCGCCGGGAAGAAGCGGCCCGGCAGCGGGAAGAGATGGAAACATGGGAAGAAACTCACGCCTGTTACCGGGCGGGCCATTTCAGCCGGGCGGCGGAAATGGCTGAGGCTCTGCGCGGACAGTTCCCTGAGAGCAAACTGTACAGCCTCTATGCCGGACGGGCCCGGGAACTGGCCGCCAACCCGCCCCCGGACTGGGACGGGGTCTGGATCATGGCGGGCAAATAATCCCGCTAACCCGGATATTTCATAAAGCGGAGAACATCTGCTTGCCGTCTATCTGCGTCCCAATAACATAGCCTGAAAATAGTCCAATTATCCGGCTTTTTCTTCCCCGCGTATGTCCGCGCTGGGATCATATTCGCGGTAAATACGGTTATTTTTTTCGGTAACGGCGTCAGGCTTGGTCATAAGGCTGACCACAACCGTGACTATGGCATTGCCCATAAGGGCTATAAAGCCTTTGTTAATTCCCCAGATATCAATCTTGCCGCCCACCAGAATAAACACCATAGCCACCCCTACCGCCAGGCCGGCAAAGACTCCCTGTTTGGTGGAACGGCTCCAAAAAAAAGCGCAGATGGCCGCCGGGAACATTTGAGTAAGCCCGAAATAAGCGAAATTATTGATGCCCAGCATAAGCGCGGGCAGGTAAATGGCCAGCATAGCGCTCACAAAAAGAGTCAGGGCGGTGCTTAAGCGGGTAATGTTCACCGCCGCCAGGGAAGACAAATCCCGTTTAAACAGGCCGATTATATTCTGGGTCAGCAGGCCGCCGATGAGCAGGGAACACAGGGCCGCCACCAGAATACAGGTGAGTATTCCGCCCGCGGCCACCATGCCCACCAGCCAGGAGGGGAGATTTTGGGAAACCAGGACCATGAACGCCTCATCGGGATTGCTTAAACCGCCGGCCGTAAGCAGGACAAAATAGGCGGTAAGGATAAGAAAGGGATACATGTACATATAAAGAGGCATGAATATCTGATTCCGGCGCACCGTATCTTCCGATTTTCCGGTAAAGACAAACTGAAAGGTCAAAGGAAACATGCACACTCCCATGGCCTGAAAAATCATGGTGGAGATCATGAAAGTCACATTTTTAGTGAGAGGGACGGTTTCCACCGCTATCTTTTCCGGAAACAGGCGCGCCGCTTCGCTGAAAATCCCACCTACCCCGCCGGGAAATTTGGCCGCCACCACCAGGCCGCCTATGACCATAGCGAAAAGCAGGAGAAAGTCTTTCAAAAGGCTGACCCAGGCCGGGGCGCGGATGCCGGCAATGGCAATGTAAAGAAAAGCCACCACTGTGGCTGTCAATATTCCCGCGCCATAGTTTATGTCAAAGCCCAGATGTTTGATAATAATGCCCAGGCCGGCGAACTGGATCTGCACCCAGGGCAGAAGAAAAATAATACAGAGCAGAGCGATGAGAATCTCCAGAGAACGGCTGCCCCAGCGCCAGCGAAACGCTTCCGCGACAGTCAGGGCGCCGGAAAGGCGGCCCAGACGCCAAATCATGGGATTGATGAAATAACCCACGCTGAACCCCAGGCACATATAACCCATAAACCATATGGCGTAGGAAGCGCCGTGAGCGTAAATCGCGCCCGGCACCCCGATCATGGTTCCCACGCTGTAAGTTTCACCCACCGCCACAATAAAAAGCAAAAGCGCGCCGAAGGAACGGCTGGCCACCATAATATCGCTCATGGAGTTTCTGATCGCCCCCCGGCGCGACATTACCGCCAAAAGCAGGGATAAGCCCAAAATAAGCCCCACAACTATAACCGCCATCGTTTATTCCTCATAATAGCGCGATGAAAACATACTCTCTTTAAGCTTGGCCGCAGACAATCCTGCTATCTGACGGCAGCTCCCAAGCGCGGCTCTCAAGCAGCCGTCCCGGCCTTGCCGGTTTTTTCTTTTTCCCGCGCTTTACGGATATTGCGGTCGCTTTTAGGATCAATCAGCCAGCCTGCGCCTATGCACAAAAATGATATGAACAGACAGCCGAATATCCAGCCGTACACAAAGGGGAACCCCAAGATCCTGGGTTCCACCCGGTTATAAAAACCAAAACACAATACCAGTAAAATAAAAGGCACGCCTAATACCAGAAATACGGTAGGCAGTCTTGATTTCATAATTGCCAGTCCTCCTTACTTGTCATCCGCCGCCAAGACTTTTTCCGGCCGGCCCCGGTAATCTGACGGTTTAGCTTATACACTGAAGCGCACATGCAATATATCCCCATCCTGCACCGCGTAATCACGGCCCGCCAATTTAAACCGCCCCGCTTTTTTTACCGCCGCCTCGCTGCCCAGTTCCATGAGATCGGCGTAAGCCATGACTTCCGCCCTGATAAAACCTTTTTGCAGGTCAGAGTGGATCACCCCGGCGGCAACATCGGCCGGAGCCTGTTTGTCCACAGTCCAGGCTCTGACTTCGTCAGAACCCACCGTAAAAAAACTGATGGCGTCCAGAGCGTGATAAGCTCCGGCAATAAGCTGATCCAGAGCCGTGCCGCTCAGGCCATAGCCGCTTATAAATTCCGCCCTCTCCTTTTCTTCCAATTCCGCCAGATCCGCTTCCAGCCCGGCCCTAACCACTATGGGCTGGGCCTTCACTCCTTCGGGCAGGCGCAGGACAGGCGCGGAAGTGTCGTTGTCCCCGTTATTTAACACCACCAATAAAGGTTTAGCGGAAAGCAGGGCAAAACCTTTGAGTTTGGGATGACGGGCAAACACTCTCTCTTCCCGCAGGGGCCTGTCTTGATCCAAAATCAGCCTGGCCTTTTCCAGAAGCCCCAATTCCTCATTGTCCAGGCTCCGGCCACGCTGTTTATCCTGAGCCACACGTTCCAGACGGCGCTCCACCGTGATCAGATCATTTAAAATTAAATCCTGTTCCAGACTGTCAATTTGTTCCTGCGGTCCGCCGCAGAGACTCCCCGGGAAATTAGCCGCCACCATAATAAGACCGTCAGCCTGCCGGAGTTCCCCGGGCAAACGGGCGGCCGGATCCTCCGGCCGGAGAGGAGGCATGGGCGGATCCACAAAAATTATCTGGGCGTAAGTAATTTTTTGAGGATTGAACATTGCGGCCAGCGCCTCAACCCTGCCGTCAGGCACGGTCAATACCGCCTGACCCGCTTCCTCTCTGCTCCTGGGCGCCCCCAAAACCTTGCGTCCCCCACAAGCGGCCATAAGGGTTGACTTCCCCGCCCCTGAAGCGCCCGCAAAAGCTAGTCTCATTTCCCACTCCCATCATACGGCTAATGTCCGTTTAGTAATTCTAGTGCCAAATTTTTTAGGAAATCCAATTATACAAAAGACAGGCATTGTCGCCCACTATTTATTGATAATCAGCTATACAGGCCCTATCCGCGACCCATATTCAGAAGACAACCCGGAACAAAACCGCATTTTTATGTTGCCGCCGCCCCGGCGCATCTCTATCATTGAAAGCAGTGAATATATAATTTGCTTTCTCGCCCCTGCCCGATGCCATAGTTGACGAGGCAGAGATCCAAAAAGGAAAACGCATGCCCCTTTGCACCAATTGCGGCCAGCCCATAAGAGGTGAAATATGCCCCTACTGCAAAACTCCCAGCCTGCAGAAAGCGAAAGCCGCGGAAGCAAAAGGGGATGGGTTGAATCTTTATAAAGGATTTCTCGATGAGAACGAGACAGTTATTTTCAATCACTATCTGCGCATGATCCAGAGCGGGCTTTTGGAAGTGATGGCCATGGACAAGCTCGGCACTGACAACAAAATGGAACTCGATGATATAAAATCCATTGTCAAACGCGGGTTGAAAGCGCTGCAGAACGCCCAGGAAAAAGCGCGCAAAGAAGCGGAACAACAGAAAAAAAAGATGGATAGGGAAAACAGAAAAGCGGCCCGGACGGCCAAAAAGAAAACTCCTTACCCTTCCCCGGGCAGAGATCAGGCCGGCGGCAAAGTGATTCCGGGGCAATGGACCGGACTGTTGCAAGGCTGGCCGCGCCGGATCATTCTGGGCCTGCTGGCAGCTGTTGTGGGCACAAGCCTGATCTGGTTTGCCTCTTCCGTTCCCCAAGCGCCCCAGTCTTCCCCTCCCCTTTCGCCCGCGCCGGAGGAGACAACGCGGGAAAGAATCTATCTGCGCCCTAATCAGGTAGCCTGCCAGAGCCGGCAGGCGCTGCAGGAGATAACCAGGGCTGCGCAAAACCGGGAGAGTTATGCCCAGATACTAGGCAGCGGAAGATGTTTTGTCAGCCGCAACGATATTCCGCTCACCAATTTAACGGCCGACGGCGGCTCTGTTTTGGAAGGGCGCGGCCCTGACGGAGAAATATTGCATTTCCACGACTTCAGCCTGCGCCGGGATATAACCACAGAACGGGCGCGGTGAGGGATCTGCCGCAATTCACTTGGCTCGCGGCCGCTTTCAAGCGGCGCCGGCAGGCAAGCTTTCTTCCCTGAAAAAATCGTTTGCGGCTTTTTCAGGGTCTGCTACATAAGCAGGGCCAATAAAATCCCCGCCGCCACCGCTGAACCGATTACCCCCGACACATTAGGCCCCATGGCATGCATAAGCAAAAAATTGCGGCGGTTGGTTTTCTGTCCCATTATGTTTACCACCCGGGCGGACATGGGCACGGCGGAGACGCCGGCCGCTCCGATAAGAGGATTGATTTTATCAGTTTTAAGGAACAAATTCATGAACTTGGCCAGGAGTACGCCGCTGGCTGTACCCACGGCAAAAGCTATTGCCCCCAGAATCAATATCCCCAGGGTTTCCACCTGTAAAAACCGGTCGGCAGCCAGTTTGGACCCCACCGCCAGGCCCAGGAGCATGGTTACGATATTGATGAATTCATTTTGCGCTGCGTGGGAAAGGCGGTCTGTAACCATACACTCCCGCAGCAGATTGCCAAAGGTGATGGCGCCAATCAGAGGCGCGGCCGAAGGCAGAAAAAGCGCGCACAGCAGGAGCAGAGCAATGGGGAAAATAATTTTCTCCCTCCTGCTCACCGGCCTTAACTGCTTCATGACAATGGCTCTTTCTTTCTGGGTAGTGAGCAGACGCATAATGGGCGGCTGAATGATCGGCACCAGGGCCATATAGGAATAAGCGGCTACAGCTACCGCGCCCAGCAGGCGGGGGGATAGTTTACTGGTCAGGTATATGGCGGTTGGGCCGTCAGCTCCGCCAATTATGCCTATACTGGCCGCGTCCTGGATGGAAAAGTTAAAGCCGAACTTGGCCAGAATCAAAGCGCCGATCAAAGTGGTAAAGATGCCGAATTGAGCCGCGGCCCCCAAAAGGGCGGTTTTAGGATTGGCGATTAAAGGCCCGAAATCGGTCAAGGCGCCCACGCCTATAAAAATAAATATAGGAAACAAGCCGCCGTTAATGCCGAATTCATAAATAATGCCCAAAAACCCTTCCGGATCGGTAATGCCGGCCAAGGGAATATTGGCCAGAAGCCCGCCAAAAGCAATGGGCACTAAAAGAAGAGGCTCAAATTTTTTCGCAATCCCCAGCCACAAAAGCAGCATGCACACCAGAAGCATAATAATTTGGGAACAGGTAATGGCGGAAATCCCGGTGCTGAGCCACAGTTTCTCAACGGCGGAAAATATATCCATCTCCATAAACCAGCCTCCTAACTGATCTCAGCCAGAATCTGACCGGTTTGAACCTGGTCGCCCTGCTGGGCTCTGACCGTAATCACACCGCTTTTACGGGTAATGATTTCCGATTCCATTTTCATAGCCTCAAGAATAAACACAACCTGTCCTTCCTCCACCTTTTCGCCGCTTTTAGTCAGGGTCCGGAAAACCATTCCCGGAAAGGGAGAGGTAACATAGCGGACATCATTTTCCGCGTCCGCCTCCTGGCGCGGGGCAGGCGCAGCTTCCGGCCTGGGCGCGGGCGGGGCCGCCGGCGCGGCGAGAGCGGCCTGAGCCGGCGCGGGGGCCGGAGCCTGGAGCGCCGCGCCCGCCGCCTCCGGCCTGACCGTCACTTTATAGCTCTTGCCATTGACAAAAGCGGCGCCGTTTTCCAGACGCACCTTGAACTTACTGCCGTCAAGCGTGACTTCCAGGGTTTGAGCGGAGGCCGGGCCGGTCTCCGCGGAGGCTGTTTCCGAATCGCTTTTTTTGCGCACGCTGACAGCAGATTGCCCCAACAGGAACATTATCCCTTTTTCCCCGCAGGCCGCGCAGATGAACACGTTTTCGTCAGTTACGGGCAGCCTGGCCGCCCGCAGGCCGGCCTCCGCCGCCTGCCGGCCTTTTTTGGGATCAGCGTCATTCAATTCCAGCACCGGCCGGGCAGTGGGAGGCAAGCCCAACTGTTCGCCGGCCATTTTTACAATCTCCTTATCCGGCGGCATGGGAGTTTTGCCGAAATAGCCCAAGACCATCTTGCCGTAACCTTCGGCAAACCGTTTCCAGGGGCCGATCATAGTGTTATTGAAGGCCTGCTGAAAATAAAACTGCGACACCGGAGTCACCGAAGTGCCGAATCCGCCCCGGCGCACGCATTCGCCCATATTTTTGAACACCTCTTCATAGCGGTCCAATATGCCCGCGTCGCGCATCATCTGGGTATTGGCGGTAAGCGCCCCGCCGGGCATGGGGGCAAAAGGTATACGGGGGTCAACGCTGGTGGCCTCCGGCGGCAAAAAATAATCTTTCATGCACTCTTTAAAAACTTCCTCCGCCTTTATTACCTTCTCAATATCAACGTCAAGACTGAAATCAGACCCGCGTAAAGTATGCCACATGGTGATGACATCAGGGGAGCCGGTACCTCCCGACACCGGGGATAAAGATAAATCCACCGTATTGGCGCCCGCCCGGACAGCCGCCAGGTAACAGGCTACAGACGTCCCGGCGGTATCATGGGTGTGAAAAGTTATATTAACTTCAGGAGCAAGTATTTTACGGGCCAGGCCGACGGTTTTATAGACAGTGTAAGGAGTGGAGGTGCCCGAGGCGTCTTTGAAACAAACCGAATCGAAGTCAATGCCGGCATTGATTATGCCCCGCAATACTGAGGCGTAAAACTCCGGATTATGCACCTTGTTGTCTTTGTCCCATCCCGGGGCCAGGGACATCATAGTTATTGCCACTTCATGACGCAACCCGGCCTCTTTAATGCATTTGCCGCTGTAAATTAAATTATTGACGTCGTTCAGGGCGTCAAAATTACGGATCGTGCTTACCCCGTATTTTTTAAACAGGCGGGCATGCAGGGCTATGATATCGCTGCTTTGGCTATCCAGGCCCACCACATTGACCCCGCGGGCCAGAGTCTGCAGATTGGCGTCAGCGCCCATGGTCTTACGGAACAGTTCCATGTTGGCAAAAGAATTCTCGCCCGTATAGAAGAACGGGCTCTGGAACATGGCTCCGCCCCCTGACTCTATGTGCATAATACCGGCGTCCCGCACCGCTTCCAGCGCAGGCAAATAATCTTTCATGAATACCCGGCCTCCATAAACAGACTGGAAGCCATCGCGAAAAGCGGTTACCATAAAATTAATCTTTTTCATGGTTTTTCCTTAAATTATATTAAATCGCGCAGATTTTACTTCTTCAGGAACTCACTGGCCGCCGCCACAGCGGCGGCTATTTCGGGCAGATTGGGTTTGCCTGCCGCGGCCGGAGAGGCCGCGGGTACGGGTACTTGCGCGGTGAGATGTTTTTCAGAAATTTTAATCAACAAAGACAAGCCTTTGAGGGCATAACTGAGGGTCAGCAAAAACACAAAAACCATGACCATCCCAATTATCGTAAGCAACAGTCCCTGTTCAATCACAATCTGAAATCCCCCTGCGCAATTTGCGGGCCGGCGTTTCTCACCGCGCCTTCCGCCCCCGCCCTATCCCGGACTGAGGGCAATTGTTTATTTTATGAATTAGAGAACAAACATCATGCAAAATGTCTAATGATAACATGTTAATAAAAAAATACAAGAAAAAAGGTGATACATCGCGCCCCGCCGCGGGAAATGTTATACTTGTCCCGTTTCGGTCATCATTTGCAAGCACGGAAAAGGATTAATCATGCCTTTAATAGCCTTGCGTCCGGATATTGCTCCGCAAATAAGCTGCGCGGTGACCGGCCGCTATGATGAACAGGGGGAGGAATTCAATCTTTCCTCTCAACAGGAACCTGCCTGCCTGGAAACCAATCTGGCCCGCCTGCAAACAAGCCTGGGTTTAGAGAATATAGTCTGGCTGCGTCAGGTACACGGAGAGCGGATAGTCGAAGCTGACCTGAGCTGCCGCCTGAATCCGCCTGAAGCCGACGGCATATTTACCACCGCGCCCGGCCTGGGTATTCTTATTCGCCAAGCTGACTGTCAGGCCCTGGTTCTGACCGCTCCCGGTCTGGCCGGCAATTTTCATGTGGGCTGGCGGGGAAATGTTCTTAATCTGCCGGGAAAAGCCCTTAGATTTTTAAGCCGGCGCTTTGACATCGCGCCTCGCTTTTTTCAAGCCTACATCGCTCCTTCCCTGGGACCCTGCTGCGGTGAATTCGTCAATTATCGCAAAGAATTACCTGATATTATGCATCCGTTTGCGGTAAAGGAAAATTATTTCAACCTATGGGCAATAACCGCCTGGCAGTTAATAAACGAGGGCCTGCCCAGAGCTAACTTAAGCTTCAGCGGGTTATGCACTAAAAGTGAAAAAGACCGGTTCTTTTCGCACCGGCGGGGGGATGCGGGCAGGTTCGGGACCGTAGCGGCGCTGAAATAAAAACTATATTTCCCCCAAAGCGCAATTTATTGTAATTTATTATTGTTAAAATCAACCGCGTGCATAATAATTGCCTCAACGAACTGGAATTAATTTTGGCTCTTATAAAAATATAGGAGTATTTTTGTTTAAATTAATCTGTACTCACCCGGTTTATAATCACTGTCTCTCTGTTTGGGACAAAGTGAGGACCGTCAGCTCTTTCTTCAGAGAATTTGTCCAGGCGCCGTCTCATGTAGGCTCCATCTGCCCCAGCAGCAAAGCCCTGACTTCCGCCATGCTCAAATTAGCCGGTTGCCTGAACAGCGACGGATTTATTGTAGACTTAGGCGCCGGCTCAGGCGTTATTACCGAAAATCTTCTTAAAATAGGAGTAGACCCCCAGCGCTTGCTGGCGGTGGAAATATCTTCCGGCTTTGCCGATGTGTTCAAACGCCGCTGTCCGGGCGTACCCCTGTTTATGGAAGACGCCCGCAACTTGAGCCTTATCCTGGACCGCCTGGACGCCAAACGCCCTGTCAGCAGCATAATTTCATCCCTGCCTCTGCGCATCATGCCAGGCGATTCGGTGCGGGAAATATTGGATGAAGTAAAAACGGTTCTGCAAAAAAGAAACGGCTCTTTTATTCAATACACCTATGCCTGGTGGATGCGCTATCCTCTCAGCAAATACGGCTTTCAGCCCGACACAGCCCGGATAGTGCTGAAAAATATCCCCCCCGCCAAAGTGGAATCCTACGTTCTTTGACAAAATCACGCCTTTAAAGATGATTGGCCCATGAACGCCCAACAACTCTGCCCTCACTGCAACTGCCCGCTGCCGGTGAAGGTTCCGCGATCGCCCGATATGGCGGTAGACCAGCTTCCAGGGGCGTTGATGATATAATTTCCGCTGACGGAAGCGTTGGCGCCGGAGCGGGAGATGGTGCCGTCCATGGCCGCATAAGGTCCTCGGTATGAATCCGTCGGATCGATCATGTTGTACGCTTCTGCCGGGTATGTCGTCCCTCTCCAGTTGGTCGTTCCGCTAAAACCGGCGATGCTGAAATTGTTGCCGGTTACGTTGCCGCCGCCGTTATACAGGTCTATGGTTGTCCCCAAAGGTGTGTAACCTCCCCCGTCCAGGTCCTGCCCAAGCGTGCCGGCAAGATTCATGGAGGCGTTGGCTACGGAGCCGCTGTTTAAGTCCACGTCAAAGGCGAAGCTGCCGCTCCAGGCGTACGCCGCCGTGAGCAGGGAGGTTGTCAGCGCGCCGGTGACGGTTCCTGTGGCCGGAGCCGGCATTGCCGGAGCCGGCATTGTTGGCGAAGCAGTCATGCCATTGAGAGTAGTCATGTCATTGAGCGCCAGAGCCGTCAAAGCCGGCCCCCCTGCCCCGGCCAGAGCCGCGGGCACGGCCAGCGTTGCCGAAGACGCCTCCGCAACCGCCATGCCCGGTTCAGGCGCGGCGGCCGCAACCGGCATCTGCCCGGCGGCGGCCAGATCCCGGCCTATCTCGCGGCGGTCCTGAGGCGCTATGGGCTGAACCGCCGGGGGAAAGCCCGGGGCAATGACTATTTTGTTGCCGGTGGGCACGTTCACGCCGTTAACCACAACCTGACGCATGGTGTTTTCCACAAAAACCGTGCTTCTGCCGTTGGCCGAACGCAGGGTGATGACGGTGCCCCGGATGCCCACTGTGGCTTCGGGAGTGGTGACGGAAAACCCTTGGGGATTGAGGGCGGTGATGTTGCCCGTGAGCGCCCGCAACAGGCCATGGGCCATGTGTCCTGTGAAGGCCGGATTATCCCCTTCCGCCGTGTAGCTTTCAATGGTGAACGCAGTGTTGGCCCCCAGATTGAGGGCCGTGTCGTCGCTCATCAGCACCCGCAAACGGCCGCTGGCATCCGTGACCAGAGCGTCGCCTTCAAAAATCCCGGCCTGAAGCTCCAGAGGAATTTTTACCCCATTCCGTTCCGCGAAAGCGCCGGGCGTCAGGGAAAGCACCTGGCCGGCTTGCGCGGCCAGAGCCGCGCCGGGCAGGAACAGAACCGCCCAAGAACAGACAAGGCTGAACAGGCGTTTAATTCCAATTCCAGATAAAAATTGTATAATTTTTATCTGGAATTTTGAATTGCGCGATAGGATGTCGCGCTCGAAATATATGGTCATTGACCGGTCTCCTTGATGTATTAGCTTTTGCCATTGATTGCCCACGAAAAAAATGCCGCCTGCCGCTCTTGCGCCGAGCCTTTTATCCACAGGGATATATTCGTATTGGTTATATTAGAAAGGATCTCCGCCGTTTCATAGCCGGCACGAACTTTACCTAATAAAATTGCGCTAATATGCGCTTGCGTTCTATTTGTAAGTCTTGCTAAATCGGTCTGGGTTAAGCGTTTCATGATCATACAATACAACTAATAGTTATATTATGCAATATAAAAACTAATAGTTGTAATATTTTATTTTTTGCTAAAATTACAATTATTATTTATAATTTAGAAATGAAAAAAACTCCGAAAATAACAGATAGGCAACATTACTTTAACGCTGCTTTTCGGCATATAATGCGTGAGAAAGGAATGACTCAGGTTAAATTGGCCGCAGAAGTTAATGTATCACAAGCGCATATTCAAAAAATATTGAAATATCCCAACCTTTGGGGAAGCGAAGAGTTGCGGCTTAAAATTGTCACGGTGTTATGCCCTGGACTAACTTATGAGGAATTATTAGAAATCGGCCGGCAAATCCTTAATAAGGACGGGTCCGCCTATCACGCACAGCTGCCTGAAAATATTGAAAAATTTGTAAAAGCTACCGAAAACATTATGGAATTTAGCAGACAGTTAAAGGAATTAGAAAATCGGTTGCAGTATATTCTAAAGGAAGCAACGCTGGAAGACAGCTTAGAATTAAAAAAATATGTGGACTTATTATATTTGAAAATGCAGGAGCGTGCAAAGGAGGGGAAATTATTGGAGATTGTGTAAAAAGTTAGTAGGGCATACAAAAACAGGCATCTCTTTATATATAATTTTCGAAAAAAAATGAGGCCGAATTAAAAATTTTGATAGAGACTACTTTCGTCCGATGCGTGAACCTGCCCCAATGGTTCTTAGACTGGCGGCTTGCAATTCCTGGAGAAGGAACAACTTCGAACGGCAAGCTGACACGACAGAGGACGGGAGCAATCCCGCCCTCTGTTATTCTTTTCTCTGATAGTATTTTTTACTCCGATAGGAGCAAAATGCTGTCTGCAAGACCGCAAAATAGCGACCCGCAGGGAGCGCGGCAGACGAGCGAAGTTAGGCTTAACAATTTGCCGGGAACCGGGCAAATTGAGTGGGTACTGTATTCGTTTACATCTACGAATTCGACCTGCGGGAGATGGAAAAACTAAACGTAAAACGATTTGCGTCAGCCGACCGCCAATGGCTGAAATTCATCATCCAAAACCGTATGAGCCGAACTCGGCGGCACAACTACGACATCGTTATCGGGCCGACCGCTAACGATGACACCCGTACTTCAATCCGCGCCGTGATGAACGCGGCGAACGGTGCGATTTTGAGCGACGCAGCGCTCGACTTGCTCATACAGATGCTTGAGCCGGACAATTTACCGGAGCAATATTATTTCGGTACAAACAAGTCAGCGGGTCTGTTAAAATTCAAGGGGAGGAATGAGTTGAAATGAAAGAGTCAAAAGCCCAGCTTTGCGTTGACGCCATTGCCGCCGATGCCGCCGACATGCTCGCGAAAGATTCCGGCATTGAGATAACCGAGGCGTTGCAAAAGTTTATGCAGAGCAAAACTTACGCTTTGTTGTTCGATGAAGGTTCGCTACTCTACCTTGAAAGCGCAGAGTATGTTTATGACATGCTCCAAGCCGAACAACGCAGCGACTGGGAGCGTTGGAGGGAGGAATAACTGTGAAACTAAACCAAGTGGCTCATCTGCAAACCGAAATTGCCCACGCCTATATGCGGAAAGGCAACCTGAGCCCGTCTGACTTCGTTGATCTTGACCGCAAGTACGGCATTCTCCGTTTTATTGAGGACGGCTATGAACCGTTTCATTTGACGGGAACCGAGGGCGTAATCGACGAAGTAGAGGACTATGTCCGCATACAACGTGAGTATCTGAAAACGTCCCAATCGTGAATGCCACGTTTTTCCGACAAAAACAGACAGTCATTTATGATTTTAACAGGGATCTTTATTATAATCAGCCGCAATCTTTAAACCGCCCCCGGCCGGGGGCGGACGGACCGGGTCAGGGCCTTCCATAAACCAAGCGCCTGCTCCGGTGAATCGAAAATATGACGGCTAAAATATATGTCGTCCTGATTCATCACATATTCCATATTGGGACGCTCCAGACTGTAGGCCAGGGAAGGAACATAGAAATCAAAATTATACGGAAAAAATTGCCGGACCCAACTAAACCAGTTTACCGGTCACAGTCTTGCCCGGACTTGGCGAGGCCTCTTCTTTTGCGTCTTATTTCCCGCAAATGCTGGGCCAATAGCTTTTCCCGCCCCTGTTCACCGGGCCGGTAGTAGACTTTATTTTCCAACTCCCGGGGGAAATATACCTGCCCGACCATGGCCTCAGGATAATCATGAGGATATTCATAGCCGCGGCCATAGCCCAGATTCCGCATGAGTCCGGTGGGAGCATTGCGGATAGCAAGCGGGACTTCCAGAGGACCCAATTTTCTCGCGTCCTCCCGTGCCTGGCCGTGAGCCACATACAGGGCGTTGGATTTTGGCGCCAGCGCCAGATACACCGCTATCTGGGACAAGGCCAGTTCGCCTTCCGGCGATCCCAGAAATTCGTAGGCGTCCCAAGCTCCGGTAGCCAGAATCAAAGCGAAAGGATCAGCCAGCCCCACATCTTCACTGGCAAAACGAATCATGCGGCGGAGAAGATAGCGGGGGTCCTCGCCGGCTTCCAGCATCCGGTTGAGCCAGTAGAGAGCAGCATCGGGATCAGAACCACGCAAACTTTTATGCAAGGCGCTGATAAGATTATAATGTTCCTCTCCGCCTTTGTCATAGCGCAAGGCTTTCCGGCCCATGGCTTCTTCAGCCACCCGGATATCTATAAGCCTGCCTTCCGGCCCCAGCGGCGCCATGCGCGACGCCGCCTCCAGGCCGCCCAGCAAGCGCCTGGCGTCGCCGAAACTTGTGCTGATCAAATGCTCTCTGGCGGGAGGAGTGAGCATTATGCCCCATTCACCCAATCCCCGCTCCTTATCGGCAAGAGCATGCTGCAAAATCAGATCCAATTCCTCCTGCGTCAGAGGGTTGAGTACCAGCACCCGCACCCGGGACAGCAGGGCGGGAATCAGCTCAAAGCTGGGATTTTCCGTGGTGGCGCCCAAAAGATGAATTATGCCTGATTCCACATGAGGCAGAAACGCGTCTTGCTGGGCTTTATTGAAACGGTGGATTTCATCCACAAAAAGCAGGGTCCGGCGGCCTGCGCGCAAAGATATTTTCGCCTCTTCCACGACTTTGCGTATATCGGCCACACCGCTCAGTACCGCGGAAAATTCCATAAAAGCTGTCTGCCAGCGCTGGGCGAGGATACGGGCCAGAGTAGTTTTACCCGTACCCGGAGGCCCCCAAAAAATAATGGAAACCGGCTCGGAAGCCGCGAGCAGCCGGTAAAGGGGTTTGTCCTCCCCCAATAACTGCCTCTGGCCCACAAATTCTTCCAGGGTGGCGGGGCGCATACGCTGAGCCAGAGGAGCGTGCCCGATGGGAGGCGGCGGAGAGGTTTGAGGAAAAAGATCCATGACAGTCCTTAATAATCCTTTACAAAATTTAAACAAAAAGGTATATTAAGCACATTTTACCTCTCATGCATACTTCAGGCCATGATTGCGAAGAGGAAAAATTTTCAAGAAAGCAGGGGATAGTTAATGGAAATAACTGTGCATGACAACAATGTGGAAAAAGCCATCAAACTTTTGAAACGCAAACTTACCAAAGAAGGAATTTTCCGCCAGTTAAAGGAAAGGCGCTGGTATGAAAAACCTTCAGACTGCAAACGCCGCAAACAGCGCCAAAGTTTGCGCCGCCAGCGCCGGCAGATAGTCCGTTCCCGTAACCACATTTAATAATTATCATGTATCACTAAGTAAAATCGAATGGAGTGGTCAAGATGGCTTTAACTAAAGCGGATATTGTGGCCGCAATATACGGGCAGGGACTTTTAAATAAAGCCGACGCTGGCCAGGCAGTGGAGACGGTGCTTACCCTTATCAAGCACAGACTCATGGCCGGTGAAGAAGTGCTGTTGAGCGGCTTCGGCAAATGGGGCGTCCGCGCCAAATCAGAACGCGCGGGGCGCAATCCGCAAACCGGCGCCCATATAGCCCTGCAATCCCGCAAAATCGTATATTTCAAGCCTTCCAAACTGTTCAGAAACAGTGTGAATGAACCGGAATAAACATCACATCCTGAACACCGCCAGACATTCCGCCTGGCTGGTCTGAGCGAACATATCCAGCAGCAGCAAATCCGTCAGGACATAACCGGCGGCGGCAGCCGTTTGCGCGTCACGGGCCAGGGCGGAGATATGACAGGAAATATAGACCAGAAGGCGCGGTTTCTGCCGCAAAATCACCGCTGTCAAGTCCTTCATTCCGCTCCGGGGAGGATCCGCGATCACCGTTTGCCCTTTAATCTTGTTTTTCTGTAAAAACCTGCTTACCGGCTGATTGACGAAACGGCACTGCAGCCGGTTGGTCAGCGCCAGACGCCGGCCAATCCGGCAGGCATGCCTGTCTCCTTCCACCGCCCAGACTTCCGCTCCGGCATGGGCCAGAGGCAGGCTCAAATTGCCGCTGCCGGCAAACAAATCCACAACCGGGCCCTTGTCCCAATCAGAAGAGAGAATGGAGCGCAAATGACTGATCAGATGTTCATTAACTTCCCAATTAACTTGCGAAAACACCCCCGGCCAAGCGCGCATGGTTAGACCGTCCCGCTGATAACAAACTATCCCCTGTTCAAGGTCAGGGTCTTCTCCCGGCCGGCTGACCCGCCACGGCTGGTTCAGGGAAAACGGCGGCAGTGAATTTTTCCCGAAAATTTTTACGGCCAACTCCTCTTTTTCTTTTCCGGCCAACAGTTCAAGCTCCCAGATCCCGGGCACATCAAAAACGCTCAATTCTTCCCAAGAGCGGCGGGCGCTGTCCACAGCCAGCAGGCAATTGTCAACCGGCAGCAGCGCCCGGCTGGAGCGGACATAAAAACCCAGGCCGCCGTCAATTCCCCGGTGCAAACGCAGGCGGTGACGGTAAGCAAAAGGCTGGGATGGTATTATCCGCAAAGGCGGCAACGGCTCAAAGGCGCGCAGCGCCTTGAGCAGCCAGGCGGCTTTAGCCCGGATCTGCGCCTCATAGTCTAAATGCTGCAGTTGACAGCCCCCGCACAGGGAAAAATAAGGACAGGGGGCTTCCACCCGCTGCGGCGAGGTGGTTATGACTTCCAGACAGACGGCGACAGCGTAGCTTTTATGCTGTTCCGTAAGGCGCGCCCGCACGGTCTCGCCAGGCAGGGCGTTATGAACCATTACAACCAAACCGTCGCCGGATCTGCCCACCCCCAGCCCGTTACTGCTCAAGTCGGTTATATTCAAGATTAAAGCGGAAGAAGAAGACACAATATGCTCCTGAAAATAATTTACCCTTATAATATCTGCCAATATAATACCTGAGCATTGATCAATATGGGGCCGCGGAGGTATAATTAGCGGCTATTTATGCATATTAAACGGCGTCTTCACTATAGTCAAGGAGTAAACCCACAAGGAGTAAACCCATGGGGCGGGCGGACAAAGTATTCATTAACGGGGAAGTTATAACCGTCAACCGGGCGAATCAGACAGCTGAGGCCCTGGCGGTAAAGGGCAACAAGATAACCTTTGTCGGAAGCAGCCGGGAGGCGCGGGAGCATATAGGCTCGCAAACTGAGCTGATAGATCTCAAAGGTAAAAGCCTGCTGCCCGGATTTATAGACGCCCATCAGCATTTGCAAATGCGGGGGAATAACGCCCTGGCTATTGACTGCCGCCCGCCGGGCGTGACCTCCATTGCCCAGCTTAAATCCCTGATCGCGCAAAAAGCGGCCCGCACTCCCCAAGGCGAGTGGATCAGAGGCTGGGGCTATGATCACTCCAAACTGGCGGAAAACCGCCATCCCGACCGTTTTGATCTGGACGAAGCGGCACCCGGGCATCCGGTGATTCTAGTCAGAGTGTGCAATCATATCGGCGCTTTTAACAGCAAAGCCCTGGAGCTGATGGCTGTTTCCCCGGAAGCCCGTTCCATCCGGGGCGCGCCGGTGGGGGAACGCAACGGCCGGCCTAACGGGGTGATGTTTGAAGCCGCCTTTATGGAAACGGCCGGCAAATCCGCTCCCTCGGAACACGAGATGGCCGACGCTCTGGCCAAAGCGGGCAATATGCTGCTCTCTGAAGGCATAACTTCCGTGCATGACGCGGGAGGCTACGGCTTCGCGCAGATGAAAGCCCTGCAAACCGCCGTGGAAACAGGAAAATTGAGACCCAGGATTTACGCCATGCTCTTCTCTTTGAACGGAGACAGCGGATCTTTCAGCAGTCACTATATCGATTCCGGCATTCGCACCAATTTCGGCAATGATCGCCTGAAACTGGGCCCAGTAAAAATGATGATCGACGGCAGCAGCAGCGGTCCCACCGCCGCCACCCTGGAGGATTACAGCAGTATGCCCGGCAACAGAGGCCTGCTCAGCCTGGACCAGGACTATATAGACGATATGGTGCTGCGCGGCCACCGGGCCGGCTATCAGGTAACCGCCCACGCGGTGGGAGACCGGGCGGTAACCATGATTTTGAACGCCTATGAAAAAGCTTTGCTGGCTTATCCCCGCGCCGGTCACCGGCACCGCATTGAACACTGCGGCATTGTCAACCCGGCCCTGCTGAAGCGCATAAAAGCCATGGAAATTATTCCCGTGCCCCAGCCGGTATTTTTGTGGGAATTTGGCGACGGCTATGTGCGCAACTACGGCCAACGCGCTCACCGCATGTTCACGGCCGGCTCTTTTGCCCGGCACGGCATTGTCGCCGCCGGCAGCAGCGACTGCCCTGTCACCTTTGCCAATCCTCTCCTGAATATCCATGTGGCGGTAAACCGGATGACCCAGACCGGACTTAGCGTGGGGCCTTACGAGGCTATCCCGGTTATGGAGGCCATACGTCTGTTCACCTATAACTCCGCTTACGCCAGTTTTGATGAGAAAATCAAGGGCAGCCTGGAGGCCGGCAAGCTGGCTGACCTGGCGCTTCTTTCCCGGTCTCTGCTTAAAGCCGATAAAAATGAAATTAAAGATATAACAGTGGAGCAAACTTTTCTGGACGGAGAGATGGTGTACAGCGGGTAGATGTTGGGAGCCTATGGTTTACATTCAATCTCACGTTTGCATTGCCAACAGATACTCTAAAATTTCTCTTACTGCACTGTGGCCGCCATTTGCTTTTGCAACGTAATTGCTAACAGTTTTAACTTCTGCGCAAGCGTTAGCTGGACACTCAACAAATCCACAGAGCGACATAGCCTCAATGTCAATCAAAAGGAGAATTCTATGCGTCCACCCACACCAATCCCTGAATTCCGTATCCAGGAATTACATAATTTCAGAAAAAGGAAATGGCCAGGCCATGAATTTAGCCGGTTTTTATGTGTATGGCTTCGTCTCGAGAAAGGAATGTCCACTGCTGAAATCGCAAAACTTTTGGGATGGAATGTCAACACTGTCCGAATGACACAAAAAGACTTCATTGACCGAGGTACGCCTGCTCTGCTTGAGCCTAAGAGAGGTGGACGAAGGCGCCAACTGATGACTCTGGAAGAGGAAAAAGATTTTCTTGCCTCTTTTTTGGAGGCTTCGAGTAAAGGATTTATTCTCGTTATCAACGAAATCAAGAAAGCCCTCGAACAAAAACTCGGTCGTGCTGTACATAAAACAACAGTATATCGCATACTGTATCGCCATGGCTGGCGTAAGATTGTCCCCAGGAAAAATCATCCCCAGCGCGACCAGGAAGCCGGAGAGGACTTTAAAAAAAAGACTTCAAAGAACGGATAGCTCAAGCGAAGCCGGCTGGCCGCCCTATAAGAGTTATGTTTCAGGATGAAGCCAGATTTGGAAGAATAAGTGATCCTAAAGCGTGTTGGGCAATGCGGCCCATGCGTCCAATCGTTGCTGCTCAGATGGTACGGGAATATGTTTATGTTTTTGGGGCAGTTTGCCCACAAGATGGACATCATGACAGCCTGGTGTTGCCTTTGGCCAACACCGAGGCGATGTCGGTTTTTTTGAAAGAGGTGGGGCAACGTCATCCTGATGAATATATTGTAATGTTTATGGATCAAGCTGGGTGGCATAAAGCCAAAGGATTGCGGATTCCATCCAACATAGAATTAGCTTTGAGAGTGTCCTGAATACCGAAGAAGAGAGCAACAGTCGCAACGGTTATTCTAAGGAAGCGCTGATTAAATGGGTCATTTGCGATCGTCATTGGTCTGATTTTTTTGTATACTTTCTTTATTCTCAAGGGAGGTAGACTATGCATCAGCCTAATTTCAGCGACATT
>JAIRYI010000013.1 GCA_031267815.1 Desulfarculales bacterium | reverse complement strand
AATGTCGCTGAAATTAGGCTGATGCATAGTCTACCTCCCTTGAGAATAAAGAAAGTATACAAAAAAATCAGACCAATGACGATCGCAAATGACCCATTTAATCAGCGCTTCCTTAGAATCCAATACCGCAAATCGCATAATTGCTAAAAGACATTTTTGCAAAATCCATTTAATCAGCGCTTCCTTAAGTGTTACATCATACCAGCCGCTGATAATAGTATATAATAAATCAAAACGTAAGCGGGAGCTTTGATCTTAAAATATTTTATGCAAATCCTCAGAGGCAAATTTGACAGCTCCGCCATTGCTCATGGCTCTTCCATTCTGGCGGCGGTAAGCGGCGGCTCTGATTCCGTGGCCATGCTTTTGCTTTTGCTGCAAAAAGCAGGTCCGGCGGCCTGGCGGCTGACAGTAGGGCATATCAATCACGGGCTGCGGGAAGAGGCGGGAGAGGACGCCGCCTTTGTGAGGGAACTTTGCGGCCGTCTTAATTTGCCTTATTACGGCAAAGAAGTGGAGGTTACGGCCCGGCCGGCAATCTCTCCGGAACTGGCCGCCCGTCAAGCCCGCCGCCAGGGGTTGCTGTCTCTGGCCGGAGAAGCGGGGGCGGATTGGATTGCTTTGGCCCATCATGGCGATGACCAGGCGGAAACCCTGCTCATGCGGGTTTTGCAAGGCAGCGGGCCTGGCGGTCTGGCGGCCATGCGCCCGTTCAGCCCGCCCTGGTGGCGGCCCATGCTGAATCTGCGCGGCCGGGAATTGCGGGCCTTTCTCTGCCGTCAGGGACAGGAGTGGCGGGAAGATCAGAGTAATTCCTGTTCCCGTTTTACCCGCAACCGGGTACGCCATAATCTTATGCCCCTCATAGAAGATCTGATAAATCCCCGCGCGGTGGAGGCCATGTCCCGTCTGGCCTCTCTCTGCGCTCTGGAAAATGATTTCTGGCGCCAGTGGTGTCAGGAAGCGGCTGCCCTGCGCTTGAGCCGGGAAGGCGTTCATTGGCTGCTGCGTCCGGACCCGGCCTGGCATGAGGCGCAGACCAGGCGCTTTATCCGGCATTGTCTGGCTCTGATCTATCAGTGCGGTCAGCATGTTCTGGCCGTACATGTGGAGCAAATGCTTAAATTGCTGGGCGCGGGACGGGGTAAACGCCTGCCCTTGCCCGGCCCTTGGCAAGCCTGGCGGGTACAGGAAGGGCTGCGTTTAACCCCTAAATATGGCAGGTGAATCACTTAATCATCCCTTATGCCTTTTCCTGGCCCTCTTTCGGTCTGAAGGCGGGAAAAAAGCAAGGCCGGCAACAAAAATTTTCCTTGCGTCCCAGTCAGGCTGGATATACTATTCAATAATAAACATTCAGGAGGTTTATTTATGATAAAAAAATTAAACGGCTTGTTATTTTTGGCTCTGCTGCTGGGCCTGTCCGCTTGTGCTTCTACTTCCCCTTTACAGCAATTACAGGGCACCTGGCTGTTTTCTTTTGATGAAAGCGCAGCGGAAAATCCGCAAATTCAGGAAGCCATTAACAATGATCCCGAATGGGCGGCCGATTTGCGCCGCTATATGGAAAATACGGGTATTATGATCGACACGGATAAAAGCACCATAACCGCGCTGGGGGTAGAAGATGAGGAAGATCGAGTGGTTAACTTTACAGTGGTTTCAGAAACCCCGGAGGATAATACTTTGGTTTTGAGCGTGGGTTATGAGGAATTTATTCTGACCGTCTCCGGGCAGCGTTTGCTATGGATAAGCAAAGGAGACTCTGAAACGATGGTTTTCACCCGGAAACCGTAACCCCTTCATTCATGTTCTCTTTTTAAAAGGGCGCCTTCCCGGTCCGCCTGGCGCAAAGTTGACTCGAAAATGTCCTGGGGACGGTTGCGGCGGAACCATTGTTCCAGCGCTGTTCGTTCGGGAAGAGGCAAGTCATCGTCTAATTTATGCAGGCTGATGCTGTTGCCGGGGTTGTTCTTCCAGGTTACCCAGCGGCCGTCTTCCAGAGGCGCGGCCAGACGGCGGGAGATAATTTCAATATTGAGCTTGTCAGGATCAAGCCGCAATTCATGCCGGTAAAAAGTATTGCCCGGACTTTTTGTCTCTGCCAGGGCTGTGCCTTCGGCTTTCAGGCCGGAAGAATCCAGCTGATAAAAACCGAAAAAAGGAGCCTGAGGCGAGTAATACCAGAACATTTTTAAAGTATCGCCTTCCCGGGCGATAAAAAAACGAGCCCAGCCGTCACCCTGCCAGCTTCCCTCCCAGGTGGGCGAGGTATGCCCGCTTTCCGGCAGAGGGGAAGGATTGTAATCAATTATAGGCGGCGGGGAAGGGGATGAAACATTTTCCGTTCCCAGGCGGGTTAGAGTGAAGCTTTCCTGCTGCCCCTCTTCCTCCGGCTGGTTCAGGTTCCAGAAAGATCCCTCCACTTGCAGTTGATTGGGGCTGCGCACCTGAATGGACAGGCGCCCCTGCTGCGCGCAGCAACGGCCGGGCAGATCGCTTACGGTGGCGTTCAGGTGGCCCGCTTGCAGGGATAAAGCCACGCCCCGGCTCAGATAGCGGGGTGATGAGGGGTTGCCGCCATAAGCGGTGAAGCGAAACCCCTGTTCATTGCCTTCTATTTCCCAGAAATCACGTCCCGTGCGGCTGTCCACCCACAAGCCGGTGAGAGAAGTCTGGGCCCAAAGCGGGCCGGCGCTCCCCAGCAAAAGCAGGCTTAAGCTTAAAAGACGGACAAAAAAACGCGCCCCCGATTTTGCGGGCCGGTTCAGTAAAATAAAATTTTTAATATAATTCATAAATTTTTATACCTGAATCTCAGGAAAACTGCAACGGATCAATATCAATGGCCAAGCGCGCTCCTCCGGGTAAAGAACCCAAGTTGTGCAAGCCCAGGCGCAGGATGCCGGCCGCTTCTTTAGCCTGCCCGGCCTTTATGAGCAGATAGTAGCGGAATCGATGCTTGACTTTGACAACCGGGGCGGGAGCGGGGCCTAAAATCTGAGCTTTTAATTGTAATTTTTCCACGGCCCCCAGGAGATGGGCGCGCAAGCGCGCGGCCATCTCCTGAGCGGTTTTTTCGAGCGGGGCTTCCAGACGCAGACTGATCAGACGGCTGAAAGGAGGATAACCCAGGTCCCGGCGCTCTTGTAATTCCCGTTGATAAAAGGATTTTTCATCATGGTTAAGCGCTGCCCGCAGGGCGTGGTGATGGGGATTGAAAGACTGCACCAGCACCAACCCCTGTTCATCCCGGCGGCCGGCCCGGCCCGCTACCTGGGTGAGCAGAGTATAGGCCCGCTCCGCGGCCCTGAAGTCGGGCTGATTAAGTCCTTGGTCAGCCATTAACACCCCCACCAGAGTCAGATAGGGAAAATGGTGTCCTTTGCTGAGCATCTGGGTGCCGATGAGTACGTCTATTTCTTTATCAATCATCCGCTGCAGAATCTTTCCCAACTGGGCAGGGGCGGCGGCGGTATCCCGATCCAGGCGGGCCAGCCGCCATTGGGGTTCCAGGGCACGCAATTTTTCCTCTACCGCTTCAGTACCCAGGCCCAGGGCGCGGAATTTTTCCGCCGGGCCGCGGCAGTTGGGACAGCAGGGAGGCAAGGGACGGGTACGCCCGCATAAATGGCAGACCAGGCGCTTGGCTTCCTGATGCCAGGTGAAGCTTGAAGAGCAGGCCGGACAGATTAATTTTTCCCCGCACTGGCCGCAGAGCATGACCGGGGCGAAACCGCGCCGGTTGAGAAAAAGGATAGCCTGCCGGTCCGCGGCATAGTTGGCGCGCAGGGCCTGATGGAGACGGGGGCTCAGAAAGCCGCCGTACAGTTGCGGAGTGGAGCGCAAATCAATCAGCTCCATACGCGGCAAGGGAGTATCGTGGATGCGCCGGTTCAGCCTGAGAAGGCGGTGGCGGCCCTGCCCGGCCTGGTACCAGGTGGTCACAGCCGGGGTGGCGCTGCCCAGAATGACCGGGCATGACTGTTCCCGGCCCCGCAGTAAAGCCAGATCTCTGGCATTGTAGCGCAGCCGGTCTTCCTGTTTATAAGCCTCATCCTGCTCCTCGTCCACACAAATAACTCCCGGATTGACCAGAGGAGCGAAAATGGCGGAACGCGCCCCCAAAGCCAGACGGGCCTGGCCGCCGCTCAGAAGCGTCCATTGCCGGCGGCGCTGGGCGGGAGTGAGGCCGGAATGAAGCACTGCCACCTGTCCGGGTCCGAAACGGTCCTGCATAAGAGCATATAATCGTAAACACAGGCCAATTTCCGGAACCAGAAGCAATGCCCCCTTGCCTGCGGCCAGCGCCTGTTCACAGGCGCGCATATATATTTCAGTCTTGCCGCTGCCGGTAACTCCGTGAAGAAGAAAGCTCTGAAAGCGGCCCTGGACGATAGCCGGGCTGACGCCCTCCAAAGCCAGGGTCTGTTCAGGGCTGAGAACAGGAGGCGGAGTTTCAGGGCTGATAATGCACTGTTCCGTCAAATCATATCCCCGCGCGCGCGCGCTGATTCTGATCAGCCCAGCCTCCTCCAGACGGGGCAGCCAGAAGGAGGCGCGGGGGAACAGATTTTTTAAGGCGTCCAGAAAAATGGGGGTGTGCCGGTCAATAATATCCAGCAGCTGTCCGGCCTGGGGTTTAAGGCCCACAGGAGAAGGGAGAGGCAAACGGCTGATCAAAGCCTGGTATTTGATCCCGCCGCCCGAAACGCCCAGCTTGCCCAGGCCGGGGGGCAGGGCAAGCTCAAGCAGGCGCCCCAGGTGAGTCTGATAATAGCTGGCCGCGGCCGCGAAAAAAGGCAGCATGGCGGCAGGCAGGCTGGGGATATCATCCAGCACGTCGTTTAACGGCTTCAGATCCGGCGCCGGATCGGGAGCGGGATACGGACAGCTCAGGGCAAAGGCTGTAACCTGGCGGTTACGCAGAGGAACTAAAAGTCTGCGTAAAGGCTGAACCAGGGGGACAAGATTGCCGGGCACCAGATAAGTAAGAGGTTGGGGAACCTGGCTCAAGACCGTGTCTACCTGGAAAATCTCCATATTCAAATAAGGCCGGTTAATTCTCCCGCCCATTTAAGGAATCCGGGCCGGAGTTCCTGGCGCAGCATAAACTCAAGGGCTTGCGGAGTGTTGCGGCCGGATTTCCAGGAGCGGATGGGACTGAGATCATGGCGGCGGACAAAAGCGGTAGGAACCAGAAAATTGATATCACCCTGCACAGGCTGAAAATAAAGATTTTCTTCCTTGACAGTTATGGGCATGGGCAGGCCTTTAGCCTTTACTTTTTTTATGGCCTGACCGGGATTGGGATAGTGATTGACGTTTTTATTGAGGCAGGTGATATCTTTCGGTTCAACTCCGCTCAGTTGAAAGGATTCTATAATCACATCCCGCCCCAGGTTCTGGTCGTAATAACAGGCTCCTCCTTTAATGGGGGCCAGGGGATCGTTCATGACCACTTCCATCACCATCTGATACCCCTGGCGGCCGAGATTGGCGCAGGCAGCCAGGGACAATATGTCCAAGGGGCTGTCCAAATAGTCCAGGTCTTCAATATTAAAGGATACTTTGTCAGTCATGGCCTCCAGAACAGCCAGATATTCTTCCCAGCGCAGATAAACGGGATTTCTCCGGTCGGGCAGAGTGAATATCTGCCCGTCCATGGTGGTCTGCATGACCATTTGCCCGTGGTTATGGAGGCGGCAGGGAGAAGATTCGTCTATCTGCCATACGCCGGCGCGGTCCGGCTTAAGTCCGGGGAAGCTGTGCTGCATCATGAAAAGCACTCGCTCCGGGGAAAAGCCGTAAAACCGCGCCCGGACAAAATCCTCCACGATCTCCCAGCCGCTGTGCTGATTGACGGTAATCAAAAGATATTGTTTTGCCAAGGCCAGTTTGCAGTCATAGCTCAAGCTTAAAGCCAACTGCCGGATATTCCAGGCCAGTTGCAGCATGTGGCGCTGCCCCAGGTTAAGGTGATTGAGCTGTTCCGGCCTGACCGTGAGCGGCTGGCGTATCTCCGCGTCCCTCCCCATAAACATGGAATTCAAATGGCGGGAAGGAATGATTAAATATTTTGCGCCCAATCCCAGGCGGGTGGCTTCGCCGGCGCAGGTATGTTCCCACAGCACTTTGCCGTCCAGCACATTTCTAACCTGCGCTTTAAGCTCATCCTGGCTGACCAGATCCTCCAAAATTCGGATGTGGCGGGGAAAAACAAGGCTTTCCAGGCCGGGATAGCGGTTTATCTCTCTTTCCGCCCGGGCCAGATCTGTTATGTTTCGATACGAGGCGAATTTTTGCCGGGCCAGATCCCGGCAGCTTGAGAGATAGTTTTCTATGCTGCTCAAATCAAGGGACACTAATTGCCTGCCTGATAGGAATTCAGATATTTGACCAAAGTATCCACAAGTTTGTTAAGCTGCAGCGGTTTGGCCAAATGGTCGTTCATGCCGCTGCGCAATGCCTCTTCCACATCCTCCCGGAAGGCGTTGGCGGTCATGGCCACGATGATGACCGTGGCCGCGTCTGGCCGATCCAGAGCCCGGATGGCCTTACTGGCTTCATAGCCGTTCATTCGGGGCATCTGCACGTCCATAAAAATAATGTTGTAGAAGCCGATCGGGGAAGCGGAAAATTTTTCCACCGCCGTGTCGCCGTCGTCAGCTTCCTCAATTATTAAATTGGTCTTTTTCAGTTGTTCCAGCACGATAATCCGGTTGATGCGCACATCATCCACCAAAAGGGCACGGTAGCCGGCAAAAGTGGGCAAAGAGGCGCGCATGTTTTGGGGCGTGCTTAAATTGTCGGCATAGTCCATCCAGATGGAGAACTCAAAAAGGCTTCCCTCTCCTTGCCGGCTGGTGACGGTGATATCCCCGCCGAACAGGTTGATAATGCTTTTACTGATGGACAGGCCCAGTCCTGTACCCCCGTATTCCCTGGCCACGCTGGCCCCTCCCTGTTCAAAGGCCACAAAGAGCTTCTGCAAAGCTTCCGGAGAGATGCCGATACCGGTGTCGGACACCTGGAAGCATACCAGGGCTTGGTTTTCTTTTTTCTCCCGCACGGTAACGCTGAAGCTCACGGTGCCGGCCGAGGGAGTGAATTTGACCGAGTTGCCCAGAAGATTTATAAGCACCTGACGCAGGCGCAGGGAATCACTGTTGAAAGCGTGGTCGCCCACGCCTTCCTGCATCACTTTAAAAGAGATGTTTTTTTCTATGCAGCGGGGCTTGATGATGGAGGCCACATTGTCGATCAGGGTAGCCAGAATGAAAGGTTCACGGGATATTTCAATTTTTCCGGCCTCAATTTTGGAAATATCCAAAATGTCGTTGAGCAGGCTCAAGAGATGCTGGGAAGATGTATCCACCTGATCCATGTGTACGCGAATTTCTTCCCAAGGGATATCTTTTTCCCCAAGCTTGCGCTTGACAATACTGGTCATGCCGATAATGGCGTTCATAGGAGTGCGGATTTCGTGGCTCATGCTGGCCAGGAACGCGCTTTTGGAATCATTGGCTTTGTTGGCTTTTTTGATGGCGACTTTCAATTCATCCTGGGCCTGACGCAATTCGTTTTCAATGCGCACCCGTTGGGTAATGTCGCGGGCCACCCCCAGTATGCCCAGCAGTTTGTCCTGAGCGGCGTAAATGGGTATGCGCACCGATTCCACCGTTTCCATATGCCCGTCAGCAAAGGTCATATATTCCTCAGCTTTGAAGGCCTGCCCGGTTTCTATAATCGTCTGATCCTGCTTGTTGATAATTTCCAGTAATTCCGGGGGTAAATTGAGTTCGCCGGCGTTTTTGCCGATAACGTCCTCTTCTTTTTTCCCCAGCAGGGCGAGGAAGCGGGGATTGGCGGCCATTATTTTTCCGCTTTCATCTTTATACCAGATGAGATCCGGCAGGGCGGTGAAAATAGTATTGAGCAGAGCGCCCTGCTGCTCTATTTGCTTCTGACTTAAAATTATTTCCGACACATCGGAGACGGAGATGATGTAGCCGCCCGTCTGGCCGTCAAGAGAGGTGAAGGGTATGGCCTGTCCTTTGTAATAAATGTTGCTGCGGGAATCAAAAATAACTTCCGCTTCGCGGTGTTCCAGAAAAGCGGTAATGGGGCAAGATGGGCCGCCTTCGGTAAAGGCGCTGTAATCAAAGTAGTATTTGCCTTTTATCTCCTCCAGGGTGATATTATATTTGCAGAGGTAGGCGTCGTTCATATAAATGATATTACGTTGATTATCGACAATAGCCAGGGGGTTTTGCACGCTGTCCACAATGCTGTCGGCCATATCGTCAAAGGAATCGGCCAGAAGGCCCATTTCGTCTTTCAGCGGGGTGTGGAAGCGGAAGTTGCGCTCTCCGCCGCGGAAACGGGAGATGCCCTGGATCAGGGATGTGATTTTGCGGGTCAAAATGGAGGCCAGCCAGATAGCGATGAAAATAACCAGCGCCACCATCATGGCGGTGGCCACGCTTAAGCTGACCGCGGTATTCCACAGACTGCGGGCAATGCCCTGTTCAGTTTCCGCCACCACGGAATCCAGATTATTATGAGCGGTTTCAATGATCTCATCAATGGTGTCTTTTGTCTGCATGGCCGGACGGTGGAAATCGTCCACTCCGGCGCCAATGGCCACAAACCCAAAACCGCGCAGGGAATCGCCGTAGCGGCCGGTATAGTAGGGAATGGCGGCGGCGGTAGTCAGTTTCCACAGACTGCTCCACAGAATCCTGAATGACCCCGAACCCCCTTCTCTGGTCAGGTCAAACCAGCCGGTACACTGG
Organism: Desulfarculales bacterium; assembly: GCA_031267815.1. Classification (GTDB taxonomy): domain Bacteria; phylum Desulfobacterota; class Desulfarculia; order Desulfarculales; family Desulfarculaceae; genus JAIRYI01. The sequence goes on along the minus strand of JAIRYI010000013.1, from coordinate 37,603 downwards.
GGAGCGAAATTTAGATAGCGGCAGTCCAGGCCCAAAAGACCGGCCTGGGTAAGTTCCCGGGCCGGCTTACGGGCGGTGGACTGGTCCTGAAAGGTGGGTACATCGGTTATAAATTCGGCATAAGTTTTGCCGCTGGCCTTCCAGGCTTCATAAATCCAGTCTTCCAGCCAAGGGATCTGAGGATCCCCGGTTTCCTGGTCATAGCCCACTATGGAATGGTGGCGGGGGTGAACTATGCTCCGGCCTTTATAATCCCAGATAAAAGCATAGTTTCCGGCCGAAGCGTCGGGTAGCTCGGTGTAACGGTTGGGAGTGGGCATCAGGTGGTCGGTAAATTCCATTATATGGTCATGATTGAGGGCCAAAGTGACATAGCCTGTTATTTTACCGTTCTGTTCCACCGGAGTGGCCCAGCGCACTATTCCCTGGAAGCGCTTGCCGGAGGGGTTTTCCCGGCCCGCGTAAGCTGATTGCTGGGGGGCATAGTCCTCACCCGCCGCGGCCGCGCTCTGAGGGGTGTAGAAGCTGATGACTTTAGAAGGCGTATAAGCTCCAATCACCTCGGAAACATAAATCTCCCCCGGTTTGAGCTTGCCGAGTTCGGCAAAATAGGTCTCCGCTCTGACAAAGGTATTGGCCCGGACGGATACGTCTTTCAAGGCGGGATCCATCAAAGGTGAAGTGGTCACCTTGATCTGTTCCTTCCCGGCCAGATCCACAAAGGTCATTTCCAGAAACAGAGGCTTGCTTGCGTACTTTAGCTGGTCAGGAGCGCGGTAATTAAAATTTTCGTTGTTGGCCTCAATGGAAGAAGTTATTTTTGCCTGGGAAGGAGCGGAACCGGCCGGCTGCCAGGCCTTGCCGTCTTCGGTCAGCTCCCAAGCACCCGGGACAATGACCAGGCCGCTTTTGTTATCCACGAAATTTTTGTAGATTTCACGGTTGGGAGGGAGAGAAGCGGCGAAACGGACGTCGTCATCGCGCTGATAAAGAAAATTGGCCACTTGGCGGGCGGTATTCGTGGTCAGGCTCTCAATGTCTTCCCGGGCCCGGTTGTCCAGGGCGGTCACCGCATCGGCAATGGCAATTTCGCCTGCCTGCATCAGAGAAGTCTGCACTGACTCATTCAGGACAAGCGTGCGGCTTTTTAAATAATCTCCCAGACTCCACGATTGCTGCCACGCCACATATGCCAACAAAATTAACGGAATAACTTTGATAGCGATAAAAAGTATTATGAGTTTGGCGCGCATGCCCAAGCCCAGACTCATAAACAGTTTATTTATAAAGGCGACAATTTGTTTATACATCAGAAGACCTTAATTTTTAAAACAGGAAATTAATACAATTTACCATCAGGCCTGGGGAAGCGCAACTCATTTGTTTTTATCCATTTTTCTCAATAGATATGCGACGCGGGACTGTTTTGTCTTCCGGCCCGGCTAGAATGGACATCCGGCAATGACGGTATATTTTTTCAGCAACGCGGTTTCAAGCGGCCGCAATTGCCGGAGGAAGCAATTTCCAGGCGCCGGGCTGATTCAGAAATTTACATGTCCCCGGCAGCACAATACTCCCTGGCTGTCCAGATGGTCAAAAAGGCGCAGGTCAGCCTGCAGTTCGGGCAGGCTGGAATAGTGGTTATTGATACAGTCCATCAGCATTTGCTGCTGCTCATTCATTTGCCGGGGCAAAGAATACATGATCATTTGACCCTGGCGCCGCCACTGGACAAAACCTGAGCTGCGCAGCACAAATAAATGGCGGGATATTTTGGCCTGGGGTTGTTTGAGCGCTTGTTGCAAAGTCTGTACGCACAGTTCTCCTCTTTTAATCAAAAGATGAACAATGCGAAAACGGGTTTTTTCTCCCACTAATTTAAACATATCCGCGACATGGGTAAGATTCACCGCCACACCTCCCTATAATTCCTGACTAAATTATAATCTTGAGACAGTTTAAATGCCAGTTTTCAGCTTGTAATACATAATATATTATAATATCACGGTGTTAGGCGCCAAGAGGATTGTAAATTATTGAGAATAGATCTTAATAGATTCCTTGCTGCCCAGACCCTTGCTTTTTTGTGTTTTTCATGGTAGCAAGGAAAAAGCGGGGTTTGAAAAAGTTGGGTGTAATGCGGGCACAGTGTCTGCATCTTGATTTTAAACTAACTAAATAAGGAGTGATCTCATGTTCAACGTGACTGTTGATCCGGACAAATGTACTGGGGATGAAGAATGTGTGGAAGTTTGTCCGGTGGATGTGTACGAAATGCAGGATGGCAAATCGGTGCCTGTAAACGCCGATGAATGTCTCGGCTGTGAGAGTTGCCTGGACGCCTGCGAATTTGACGCCATCACCATAACTGAAGTCTGATTTAAATTTAAACTTTTAATAAAAGCTGAAAGTTTCTTCAAGGGAACTTTCAGCTTTTTTGTGCGCCCGGCATGGCCGCGGTCTCCGGCGGGCAGTCTTTATGGTAATGATTTCCGGTCAGATTTTTTTTTGCGGTCAGATATGTTATGTTACAATATTATTTGCTGTTATGGCGCGAATCAGCCGGCGCATGAAATTTACCGAATACCCAACAGGCGTGTCCGGCACGCCTGTTAAAAATTTTTATGACATGGGAGAATCATAACTTATGACTAAATTTCTACCGGCGGAAGACGCGGTCAGGCTGATCAAAGACGGCGATACATTGCTCGTGGAAGGATTCTGCTCCTGTACCTGCCCTTATTATCTGGAAAATAATCTGGAAACCCGTTTTCTCCGAGAAGCCCGTCCTCAAAAGATCACCCTTATTCACTGTTCCGCGCACGGCGACGGCAAGGATACTCTGGTCAACCGTCTGGCTCATGAGGGCATGATTAAACGCTCTGTGGGAGGGCACTGGAATCTGGTGCCCAAAATGGGTAAATTGGCTATGGAAAATAAAATTGAAGCTTATAATCTGCCCCAGGGGGTGCTGGCCCATATGATGCGCGATATAGCCGCCGGCCGCAAGACCATAACTAAAGTGGGGCTTAAATCTTTTGTGGATCCGCGCCTGGAAGGCGGCAAACTCAATTCGGCAACCACCGAAGATTTGGTGGAACTAATCAATGTGGACGGAGAAGATCTGCTGCATTACAAACATCCTAAAATTGACGTGTGCTTTCTGCGCGGCACCACTGCCGACGAAAAGGGGAACATCAGTTTTGAGGACGAAGGATTGCGGCTGGGGGCGCTGGCCTGTGCCCAGGCCACTAAAAAAAGCGGAGGCATTGTTATTGTGCAGGTGCTGAAAATCGCCCAAGCCGGCACCCTCAAACCCACGGAAGTGATTATACCCCATATATTGGTGGATGTGGTGGTGCAGGCCCCCAGTCTGGCCGAGCATATGTGGGAATATTCCCAACTCTATCCGGCTTTTGCCGGGCAGATTAAAGTGCCTCTGGACAGTGTCCCCCCGTTGAAATTCAATGAGCGCAAAATTATCTGCCGCCGGGCGGCCATGATGCTTGATCCCGGCACTGTTGTCAATCTGGGTATTGGAATGGCGGAGGGAGTGTCGGCGGTAGCCAATGAGGAAGGTATTGGCGACTGGTTCACCTTGACGGTGGAGGCGGGGCCGGTGGGCGGGGTGCCTATGGGCGGAGTTCACTTTGGGGTTGCCGTGAATCCCGACGCCATCCTGGATCACAATTCCCAGTTTGATTTTTATGACGGCGGCGGGCTGGATATTGCTTTTCTGGGTCTGGCGGAAGTGGATCAGAACGGCAACCTGAATGTAAGCAAACTGGCCGGGCGCATACCCGGCTGCGGCGGGTTTATCAATATTGCCCAGAATACTCCCAAGGTAGTATTTTTGGGCACCTTTACCGCTGTGGGCATGAAAATAAAATCCGGCGACGGCAGGCTTGTCATTGAACAGGAAGGACAACAGAAGAAATTTTTGCAAAAAGTGGCGCAAATTACTTTCAGCGGCGAATATGCCAGAGAAACCGGTCAAAGTGTGACTTATATAACCGAGCGGGCGGTGTTTGAACTGCGCCAAAACGGCGTGCATCTGGTGGAAGTGGCTCCCGGGATTGACGTCAGAAAAGATATTCTGGCGCAAATGGACTTTGTCCCCCGAATGGATGCTCCGCCTGCATTGATGGACTCCCGTATTTTCCTGGATAAGCCCATGGGCCTGAGCAGAGGCTGAAGTTTATTTATGTTCAACTGAAAAAGGAGGCTTTTTATGAGCGTGTCAAAGACTTATGCTGAATTAAAAATAGGAGACCGCGCCTGTGTCACCAGGACCATCACTCCGGAAATGGTTAATAAATTTGCTGAAGTTTCCGGAGATTACAATCCTGTTCATTTGGATGCGGAATATGCCAAAACTACCCGTTTCGGCAGACCGATTGCTCATGGCATGCTCTGTATAGGCCTGCTTTCGGCGCTGTTCGGCACCCAGCTGCCCGGAGAGGCGATTTATATAAAACACCTGATTACTTTTAAAAAACCGGTGTTCGTAGGCGAGACGGTGACCGCCTGGGTGGAAATCGTCAGAAAAACCGATGACCGGAAAAGAATTTTTGAAGCCAGGGCGTGGGTGGAGAATCAAGCCGGCGAAGTGCTGGTAGACGGAGAAGCCACTCTTATGACCGCTGCCTGACGGCTGTGCGGCGCATTTATGGTCCCGGGAAAGCGTAAGCAAGGGAGTGGCTCGGCCTGGATTCCGGGTCAGGAGCCAAGCAACTTGCGAGAGTGGCGGAATTGGCAAACGCGCTGGACTTAGGATCCAGTGGAGTAATCCTTGGGGGTTCAAGTCCCCCCTCTCGCACCAAAGTTTACCGCAAAGCGGCTGTTCCCCTCAAGCCCGGCCGGCGCTGCCCATTACGTTTTCGTTTTTCGCTTTGTACATCAGCACCAGTTCGCTCCTGGCCGGGCCCAGATATTTACGTGGATCGAATTCCTTGGGATCTTTGGCGAATGCTTCCCTCACTTTGGCGGTGAAAACGAGCCTCCCGTCGCTGTCCACATTTATTTTGCAGACCGCGCTCCTGGCCGCCTGGCGAAGCTGATCTTCCGGCACTCCCACCGCGTTTTCCAGCGCGCCGCCATACTTGTTTATAATATCCACATAAACGGGCAATACGCTGGAAGCGCCGTGCAGGACTATGGGAAATCCGGGCAGCCTCCGTTCCACCTCGGCTAGTATATCAAAACGTAAAGGAGGAACAGTCTCGCCAGGTTTGATCTTGAATTTGTAGGCGCCATGGCTGGTGCCTATGGAGATGGCCAGGGAATCCACTCCTGTCCTGTTTACAAATTCCTGTACTTCCTCGGGGTTGGTATAATGGGAATGTTGGGAGGAGACTTCATCCTCAATCCCGGCCAGCACTCCCAGCTCGCCTTCCACCGTTACCTTGCGGGCATGGGCGAAATCCGCCACTTTCTTGGTTAAAGCGGCGTTTTCAGCAAAAGGCAGATGGGATCCATCGATCATCACGGAAGAAAATCCGCTGTTTATGCAATCCACGCACAGTTCGTAAGAATCTCCGTGATCCAGATGCAAGGCTACGGGTATGTCCGCTCCCAGTTCTTGGGCGTATTGTACCGCTCCCATGGCCATATAACGCAGCATGGTGGAATTGGCGTAGCTGCGCGCGCCTTTGGAAACCTGAATTATAACCGGGGAGCGGGTTTCCGCGCATGCCTGTATGATTGCCTGTAACTGCTCAAGATTATTAAAATTATACGCAGGTACGGCATAGCCGCCCTTCATCGCGCCGGCCAACATGTCTTCAGTATTAACTAATCCCAGATCTCCGTAAAAGATGCCCATAATCCGCCTCTTTTCTAAAAAACTTATTATTTTAATGGCGCCGATTCGGTTTGCCCGCTAGGCGCGGGGATTCCCGCTCTCTTTGCCAAACGCTTGGGAACGCCTTTTAAAAGTCCTATTTTATTTTGTACCAGTTAAAACCGCTTCCGCCAATCTTGACCATCCGCTTTATTCAATTTCCGCGCCCCGGAAGTCGCGGAAATTGAGGTTGTATTTTTTCATGCGCAAGCCCATAATCCGTTCGCTGATCTTGAGTTCAGCCGCCGCTTTGGCCATATTTCCCCGGCTCATGCTTAAGGCTTTGCCGATAAGCTGCCGTTCCAGACGGTTCAGGGCGTCATCCAGACCCTGGGCCGGCTCTTCTCCCTTCTGCAGTCCCGGCGGCAGATGATGCAGATCTATAACTCCGTCGCTGCCGCACAAAAGCACCGCCCGCTCCATAACATTTTCCAGTTCGCGAATATTGCCCGGCCAGTTGTATTCCATCAGCACCGCGGTAGCCTGAGGAGTTATCCTGACTATGGGTTTTTTATTTTCCTGACTGTACTGATCAATGAAATGAGTGGCCAGGGGCAGGATATCCTCTTTGTGCTGAGCCAGGGGAGGCAGGAGGATGGGCACCACACTCAGGCGGTAATACAAATCCTGCCGGAAAGCTCCTTCCTCCACCATCTGTTCCAGATCGCGGTTGGTGGCGGCAATCAGACGAACGTCCACCCGCCTGGTTTCCGTGCCTCCCACCCGTTCGAATTCTTTTTCCTGCAAGGCGCGCAAAAGTTTGGCCTGGGTCAGAGGGGTCATATCTCCCACTTCATCCAGGAAGAGAGTGCCTCCGTGGGCCAGTTCAAATCTTCCTTTGCGCATTCCCACCGCTCCGGTGAAAGCCCCGCGTTCATGGCCGAACAATTCGCTTTCCACCAGGGCTTCGGGCAGGGCCGCGCAGTTGACGCGGACAAACGGCCGGCCCGCGCGCGGACTGTTGGCATGAATGATGCCAGCCACCAGTTCTTTGCCCGTGCCTGACTGTCCCCGGATTAGTACCGTGGCGTTGGAATTGGCCACCTGGGCTATTTCCATCAGCACTGCCTGCATGGCCGCGGATTTGCCGATCAGACTGTCCGCGGCCCGCAGGTTGCCATGCACCATTTGCTGCAGGCGGCGGTTCTCGCTCAGTATGGCTTGCTGCATGGCTTTAAATTCACTGCGCAGGCGCACGGCTTTGGCAATGATAAAGGCCAGCACCTGCAAAAGGCGCATGTCTTCCCGCAGGCTGACCGAATCGGCGAACAGGCGGTCGGCGGACAGAGCGCCCAGAGTTTTACCGTCCACATTTATGGGCACGCAGATGAAGGAAATTTCCTCTTTCTGCAAATCGCGCGCTCCGGTGCGGTTCAGAAACAGGGGTTCGGCGGAGACATTGGGCACCACTGCCGCCCGCCCGGTCTGCACCACGGTGCCGATAATACCCTCGCCCAAACGGTAGTGTCCCTGGCGCATCTGGCGGGCGCCCAATCCGTAAGCGATCTCATTTATTATTTCCGTACCCTCCGGGTTCAGGAGGGAAATAGTGCCCCGCATCATGCCGGTATAGCGGGCCATCAGGCTTAGAGCGCTCTCCAATTGCGGGCTCAAGTCTTCGCTGGCGGTGTTTTCCAAGGCCTGGCTGACCTCAAACAGCAGGCGTAACTCTCCCGCCTCATTGCGGATCTGTACGTTATTTTCCCCTGTATCCATTTTAATAGCAATTTCCGTGTTACTTGTAAAATTTACAGGTTTTGTTCATTTTTGCGGAATCCAGCCCGGATATTTTTCCATGCGCCGCCATTCCGGAGCCATTTCTTTGTCAAGGCCGCCAAAGATTTGAGGAAGCCTTAAACTGAATTCCCGTAAAAGAGGCAGCATTATCTCCCGCGCCTGAGGATGGGCGGACTGTTGGCAGCGCATTTTAAACACATGCAGCCATTCGCGCAAATTGGCGCTCATGACGATTTCGGTTTTCAGGCTGTTGGGCAGCACACTGCGCGCTTCCTGGGGTAAAGCTCCTTCTTTAAGTAGATACAGATAAGTTTCTTCGGCCGCCTCCATGGCAGCGGCCCAGCGGCCATAGATCGCTGAGTCCGGCGCCCAGAACAGGGGCGCGATAAAGGTCAGCTCATTGCCGAATTTGTCCTGGCTGTAATTGGCGTAACGGGTGCTTTCCTGGCTGTAGGCGGCCAGGCGGTGGCGCACCAGTTCATGGGTGATCCCCCGGTCGCAGAGCAGGCGCACGGTAACGCTCACATGTTCGATAACGCTTAAATGTCCGGAATTGACTATGCGCTGCACAAAATTCGAAGCGGAGACGGGTGTTATAAGGTCTTCGGATTTATAGCAGGTGCGGCCGGCCGCTTCCAGCAGGCCAAGGGCGTTCTCCGGATCGGGAAAGCTCATTATCTGATGCTGAGGTTTGATTATTTGCATTGCCCATCTTTTAATTTTGAGGTAAGCCGTGCCAGCGCCGGTATTTTAAAATAAATTATGCTGCAATAATACCAAAAAAATAAAAAATACAAAATAGTGGGAATTTATTATTCGCTGTGTAACAATAATATTCATTAATATTTATTTATGAATCCCGGCCGGACGCGCTGGGGTGGGCATGACAATTTTGAAGGAGGTTACCTGATGCGCATTTTGGTTACCGGTGGGGCTGGTTTCATAGGCAGTCATGTGGCCGCGGCTTTTCAGGAAGCCGGGCATGAAGTTTGTGTGTTGGATAATCTGTTGACCGGGTCTAAAGAAAACTTGCCTCCCTCACTTAATCTTACCTGGGCTGATCTGCGTGATCCTTTTTTAGAACAGAATATCAATGAGCTGGATTTTGAAATCATCTGCCATCACGCGGCCCAGATCTCTGTGCCCAGATCGGTGGAACAGCCCTCGGCGGACGCGGAGATAAATATTTCCGGAATGCTCAACCTGATGCAGATAGCCAGACGCTGGAAAATTACCCGGGTCATATTCAGCAGCTCGGGCGGGGCTGTTTACGGGGACCCGGAAAATATCCCGGTTGATGAAAACACCCCTCCTGATCCTCTTTCTCCCTACGCTGTAGCCAAATTGAGCGGCGAGGCTTATCTGCGCTATTATCAGCGCGCCTATGGCATAACTTTTGTCGTCCTGCGTTACGCCAATGTTTACGGTCCGCGTCAGGCTCCTGTAGGTGAGAGCGGAGCTACGGCCATCTTTATGAAGCACTTAAGCGAACGCACTTCCCCCACTATCTATTGCCCCCCCGGCATGCCGGAAGGGGCTGTCCGCGATTATATTTACGTGGAGGACTGTGTCGCCGCCAACCTGCTGGCTTTGCACGGGGGCGACAATCAAATTTTCAATATAGGCAGCGGAGTGGGCACCGCCACTTTAGATTTGTGGCAACAACTGGTTAAGGCCAGCGGGGTGAGTGATCCGCCGCGGGTGACTATGGCCGGCCAGCGTCCCGGCGATGTGCGGCGCACTGTTTTAGACTGTGGCAAAGCCAAACGCGAACTGGGCTGGGAACCTAAAATTTCTCTGCCCCAAGGGCTGACCGCCACTTGGCAATGGTTTGTCAATAAATAGAAAAGTCATTAACAGCAGGGAATAAGAATGAAAATTATGAAATATAAATCCGCGCTCCTATTCCTGCTTCTGGCCTGTTGCTTACTGGCCGCCGCTTTGCCCGCCTGTACGCTTGCGCCGCTGGAAGGAGAAAGGGCAAGCATGGAACGGGCGGCCGCTGTGCTGGAAAACGGGCAAAATATTCTCCGGGAAAAACTGGAAGAAGACATAGCCAGTCTGGAAAAGACCGCGGCCAGAGGCAGCGCGGAAGCGGCCATACTTCTGCTCCGCATTTATTCCTCGCCTCCTTTGGGGGCTATTTTGCAGCTGCCTCCTGATTCCGACTCTGAAGTAAACGCTTTAAATACGCTTAAACTCCTGGGAGAGAAAGGGGATTTGGCGGCGCAGAGGTATCTGGCTGACTATTTCCGGGCCGATGACGAGACGGAAAAATGCGCCGGTGAAAATGCCCGGCAATCCTTTTATTGGAAAAGGCTGGCCGCCGGGCAAGGCGGTCAGCAGGATATGAGCCAGTTGGGATATCTTTATCTGATTGGCTGCGGGGTGGAACGGGATGAAGAGCAGGGATTCCAATGGAGCTTGGCCGCGGCCCGGCTGGGGCAGCCCGAGGCGCAGTTCAATACCGCCTACTGCTATTATCTGGGCAGAGGAGCAGAAGTTAGTTATTACTACGCCATCTACTGGTTCGAGCAGGCCGGCCGGAACGGCTCTGCCCGCGCCCGCCTCAGTCTGGCTGATTTATACACTTCAGCCCCCCCTCCCTACCGCGATTATCATAAGGCCTTTCTCCTTTATAAAGAGGAAACGGCCCAAAGCAACGCCGCCGATGCTTGGGTGGGTCTGGGTGAGGCTTATGAGCGTGGCCGGGGAGTCAAGCGTGATTACCGGCAGGCGGCGCTCTGCTATGAAAAAGCCAGCCGGCAGTTCCACGATCTGGGTTATCATTATCTGGGTCATTTGTATTTGAACGGCCAGGGAGTGACCAAAGACCTGGATAAAGCTTACGATCTTTTTTTGAGCGCGGTCTATGTGGAAAACTGGGGCGGGGCGCGCCATCACCTGGGCGACATGTACTATCAAGGTCTGGGAGTGAACAGAGATTACCGGCAGGCATTTAAATGGTATATGGAAGGAGCGGAACAGGGCTATCATGGTTCCTGTTATATGGTGGGGAGGATGTATGAGCTGGGCCGGGGGGTGGACAAAGATATGGATGCGGCCTTGGAATGGTACCGGAAAGCGGCGGCTGATGAAAATGATAAGGATGGCAAAGCGGCCCTGCGCCGCCTGAAAGCGCAATAGCCGAATCCGGCGCTGATTTTATGAGGCGGGGGGAGATCAGTTTATGAGCGGGCGCGTATTATTTTCTGCCAGGTGGGAGTATGGCGGGGTTATATGCCAGGGTTAATGACGGCGCCGCCATAACCGTCCGTACGGGACAGCAATATATCCGGGTGCGCCTGGTCAGCATTGACGCTCCGGAATTTGACCAGGCTTACAGCCAGGAGGCCCGCTATTTCCTGAACCGGCTCTGTTATTGGCAAAAGGTCAGTTTTCCGTTTGGGAAAAGGATCAAACTTGATGAAATATAAATCCGCCTTCCTATCCCTGTCCCTGTTCCTGGCCTGTTGCTGTCTGGCCGCCGCTTTGCCCGCCTGTACGCTTGCGCCGGAGGAGGGGGAGAGGGAAAGCATGGAACGGGCGGCCGCTGTGCTGGAAACCGGGCAAAATATTTTCCGGGAAGAACTGGAGGAAGATATAGCCAGGCTGGAAAAGGCCGCGGCCAGGGGCAGCGCGGAAGCGGCTATACTCCTGCTCCGTATTTATTCCTCGCCGTCCTTGGCCGATCTTTTGCGGATACCCCCTAATTCCTGCTTTGAAGCAAACGCTTTAAATATGCTTAAACGCCTGGGTGAGAGAGGGGATTTGGCGGCGCAGAGCTATCTGGCTGATTATTTCCTCTCCCAAGAGACAAGGGAGCGCGCCCCTGAAAACCTCCGGCAGTACTTTTACTGGACCAGGCTGGCCGCCGGGCAGGGCGACCTCCCGGCCATGGGCCAGCTGGGTTATCTCTATCTCAACGGCTGCGGAGTGGAGCGGGATGAAGAGCAGGGCTTCCAATGGAGCTTGGCCGCGGCCCGGCAAGGGCAGCCTGCGGCGCGGTTTAATACGGCTTACTGCTATTATCTGGGCAAGGGGGTGGAAGTCAATTATCCCCGCGCCATTTATTGGCTTGAGCAGGCCAATCTGAGCGGCTTTGCCCGCGCCCGGCGCGCTTTGGCTGAATTATACATTTCAGCTCCCCCTCCTTACCGCGATTATCATAAAGCTTTCCTTCTTTATGAAGAAGAGGAAGCGGCCACAGGCAGCGTTGAGGCTATGGCCGGCCTGGGCGCGGCTTATGAGCATGGCCGGGGAGTAAAACGCGATTACCGGCAGGCGGCGCGCTGCTATGAAAAAGCCAGCCGGCGGTTCCGCGATCTGGGGAATTACCATCTGAGCCCTTTATATCATGATATGGCGGAGAGGATGTATGAGATGGGCCGGGAGGTGGACAAAGATGGGGATGCTGCCTTGGGGCGGCGGAAAGCGGCGGTTGATAAAAATGATAATGACGCCAAAGCGGCCCCGCGCCGTCTTAAAGCGGAATAGCCGGATCCGGCGGCGATTTTTATGAGACAGAGGAGATCAGTTTATGAGCGGGTGCGTATTATTTTCTGCCAGGTGGGAGTATTGCTCCTCCTGGTGGGGTTATGTACCAAGGTTAATGACGGCGACACCATAACCGTCCGCGCGGGGCAGCAATATATCCGAGTGCGTCTGGCCAGCATTGACGCTCCGGAATTTACCCAGGATTACGGCCAGGAGGCCCGCCTCTTTCTGAACCGGCTCTGTTACCGGCAAAAGGTCAGTCTGCTGCCTCTGGAAAAAGACGCCTACGGACGAACGGTGGCCAGAGTGTACCTTCCCGACGGCCGGGATGTGAGCAAGGAAATGGTGGGGAAGGGCTATGCCTGGTATTTCCGGAATTATCATGAGGACAGGGAACTGGCCGGGCTGGAAAGGCAGGCCAGAAGCGCCCGCCTGGGCCTCTGGAGCCAGGATAAACCCCAGCCTCCCTGGCAGTGGCGGCGCCAGCACCCCCGGGAAGAGCGCCGTTCCCCGCCGCGCTGACAGCTTCAGTCTATTTCCGCCAAGGCCAGCCGAATCCGGGCCAGAGTCTTTTCCATACCCAGAATGTCCATAACTTGGTAAATGCCGGGGCTGGAGTTGCGCCCGGTGAGGGCGGCGCGCAGGATGGGAAGAAGATTGCCCGGTTTAAGGCCTGTCTCCTGGCTCAGCCGTTTAAGCGCGGGTTCGGGATCCGCCTGATTGGCTTCAATGACCTCTAGCAGTTGCTGCAAAAGCGGTTTATGGGCCGGCGTCAGAAATTTTTCTTTGACGCCGGCCTCCGGGCGCGGCTGATCCAGAAGATAAGGTTCAGCCCAATGGGCCAGTTCTTTTAAAGTACGGCCTCTGGGCATGATGTGAGGCAGGCATTTAAGCAAGATGGCCCGGTCAGGATTGTTGACGCCGGCGCGGGCCAGAAAAGGGAGGAGTATTGGGACCAGATCAGCCGGATCGGAGCGCTGAATATAATGATGATTGAGGTTGAGCAGCCGGTCATGATCAAATACTGAGGGGCTTGAACCCACCGCCTTAAGGTCAAAGAGGTTTATCAATTCATCCAGGCTGAAAATTTCCTGATCGCCATGAGACCAGCCCAGGCGGGCCAGCATGTTGAGTATGGCCTGCGGCAGGTAGCCTTCCTCTTCGTAATCAATCACCGCGGTGGCGCCGTGGCGTTTGGACAGCTTGCCTTTATCCGGGCCCAGAATCATGGGGACATGGGCAAACAGAGGCGTTTTGGCCCCCAGAGCCTGATAAATAAGAATTTGCCTGGGCGTATTGGATATATGGTCATCACCGCGGATAACATGGGTTATGCCCATGTCAATATCATCCACCACCACCGCCAGATGATAAGTAGGAGAATTATCGGAGCGCAGGATGATAAGGTCGTCCAGCTCATTATTGGCGAAGGTGATGTCTCCCTTGACAAGATCGGCGAAGCCGGTGGTTCCTTCGGGGCTGGTTTTCAAGCGCGCCACCGCGCCGGGGGCAGGGCCCAAATTGCGTTCCCGGCAGGCGCCGTTATAGCGGGGCTTTTGTCCGGCCGCATGAGCCTGCGCTCTCTGGCGTTCCAGATCCTGGGGGGAGCAGTGGCACCAGTAAGCCCGGCCGCTGTCCAGCAGGCAATCAACGGCCTGCCGGTAACGGTCAAAACGTTGGCTCTGGTAGTAAGGCCCCTCGTCATAATCCAGGCCCAGCCAGCGCATGGCAGCAATGATGGAGCCGGCATATTCATCTTTACTGCGCTGCCGGTCGGTATCTTCCAGACGGAAAACGAAACTGCCCCCATGATGCCGGGCAAAGAGCCAGTTAAACAGAGCGGTGCGCGCTCCGCCCAGATGTAAGGCTCCGGTGGGGGAGGGAGGAAAACGGGTTTTTATTTTGGGGCCGGTCTCATTCATAACAGCGTATGCTTTCCTGATAGATTTTATTTCGCCGCCAGGGACAACTATATGCTATCACCCCTACCAGGTCAAACAAAACCCGGGAATAATATGAAACCGCGGTATTGATATAACCTCCCGCCGGCGCGCCGCTGGGTGTACTGTCAGCCGTTAACAGACGTTTATAAAATTACTGCTGATAGCTGAGCAAGGCCGGCTGCAAAGTCTGATTTTGCGTAATAAACTGGCTTACCTGGCCGTGGGCATTGTTGGCCGCCAGATTTAGCTGTTCGGTGGCGGAAGCTATCTCCTCCACCATGGCCGCGTTTTGCTGTACGCCGGAGTCCATCTGGGTCATGGCTTTGTTTATTTCTTCAATGGCAGAGGCCTGTTCCTGGGCGGAACCGCTGATCTCGCTGATAGTCCCCACCACCGCTTCCGCGTCGGCAATTATTGCGGAGAGCAATTCTCCGCTTTCTCCCACCAGTTGATTGCTATGTTCCACTTTATTGACGCTGTCGGTTATCAGAGTCTGTATTTCTTTGGCGGCCTGAGCGCTGCGTCCGGCCAGATTGCGCACTTCGCCCGCCACTACCGCAAAACCCCGTCCGGCTTCGCCGGCGCGGGCGGCTTCCACGGCCGCGTTCAGGGCCAGCAGATTGGTCTGAAAGGCGATCTCGTTGACTACAGTGATGATATCATTAATCTTTTTGCTGGATTCGGTGACTTCCCGCATGGCGTCGACCGTACGGCTCAATACCGATCCTCCCTGCCGGGCGGTTTGACTGGTTTTCAGGGCCAGAGTGTTGGCATGCTGTGAATTGGAAGCTGATTCCTTGACCGCGCCGGCAATCTGGGCGAGAGAACTGGATATCTGCTCCACCGCCGCCGCCTGTTGCTGAGTGCGGTTGTTAAGTTCATCATTGTCTTCCTTAAGTTCCGCCGCCGAATAGCTCACGCGTTCAAAATCTTCCCTCACCAGATTGATGGTTTGTGAAAGCACCGCGCACACTTCCTCCAGTTCCCGAACCAGAGTACCCATTTCATCTTTGCGCGTCAGCATGGCCGGGCTGAATTGAACCCGGAAATCCTTTTTCACCAGCAGGGCAAAGGCGGAAGTGATAGCCTTAACAGGACGGCTGATCATGGCGGATATGCGCCAGGCCACCAGCAGGGCCAGGAGAAAGATTAAAAAAGTTATGACGGTAATATATGTTTCCGCTGAAGTGACGTCTTTTACCAGGGTGGAATTGGAATCCACGGTGGCTTGATTGGCAAAGCGAAAAGCGTTGTCAGTATATTTCATGGCATCGTCTGTGGCCTGGGTAAGAGCGGCAATAGTCTCCCGCAAGGCCAGGCTGTCCTGAGCGTCCAGTTCAACAGCATTCAGCAAAATTTCCAAATTGTCGGCAAAAATGGTCAGGCTTTCCAGGTTGCGGGCGCGCTTGGTGTCAGGCATCATTACTTGGCGGGTATAAGTCAGCAATTCCTGCAACGGCGCTTTCAGAGTGGCAACGGCGCCGTAATCCCGTTTGGCAATGGCATTCCAGAATATTTTCATGCTCCGCTCCAGGAGAAGGACTCCCTCGTCGGCAAAATCCTTGCGCTCCAGCCGGCGGGGCAGCTCCTGCAACAGGCCGCCCGCTATTTCCTCATGGAGAAGCTCCTGCATATAGCCGCTGAATTTTTTCAATTCGGCCGCCGCCGTTTCCGTGGCGGCCAGCACATCGGCCCGGCTGCTGTCGTTGCGCCGGCCTATTTCCTCCAGATTACGCAGATTTGCTTCCAATTGATCAATGGCCTGTCTTCTGGCCCGGGTATCCTCAGCTATGGAAGCGGTCTGCAGGGGAAATTTGTTTTGCAGCTCCTCCAACTGGGTATTGGCGGCGCGTAAAGCGGCAAGGCCGGAGGCGGCGGAGCGCAGGTGCTGATAATCGCCGTAGGCCAGAAAGGCGGCAGCGCCCAAAGTTATTTCTCGCGCCGCCTGCTCCATAGCCGAGGTCGTCCGCTCAATCGGCATGCTGAACTCGCTTTGCAGGCCGATTTCCCGGTCCACCGTTTTAACGAAAAAATAACCGATGCCGCCCATCAGAATAGCCAGCACAATAATTATTCCGAACCCCAGGTTAATTTTCACGTTTAAATTAAATTTCAACATTATTGTCCTCTGAATTTTTAATTGTCAAGTCAGTTAATATTGGGACCCTTACAGATATAACTGTTTATATATACGAACAAATAGATAAAGTCACGACAACATGTATGAATGTGATTTTCAAGATTCGGGCGGCACATCCAACGGAAAATATCGCCGGATTTAACGCCGCGCTCTGAGTTCATTTTATATTAAGATGGCTGGGAGAGCCACTCCGAAACTGCCGGCGGAATGCTTGGGAGAGACCGGCGCGGAGCAGCGCGGGCGGCAGATATAAGCGTCCGAATTTTTGCCTTCCCGGGCAATATAATCCGCATAGGACCGCTGCCTTCCGGTATCATTTATCATTCCAGCCGGTTAATATTTTCTGGATATCTTCCAAAGGAGTATCTATATCAAGCCAGAAACTGATGCTGGTTGCGGTTTCCTGGGCCAGCCTTTTGGCAAACAGCAGACTGGGACGGCGGCGGCCGCTATAAATCAGGGATATCGCCGCCGGCCTTTTGTAGCCGATTTTTTTGGCCAGTTTGGTTTGGTTCCCATGTTTCATGGTTTGATTATATTTCACATTGAAACACTGTCAAGGTAAAAAATTTCAAAAAGCAAAAATTGTTTATTACGCTCTGCAATAATTTTGCTATACAATATATTCTTATGGAATCATTAGCTTCTAAATTTAAGACTGCTCTGCAATTTTGTCTTAAGAACGCAAAGTATGGGGAAAAAAGCGTACTTGCCAATACCGCGGGCGTGGCTGTCTCTGTTCTGTTGAATTTGGAAAAAGGGCGGCGGGGTTCTTCCGAAGAGACAAGGCGCAAAATAGCCGCGGCTCTGGGTTATCAATATGACAGATTCTTGGAGTTGGGAGAAAAAGTTCTGGCCGGAGAGGAGATTAGCCCTTATGACCGTTTATTGCCCAAACCTGAACCAGATATTGAGCTGATACCGGCAGCCGCGGTTCATCTCATTGAAAAAATTGCGTTTATTTCAAAATATAGTGCCGCTAAACTCAACTATATCGAACCCTTGGTCAGTGTCATCTATGATGAAATCAAACTGGGCCAGGATGAAAAAGAAGATAAAATATCTCTCTGAAGCATCCGCTCAGCAGCATTGCCGCCGGTCACAAGCGGCAGATTTCCGGATGCCTGGCTTAAAAGCTTTAAAACCTTTAAAGGGTGGGTAGGGGGCATTGAAACATGGTATTTTGTTTTTAAGCCGCCTAAGCGGACAAGGGGCCGGCTTGCGGCCGGCGCAAGGGCAAGAGTTTTCCTTTTGCAATAAGCCGCCTCCGTCAACTTTGCTCCTCTCTCAAGCGTACAGAGGCAAGCGCCTGCCTGATCAGGGGGGCGTAATAATCCCCCATGCCCTCCCGCCAGTAGAAGGCCAGGCAATAGTTGCCCCGGACAGATAGAATCCATATGCTTTCACCCTGCCAGAGGCGTCCGTTTTGCCTCCAGCTATAAGCCACGCCCACCATAAACAAGTCTCCTTGGAACCAGGAGCGGCAACCCTGCCAGGAGTCAATGGCGGGCCGGCCAGCTTCTGTTTCGGTGCCCCGGCCGGCTTCCAGCATTGCGCGCAGACGGTCTGTGAACTCATCGCGGCTGGCTTGAATCATCTCCAACTGCCGGGAACTCAGTAACGGCAGGGGAGAACGCCGGTATATCAGCAGGCGCAGGCCGGGAGTTTCATCATCAAGCCAGTGACAGGCCTCCAGGATAAGCGGCCCCTTAGGGCCGTTTGTCTGCCACTGGGCGGGTAAAGACAATTCCAGCCCGTTGCTGAGTTGCAGGTAAACCGTTGGACTCTGGCTAGGCAGAGCCGGGCCGGGCCACATGAACTGGAGCAGCAGAACATATAAAAATAGCTTTAAATTAGGTCCGGATTTGTTCACATCCGCTCCCGCCGCCGGTTTGTCGCTCAACCGTGATATGGTAAAATTGTAAACATATTAGGGCAGTCAGGCTGTCACAACCATGGCCTTGTTAAATTATTTCCTCTTAAATTATACCGGCAGGTACGGGCGTTGTTCACAAGCCAATTATTCTTTTTCATCATTTTTATGGCCGTGTTCGAAGCCGGCCTGGCGGAAGGGCCGCTTGTTCCCTTGTGGCGGTCTTTTCTGGCTGACGCCGGTTTTATCGCTTGTTTATGTCTTGGCCTGCGTATTCTGGCCCGCTGCCGCTTCCAGGCCGGAATTTCTTCTTTCCCGGTCCTGATTTTTCGCACCCAGTTAATTTCTCTTTTGGGCCTGCTTGTGATTTGCGCTTATTTTAATTTGAAAAGCCAGCTCAATGCCTGGGCCTTTATGGCCAGCCTGGAGATATTGAGCAGTTTTGCGGCCGCGGCCCTGTTTTTATTGCATATGGGGGTTGTGTGGTGGGCTTTGTCTCCCTGGGAACTCAACCCGCCCGGAGTCAGAGCCAGACTGAGTTTTGTGGCTCCCCTGGTATTCCCCTGGTTCATGGCCGCGATGATCCGCGACGTTTTCAATTTATTCTGGGCCGGGAGCAGGCGCTTTTGGGAAAGCGAGGCCGGCTGGATAGTGTTTCTGTTTATCTTTTTCCTCTTAATGCTCATCGTCCTGCCCCCTGTGATGAAACTGTGGTGGCGCTGCCCGCCTTTGAGCGGCCCGGCTCTACTTCCTCTGCGGCAGATACTGGCGGCCAGCGGAGTCAAGATAAATAAAATATGCCTGTGGCCGGTTCTTAACAGCCGCGCCCTTACTGCCGCGGTACTGGGTTTTATCCCTGGCCTGCGTTATCTGCTTATAACCCCGGCTCTGCTGAAACATTTGAGTCCCAGCCAGTTGGCGGCGGTGGCGGCCCATGAGGCCGGGCATTTACACTACCGCCATATGCTCATCTATGCGCTGCTTCTGGCCGGTTATTTACTCCTGGCTTACGCTTTGAGCGAACCCATTAACGCCCTCATTAATTTGGGCTTATACGGTCTGGCCGCCACCCGTCTGGGGGCCGGATTTCTGCTTACTTACGGTTCCTGGGAAATTTTGTGGCGCATATTGCTGTCTTTGCCCATGCTGGCTTTGCTGCTCTTTTATCTGCGCTTTGTCCTGGGTTTTTTTATGCGCCAGACCGAGCGCCAGGCTGATTTTTTCGCTCTGGATCTTATGCGCGGGCCGGAATCCATGATCGGAGCGCTGGAACGAATTGCCGGCCTGAGCGGCGCCGGATCCCGCAGCGCGCCGTCCTGGCATCATTTTTCCATTGCCCAGAGGGTGGAAGCCATGCGTCAGGCCGTACCCGGCCGGGCGGCGGCGGGGCAGGGACGTTTTTTAGGCCGCTGCCTGGCTTTGCTGGCGGCGGTTATTTTATCGGTCACTCTTCTGGGTTATGTTTTAGCCGGCATGGATCTTAGCGGCGGCTTGCGCCAACAGGCGTTGCAGCGTCTGGAGATAACGGGAAAAGAGATGGGATTACTGCCGGTTAACTTGCCGGTTAACGCTGATTAAATTGTTCGCGTGCCTCGGGCGGGAGAATTGGCCGCGCAAATTCTTATAGCCGGAGGATGCCTGCTATAAGCGCGGGCCTTGTTGCCGGGGAAAGGAAAGTTTATGTCTGAAAAGAATATTACTTTAATAGCCACGGGCGGCACTATTGCCGGCAAAAGCGAGGAAGACGGAAGTTACAGCGCTGGATCTGTCCCCGGCCAGGATTTGCTGCGGGGCCTTGAACCTTTACCCGCTCCGGTACAGGTGAAGCAGTTGTTTCAAATGGACAGCCGGGAAATGAGCCAGGAAGATTGGCTCATCCTGGCAGGAGCGGTGGAAACGGCATTGAAGCGGAGCAGGGGTGTGGTTATAGCCCATGGCACTGACACGATGGAAGAGACAGCCTTTTTTTTGAGCAAGACAATCAATGCCGCCCGGCCGGTAATACTGACCGGAGCCATGCGTCCGCCCGGCCATTTCAGCCCCGACGGCCCCTTTAACCTTTTGCAGAGTCTGCATCTGGCTGCCTGGCCAGGGGCACGGGGAGTCATGCTCCTTATGCATGATTTGTTTTATGATGGAGCGGAGGCGGCAAAAACCGCGGCCAGCCGCCTCAATGCCTTCAGTTCGCCCGGCGGCGAGCTGGGCCAGATGTACGGTCTGATCCCCCGCACACATCGGGACTGGCCTTCAGGGCAGGCCTCTTTTTCTCTGCCGGAAGGGACGCGCTTGCCTTTAGTCGGGCTTTTGTCCGGTCATGTGGGCATGAATACGGTTATGGTCAGAGAATATATTGCCAGCGGTCTGCGCCAGGGTATGAGAGGACTTGTGTATTCCGCCCCTGGCGATGGAAGCGTGTCGCTGGCTATGGAAGCAACGCTGTTGGCGGCGGTCAAACAGGGGCTACGCGTGGTGATCAGCTCGCGTACCGGTTGCGGATGGGTTGGCGGCCGGGAGAGAGGGGACGCCTCCTGCCTGAGGGGTTCCGGCTGGGACGGACCTCTGCAGGCCAGAATCAATTTGATGCTGGAGTTGAGCCAGACGGAATCGTCATTTTAAGATCCGGCTTTGCCGCCATAGCGGCGGGACCGAACCCCAAACTTCAGTTTTGGGGCGATGTGATCCTCATAAATCACCTGGCAGGTGATTTATGAAATGAACTCTATTCATTTATGCCGAACAACAGCCTGCTGAAAGCCCTTCTTTCCTGGGGTGAAATGCCGGCGCCCAAACGGGCCATAAAAATATTTTCCCCATGTAGCCCCACGTTGGGGTCATTAGTCGGGTATTCTTTATAAGCATAAGGCGCCACCAGACTGATAATGCTTTGCCGGTATTCCAGCCCGCTCCGGCCGGAGCCGTTTAAATCCCAATGCCAGGAATAGCCCAGCAAGTAATAAATCAGTTTTTCCTGATCAGGGTCCTGGTGAATTGCTTTAAGCAGGGCTTGCATTATATTCCGGCCCCGCATACCTCGGGCCAGCTCGCAAAATATTTCCCGCATAATCGGCATACGCCCCCAGCGCTCTCCTGCCAGAGGCGGACGGATCACCACATAGCCCAAAATTTCTCCTTCATTTAAGGCCAGCGCCGTTCTGGCGTTTTCCAGGGAAGCTTCATGGGCCAAAGCCGCGGGGCTGCTCAAAATGGAACGGTAATCGTCAAACTCGCCCAGACCAGGGTGAAAATTCAAAGACAAAATGTCCGCGCCGTTTAACCCGGATATTATTTCAATCTGTCCGGCACTGCCGGTCATGCTCAGTTCCATAATGGATAACTATATTATGGACCCAAAAAAAGTTAAAGTTTTTTAGGTGTTGAATCGATATATTTTATATAGGGTTGCATATAATTTCAAATTTTGCGCTGATTCCTGTTTGTCTGCGGTTGGGATTGGCGAAAGGGTTTGATTTTTGCCTTACAGGATTATTTGTTATAATAGGCTTTGCATGGAAGATATTTTACTTTTTCAAAGGAAGCCGCTGTGCTGGATTTGCGCTTTATTCGGGAAAATTTGGAATCAGTGAAAGAGGCCTGCGCCCACCGCGGCGTGTCGGTTGATTTTGCTGAATTGATACAAATAGATGGCAGGCGCCGCGAAATTATGCCTCATCTGGAGAGCTTGCGCGAGCGGCGCAACCAGGTCAGCGCTCAGGTGGCCGCGGCCAAAAAACAGGGACAGGATATCTCATCCGTCTCCGCGGATATGAAAAAAGCCGGTGATGAAATAAAAGATCTGGAGCAGAGCCTGACCCAACTGGAAGAGGAACTGCAGGCCATTTTGTATGCCATACCCAATCTGCCCCATGCCAGTGTACCCGTGGGGCCGGACGAGCGCGCCAACGCCCTTGTCAAAACCTGGGGTGAACCCCGCGCCTTTGACTTTGCCCCTTTGAATCATTGGGACGTCGGCGAACGTCTGGGCATTTTGGATTTTGAGCGGGCTGCCAAAATAACCGGAGCCAGATTTGTAGTTTTAAAGGGAGCGGGCGCCCGCCTGGAACGCGCTATCATTGCTTTCATGCTGGATCTGCATACTGGCAGCCACGGTTATACTGAGATCCTGCCGCCTTTTATGGTCAACAGCAGGGCTATGACCGGCACGGGCCAGCTGCCCAAATTCAGCGCGGATCTGTTCAAAGTGCAGGACAGCGACTATTGGCTCATTCCTACCGCCGAAGTTCCGGTCACCAACCTGCACATTGACGAGATTTTAAGCGAACTTCCGCTGAATTATACCGCCTATACCCCCTGTTTCCGATCAGAAGCGGGAAGCTATGGCAGAGATGTGCGCGGGCTTATCCGCATGCACCAATTTGATAAAGTTGAACTGGTAAAATTTGTGCATCCTGATGAAAGTTATCAGCAATTGGAGGAATTAACCGGTCACGCGGAAAAAGTGCTGGAACTCTTGGGCCTGCCTTACCGCCGGGTCTGTCTGAGCAGCGGCGACATGGGTTTCAGCGCGGCTAAAACTTATGACCTGGAAGTATGGCTGCCGGGGTTGAACCTTTATCGGGAAATAAGCTCCTGTTCCAACTTTGAGGATTTTCAGGCCCGGCGCATAAATGTGCGCTTCCGGGAACCGGGGCGCAAGGGGACCCGTCTGGTTCATACCTTAAACGGCTCAGGTTTGGCAGTGGGCCGGACCATGGTGGCCATTTTGGAAAACTGTCAGCAGGAAGACGGATCAGTGCTGATTCCTCCTCCCCTGCGGCCTTATATGGGCGGTATAAGCGAAATAAAAACGCCCAGCTGAGGCGGTAAGCTCAGAACTTAAGGGACTTCGGGCCGTTTCCGGCCGGGTCCTGGCGGCGGGAGAATTATTTGATGGAAAATATAGCTGATTATAATTACAGAAAATTTTTATTCAGGCGGATACTGCTGTTATTTGCCGCCCTGGTTTTTATCTCGCTCTGGCCGGCGGCCGGGCCTGTCCGGGCCGCGGCAACCTTGAGCAAAGCCCAGCTTGCCGGAGTTCTGGCAGGCAACCTCAGCCAGTTGGTCAGTAACCCGAGCATTGTACTGAAGACCGGACAGGGTTCCGTTTTAGTGGAATCGACCCTATGGCCGCAGTTACAAAGTCAGGCGGAGGATCTTTTAGTAAAATCCAAATCAGTGCGCGCTTCTCTGGTGCTGCTGGACGCCCAAACCGGCCAGGTGCTGGTTATGGCCGGAGCCAAGGGCAAGCGGCCTGACCCCAGAGTGGCTCTTAGCGCCGACCCCCCGGCCGCCTCCCTGTTTAAAATAGTGACCGCCGCCGCCGCGGTGGAAGAAACCAACCTCACCCCCAACAGCAATCTTACTTATGTGGGCCGCCCCCATACGCTTTATGCCAGCCAGATCAGGCCGGGGCGTCCGGCCCAGGGTAATAAAGTGACTTTGCGCCAGAGCTTTGCGGCTTCCAATAATCCGGTTTTCGCCAATTTGGGCATTCATCTTCTGGGACGGGATCTGCTGCTCTGGTATGGGCGGGCTCTGGGTTTTGAAAGCGCCATCCCCTTTGAATTACCTCTGGCCGTAAGTTCCCTGGCTCCTGTTTCCGGCCAGTTTGCTCTGGGCGAACTGGCATCCGGTTATAACCGCGACACCACCATCAGCCCTCTGCACGCCGCCTTGCTGGGAGGCGTGTTCGTCAACGGCGGACGGCTTATGGAACCCTACGTAGTCAGGCAGGTAAGCTCCAACAAAGGCGATATTCTCTATCAGGGCGGGCCTCGTTCTCTGGGCCGAATCGTCAGCCCCAAAACCGCCGCTCATATGTTGGGCATGTTTGAGGCCACTGTAAAGGAAGGCACGGCGCGCGCTCAGTTTCGCCAGGCCTCCAGCGACCCGGTATTAAGAAATTTGTTTATCGGCGGCAAAACCGGCACCATCTCCCGGCATCAGATTAATGAGCATTATGAGTGGTTTGTGGGGATTGCGCAAGATCCTAAAAATGGGCGCAGTTATGCTGTAGCCTGTCTGATGGTGCATGGGAAAGTCCGCGGGCAGAGCGCCAAAGAACTGGCCAGAATGCTTTTGCGCAATGCTTTTAGCGACAAGGAACCCACTCAGATAGTATCCAGGCCGGCCAAACCCAACAGTTGAGCAATATTCCTATTTTCAGTTAATTCTGCTGAAAACGGGAGATTGGGATATGAAGCCGCGCTGAAAATGCGATAAAACCGTCCCCGCCGCTTCAAAAAAGCGGCGGCTTTTCTTTAGGTCAGACAGGCCTTGCGGAACAGACATTGATTTTGGGTGCAGACTGTGACCGAGCCATAGCAGGGAGTATATCCTTCGGCAATCTGGATGTTATGAATGAGGTCGGCTTTATTGAGTTTGGAGTAGTTACTGACTCCCAGCTTTTTGGCCATTTCCTTTAAATAGGTCATATTGGGGCCGCTGTTGCTCAGGGCGTCCCCGCCTTGCCTTACCTTGCTCGCGTTTTTTGTGTCAGTCATTACTTACCTCCTTAACACCATATTTATTTTTGGTTGATATTATACCATAATCCGTCTTGCCTGGCATCCGGCGGAGAGTGATGCCTCCTGGCCTGTGGGCAAGCGGTCAATTTGCCTGCCAGGCAAAATATTCTTTGCCGCGATAGGCCGCGTTTTTAATTTTACTTATATCATATTGATATTATTGATAATAAAAAAATAAAATTTATTAAAATTTTGGCACCGCAATTGCAACAACTTTGGAACGGGAATTGTAGGTTGCCAAGGGCAACGGCTGCTGACGGCCATTTAAAAAAATTAACATCTGTCTGACGGGAAATGCTGCATGGAACAAAATGCCTTGAATTTTAAAATGTTTGAACCTGAAATGTATTGTTTGCGTTGCCGGCATATGGAATGGGACGAAATCCGGCGCTGCTGCGCCAATTTCGACAGGCCGCTCTGCCCATTAAGCATAAAGGAGGTATTGTCCGACCTGCAAGTAAAATGTCTGGTTATCTGAAAACCGCGGCAGATTAGGCAGATTAGCTGGTTTGTTTTATCGCCTGCGGTAGAATTAATATTCCAAAGGCAGGGAAACCGTACGCCGATCCCGGGCCGATAAATAGCAGGCGATCAGAATTTCCAAGGATTTAAGACCTTCCCGGCCATCGGTCTCCGGCTCCGCTCTACCTCTGAGTACATCTATTACGTTTTGGTAATAGAGGGGATGACCAAAGCCATAGACTGAAGAAGTATGGTAGCTTATCTGGCCGATATCCTGATCGTAATCTTTATTTTCAGCAAACTGCCAGTGTTCTATTTTATTTACCGCTATTCCGCCTATCCTGACCGTGCCTTTTTCCCCAATAACAGTGATGGAGCCTTCCATATTTTGCGGGTAGGTGAGCATGGTCACGCTCATGCTTCCCAAGGCCCCGTTACGCCAGCGGACATTCATAACGCCGGTATCTTCCACTTCAATATCGCGGCCGAGGGTAGCGGTCATGGCCTGGACGTCACTCACCGGACCGATAAGCCAGTCCAGCAAATCCACATAATGACTGGCCTGATTCATAAAAGCCCCGCCATCCATTTCCCAGGTGCCCCGCCAGGATGAGGAGTCATAATATTCCTGTGGCCTGGTCCAGAATATATTGAGATGAACGAGGTAAATCTGGCCGAAGCGTTTTTCCTCAACAGCCCGTTTCAGTATTTGCAGGGTATGGTTGCGCCGGTTTTGCTTGACCACAAACAGACGTACATTAGCCGCGTCGCAGGCGGCTACCATATTGAGCCCGTCTTTCCATCGGGTAGCCATAGGTTTTTCCGTCATCACATGGCGGCCATGCCGCGCGGCGGCAACCGTCTGTCCGGAGTGCAGGCCGCTGGGCGAACACAGGCACACTAAATCACAGTCGCTCATGCTCAACATAAGCTCATAGTCGGAATAGGCGGGCACTTGATAACGTTCGGCATGTAAGGCGGCGATTTGCGGATCGCTGTCGCAAACCGCCACCAGTTGCAGATCCTGCTGATGTTGAGTGATGGATTTAAAATGGTTGGCGGAAATGCGTCCGCAGCCAACTACCGCCACTTTAATTCTGCGTTCCGGAATTGTGGGAAACACCCAAAGCCCCCTTTATTTTTTAAAAGCAATAAGTTTATTTTTCTATAGTCTGGATTATGATCCGGCATATTCTGTCCTGATCTTCGCTTTTCAGGTAAGGATGCATGGGCAGACTCAATATTTTTTCGCACAGACCGCGTGAAACAGCGAAACTGTCTTCCGGATAACCCAGATAACGTAAGGCGGGCTGCTGATGTAAGGAGCGGGGGTAGTAAATGTTGCTGGGTATGCCGTTTCGGCGCAAAGCTTCCGCTACTTCGTCCCGTTGGGGAGTAAGGATGCTGTATTGCGACCACACGCTCAGAATATCGCTGCGGGCGTAAGGCGTTGTGATTCCGCTGCCGGCCAGACGTTTTTCATAGCCGGCCGCCACTTCCTGCCGGGCGGCGATCTCTTCATCAAAAACAGCCAGTTTAGGTAAAAGTATTGCCGCCTGCACGGTATCCAGGCGGGCAGTGAGGCCCAGGCGCAGGTGGTCATACTTGTGATTGCCCTGGCCGTGGGCGCGGATGGATTTCAAGCTTGCGGCCAGTTTTTCATGATTGGTGAAAATGGCTCCGCCGTCACCAAAGCATCCCAGAGGTTTGGCCGGGAAAAAACTGGTAATCGCCGCCAGACAGCCCAGATTGGCGGTCTTGTGGCTTTTATATCCGGCCCCGAAAGACTGGGCCGCGTCTTCCAGAGTGAGAAGGTCATAGGCCTGGGCAATGGAGAGCAACTTGCGGTAATCCGCGGGCTGACCGAACAGATCCACGATAATTATAGCTTTGGGAGTAAGTTGTTCATGACCTACGGGCAGAGGATATAAACATTCATTTTGGTATTTGAAAGCCTTTACAGCCATCTCCAGTTCATTGGGGTTCATGTTAAAAGTGCCGGGGTCCACGTCCACCAACACCGGAGTGGCGCCCAAAAGGGCAACTACTTCGGCGGTGGCGAAGAACGTGAAGGCAGGGACAAAGACCGCGTCTCCCGGACCGATATCCCAGGCCATTAGCACCATTTGCAGGGCGTCAGTGCCGGAGGAGCAGGTGATGACATTGCCGGCGCCGGTATATAGGGCCAGGGCGGTTTCCAACTCCGCCACTTCCGGGCCCATTATGAAGCGTCCGTGATCAAGCACCTGAGCGATGCGCCGGTCAATTTGCGGTTTCAGGCGCTGATACTGGGTTTTCAAATCAATAAAAGGCAGCATACCGGCCCTCTTGGCAATAAATATACTGAAAGTCTTTTGTAAATGATTTCCAACGCCGGCAATATATCCGGCCCTCGCCGCCGCTTTCAAGCGGCGCCTGAAGCTAGTCGAAGTCATTTATGAAATGACTTCGACTTAGAACTGGTTTAATACTACCCAAATTCTGGATTTAAAGAAAGCTTAATAGTTGACTAAAATGAATTTGCCTGTTATTAATTCCCATATTGCAGATGATGGCGTGTGCTTGAATGGAAGGGTTGCTAGCTCAACTGGCAGAGCACCGGACTCTTAATCCGTAGGTTCCGAGTTCGATTCTCGGGCAACCCACCAGTTAAAGATAAAACAGTTTAGCTTAAATGTCAGACTGACACTTACCTTCATTAATGTTCCGTAATGCCAGACAAGAAATGCAGATTGCTTTCTGAAAGGCTGTCCGGACAAAGGGCGGCAAGGTGATAACCGTTTATCCGTCAGTAAAATTTGGCGGAATTTTTTCGTTGTCTGTGACTGTAGTTGTAAAATTCAATTAATCCGAGGAGGAAAATCATGGCTGAACAGGAAAAATCCAAAAGAGCCGGCAACAGCGCCGCAAGAGCCGGCAACAGCGCCGCTAAAGGCAAAAGCAGAAAACCGATCCAGACTTCTGCCAAGCTGTACGGTAATCTCAGCGCGCAAATCGAAAAGTTGCACAAATTGGTGGATAAAAAAGGTGTTCCGGCTCTCAAAGAAGCCGCCAAGACAGCTAAGTCCCTCAATGATCTTTTAGACAAGGCCGAACGCAAGCTGACAGAGATCAAAAAACTGCTTCTATCCAAATAAAGAATAAACGCCCCGGATGACAGTATGTTTCTGATGACAGCATGTTTTTGAGAAAGTGTCCGCTTAATCCCGGCCGGCCGGCGAAAGGCGCGTAATTTGCCGCCGGACGGAAGAAGACATTTTTGTTCCCTCACATAGGGAAATAATATAATGCCATGTTGGGGGAATATTTCTAAAGCGCTGCGCAGGCGGCCTGAATAAACCTATGCCGTTGCTATGGGCGCGTACAGATCTGTATTCCGGACGGCCGACTCAGAGCCTGAACGAACATACCGCCCAGGTAAAAAACCTGACATCCCGTTTTGTCGCTGATTTTGCCTCCGTTGCCTGGGGCAATGCCGAAGCTCAGTTACACGATATTGGCAAATCCAGTTCAGAATTCCAGCAAAATCTCTTGCTCGGGAGGAGAAGCCGGGTGGATCACTCCACTGCCGGAGGACAGGAGGCGCTTAAACATTATCATTCCTTGATCGGTTACATCCTGGCTTATTCTGTTATGGGGCATCACGCCGGTCTGCCCGACGGAGGCAGCCCTAATGATCCGGCCAGCTTACAGGCGCGCTTGGGCCGAACTGCGCCTGTCTGGAGCGATGCCGCCAGCCTGGGTTTGAGTCTGCCCGCCGCGGACGAGTTCACTCTGCCTTTTGCCGTAAGTGAAAATACAGAAGAGATGAAGCAGGACTTCAGTCTGGCCTTTTTTATCCGCATGCTTTTTTCCTGTCTGGTGGACGCAGACCGCCTGGACGCGGAACGATGTAATGATCCCCAGGCCGCATCCGCCCGTCTGAGTCTCCCTCCTTTGGCGTCCTTCCTTCCGGCGCTGGAAAAATATATGATTGACAAGGCCGCCCATGCTCCCGCCTCGCCGGTCAACAAGATTCGCGCCCGTCTGCTTGAGGACTGCCGGGACGCTGCCAATCTGTCCCCAGGCTTATTTTCTCTGACCGCTCCCACCGGCAGCGGCAAAACTCTGGCCGCGTTCAATTTTGCTCTCCGTCACGCTCAGGCGTACGGCTTAAAACGGATATTTTATATAATTCCTTTTTTAAGCATCATTGAACAGACTGCTCAGGCCCTGCGCCAGGCTGTTGGGCCGGAATTGGCTTCCGGGATAATTGAACATCACTCCAACTTTGAACCTCAAGGATCTCCTGATAATGACAGCGCCTATCCTTCGCAGTGGGAGAACTGGGACGCCCCTGTTGTCATTACCAGCAGTGTGCGTTTTTTTGAAAGTCTTTTTGCCCATCGCCCCGGCCCCTGCCGCCGCCTGCACAATCTGACTCGCAGCGTGATTATTCTGGATGAAGCGCAAGATGTGCCTTTAACCTTCCTGCGCCCCTGCCTGGCCGCCTTGAATGAGCTGGCCGCTTATTACGGGAGCAACCTGCTTCTAACCACCGCCACTCCGCCCAGCCTGCACAAAGGTAAAGCCCTGGCTCGGGAAGGTCTGGAAAACGTCAGGGAAATAGCCGGCGACATGCCGGGTGCGGCTCAAGCTCTGACCAGGGTGGAAGTGCGGAATTTGGGCAAATTAAGTGACGCTGAACTTATCGGCCGCCTGCGGAGCGAGCCATCGTTTATGTGCATTGTCAACACCCGCCCCCATGCCCGCGCCCTGTTTGCGGGATTGCCGGAAAATCAAGAGGATGACTGTTTTCATTTGAGTACTTTTATGTATCCCGCTCACCGCCAGGAAGTGCTGGCGCATGTCCGGCGCCGCCTGCAAAATGGAGAACGTACCCGCCTGATCAGCACTCAACTGGTGGAAGCCGGGGTTGACCTGGATTTCCCCGCGGTTTTCCGCGCCCAGGCGGGCCATGACTCGCTCATTCAGGCGGCCGGGCGCTGCAACCGGGAAGGGAAGCTATGCGATCCGGAGGGACAGCTATGCCTGGGCCGTTTTTATATTTTTCAAAGCGAGGTCGAACCTCCGCAAAGTTTGCGACTGAATACCCGATTAGGGGAAAGCGTGCTGCGCAGTTTTCCCGCCAATCCTTTGTCCCTGGAGGCCAGTAACAGCTATTTCGAGGAACTCAATAACCTGCGCGGGGCCAGCTATTTGGACAAAAAGGGAATATTGGCGGCCCACCGCGGAGCCAGCCATTCCGGCCTGATTTCTTTCCGGGAAATATCAGCCAAATTCCAATTCATAGCTTCCCATGAATACCCGGTGCTGGCGACTTTGACCGAAGAAGCGCGGGAATTTCTCCATCAGGCGGAAATTAAAGGTTTGTACGGTCCGCTTAGCCGCCGCTTGCAGAGATATGTAATCAATGTGCCCTATAATTTTCTATCCGCCTTGGTGGACAGCGCTGGACTAAGACCGTTTGACGGAAATAAAATTATGTGGATTTTGGAGGATGAAAAGTTGTATGATAAAAAGACCGGGCTGTTGTGGCCGGAAGGAGGACATCCGAAAGAATATATAATTTGCGATGATTGAAAATCAGTTATCGGCAGGAGGAGTGAAATTATGGCCTACGGCGTGCAAGTTATGGTCTGGGGAGATTACGCCTGCTTTACCAGGCCGGAAATGAAAAGCGAACGGGTTAGCTACGATGTCATGACCCCGTCGGCGGCGCGGGGAATTCTGAGCGCCATCCACTGGAAGCCGGCCTTAGAGTGGGTGGTGGACAGTATTACGGTATTGAATCCCATCCGTTTTGAAAGTATAAGGCGCAATGAACTGACCGAAAAAATCGCGGCCGGCAATGCTTACAAGCTGGCTGTGCGCGGCGGCCGGCCGCATGTGTTGATTGAAGACGAGCGCACTCAGCGGGCCGCTCTGTTGCTGCGCGAAGTTGGTTATATTATTGCCGCCCATTTTGTTTTAACCAGCCAGGCGACAACCGACGACAATGAAGGTAAGCATCTGGATATCTTCACCCGCAGGGTCAGCAAAGGCCAGTGTTTTCATCAGCCCTATCTGGGCTGCCGTGAATTCAGCGCTCATTTCGGATCCTTGCCTCCCCACCCGCCCTCGCCTCATCCGGATCTTGCCGGAGAGCGTGATCTGGGCTACATGCTCTGGGATATTGACTTTGCCGACAACATGACGCCTTTGTTTTTTCGCGCTTTGATGCGCGATGGAATAATCACTGTACCCCAACCGGGCAGCGTGGAGGTGCGGGCATGATTTTACAGCAACTGAATAAGCTCTATCAGCGCCTGCAGGCTGATCCTCAAACAGATATTCCCGCCTTTGGCTATGCCCCGCAGAAAATATCTTTTGCCCTGACCATTGACAAAAATGGGCGCATCCAGGGCGATCCCCTGGATCTGCGGGGACAGAAAGGTAAAAAATCGCGGCCTCGGGAAATGATGCTACCGGATTTGGGCCAAGCCCGCAGTTCCAATATAGCGCCGCATTTTCTCTGGGATAAAAGTAGCTATGTGCTGGGGGTAAACCAAAAAGTTCATAAAGCTAAAGACAGGACAAAAGAAGAATTTAAAGCTTTTGTGAAGCATCAGCGGGAAGTCATCGGCCTTAACCCGGATGAGGGGCTGCGGGCGGTACTCAATTTTCTGGACAAGTGGCACTCCTGTCAATTTTCCGCTTTGTCTTACCATGAGGAGATAACAGGAACTAATCTGGTCTTTTATCTGGAAGGCCAGGGTTTTATTCATGAACGGCCGGCGGCCCTGGAAATATGGAACAACTATTTTGTCAATTCAGGTGAGGGAACGAAAGGCCAGTGCCTGATCAGCGGCCAGTTTGGTGGTCTGGCCGAACTGCATCCTTCGATCAAAGGGGTTCAAGGCGGACAGAGCAGCGGCGCCGCTCTGTGTACCTATAATGCCGCATCCAGTTGCTCGTATGACAAGGAGCGCAATTTGAACGGCCCGGTGAGCCGTCAGGCCGCCTTTGCTTATACTGCCGCCTTAAACTATCTGTTGCGTTTTGACAGCGCCCAGAAAATAAATATCGGCTCTGACACCTTAGTCTTCTGGGCCGAGCGCCCCAGCCGGGCAGAGGGGATGATGGCCGCCTTTATTTCCGGACTGTCTTCATCGGGGAAAGACAAAAAGGATGAGGACAGAAACGGGCTGGCGGAACAGAATAAGGAAGAGCAGCCTCTTGCCCGCATAGATGACGCTGCTCAGAAATTCGTGCTGGACGCGTTGCAGGCCATTCGCGCCGGGAGGAAACTGAGCAGCCTGGACCTGGATCTGGACGATGGAGTTGAATTCTATCTTCTGGCTCTGAGTCCCAATGCTTCCCGTCTGGCGGTGCGTTTCTGGCAAGTGAGCCGCCTGAGCCGGCTGGCCGCCAATCTGGGGCGCTACTACCGCGAGCTGGAAATAGTCAAGGCCTATCCTGAGCAGCCTGACTTTCCTCCTCTCTATACCCTGCTGAACACGCTGGCTGTGCAGGGCAAGGCCGCCAATCTGCCTCCCCGCCTGGCCGGAGAGAGCTTGGGCGCGGTTTTGAGCGGCCGGCCTTATCCCCGTTTTATCTTGAATGCCGCTCTGACCAGAATAAAAACAGAGGGCGATATCGGCTATTACCGCGCCGCCCTTGTCAAAGCGGCTTTGATTCGCAACTATAAACAGGAGGTTAATGTGAGTCTGAACCCTGATCACCCCATGCCGGCTTACCAGTTGGGCCGCCTGTTCGCGGTTATGGAAGGCGCCCAGAAGGACGCCTCGGGCGGCGCTTTGAACGCCACCATCCGCGATCGCTATTTTGCCGCCGCCTCCAGCAACCCGGGACGGGTATTTCCTCTTTTGCTGCGTCTTATGCAGCATCACATAAAAAAAGGAGAACACGGAGGCCGCTATGACCGCTTGGCCGAGGATATCCTCAACCGCATCAGCGATAAATTCCCATCCCTCCTGCCTTTGGAGGAACAGGGGCTGTTCAGCCTGGGCTATTATCAGCAGCGGCAGGATTTATACAAACCCGGCGCCGCTTCCGCCGCCGGGAAAGAATAAAGGAGATTCAAATATGAGCATTTTGCAAAACCGGTATGACTTTATCTGGCTTTTTGATGTATGCAACGGTAATCCCAACGGCGACCCTGACGCCGATAATCTGCCCCGCCTGGATCCGGAAACCGGCCTGGGTCTGGTGAGCGACGTCTGTCTGAAGCGTAAAATCCGCAATTATGTGGACCTGGTTAAGGATGATGAGGGAGATAATTATCTTGATCCTCAAAAAGAACAAGCCAGGCAGGGCTATAAAATTTATGTGCGGGAAAAAGCTATTTTAAATGAACAGCAAAAGAAAGCTTATAAATATTATGGCCTCACTCCAGATAAAAATCTCAGCAAAGAAAAAGACGTAACTTTGTGGATGTGCGCCAATTTTTTTGACATCCGCGCTTTTGGCGCGGTGATGACCACCGGCGTCAACTGCGGGCAGGTGCGCGGCCCGGTGCAGCTTACCTTTGGCCGCAGCCAGGAAGCCATAACTCCCCTGGAAATATCCATCACCCGTATGGCTGTGACCAGGATCGAAGACGCGGAAAAACAGAGCGGCGATAACCGCACCATGGGCCGCAAGCATGTGGTGCCCTATGCCCTTTACCAGGCGCAAGGTTTTGTCTCCGCTCCTTTAGCCCGGAAAACAGGCTTCAGCGAGCAAGATCTGCAATTGCTGTGGGATGCTATTTTACAGGCATTTGAACATGACCGATCCGCGGCCCGGGGACTCATGGCCACCCGCAAGCTTATTATTTTCCAACATGAGGATATGCTGGGACGCTGCCCGGCTTATAAACTCTTTGATTTGGTAAAAGTAACGCGCAGAAAAGAAAGCGGCGTGGAACCGGCGCGTTCTTTTGACGATTACCGGGTGGAAGTTGGTCAACCTCCGGCTGGAGTCAGTCTGGAGATAAAGGAATAAGCCATGTCTTACCGCGATCAGGACTTGCTGCCCATCGCGGCGCTACAGCATTTTTGTTTCTGTCCCAGGCAGTGGGCCTTGATTCATCTGGAACAGCAATGGCAGGATAATCTGCTGACCAGCCAAGGCCATATTTTACATGAACGGGTGCATGAGGCCCAGGAGGAAAGCGGCCCGGATCTGCGAGTCAGCCGTGGTTTGAAGCTGCTTTCCCGCCGTTTGGGACTTTATGGGGTGGCGGACGTGGTGGAATTCCAGCGCGGTTTTGCCGGTCAGTCGCCCTATTATCCCTGCCCATCTAATGATTCATCCCGGTCCGACCGGGAAGACAGGTGGCAATACTGGCGCATTTTCCCGGTGGAATATAAAAGAGGCCGGCCTAAAGTACACCGGGCCGATCATTGGCAGTTGTGCGCCCAAGGGTTATGTCTGGAAGAGATGCTGAATACTCCGGTGCTTCAGGGCGCCATATTTTACGGACAGCCCAGGCGGCGGGAAGTGGTATGCTTGGATGAGCGTTTACGAGCGGAAGTGAACAAGGGATTGGAAGAAATGCGTTGCATGTGGGAACTGGGGCAAACTCCTCCAGCCCAGGCTGGGTCGTCTTGCCGCGCCTGTTCCATGAGTTCGCTGTGCTTGCCCAAGGCTTCGGCCAAATCGGCTCTGCGCTATCTGCGCCGCAATCTGACTCAATTGGCGGAACAATGAAAAAACTTCTGAACACCCTTTATGTAAGCCGGCAAGGCGCTTATATGGGCCATGAGGGTCAGTGCGTATATCTCAAACTGCGTGAAGGAGAGCAAGAAAAGAGCAAAGAATTTAAATTTCCCATTCATACTTTGAGTTCCGTGGTAGTCTTTGGACAAGTGAGTTTAAGCCCGTCTTTGATGTCTTTTTGCGCGAGCCATGGCGTGGGCATAACTTATTTGAGTGAAAACGGCCGCTTTTTGGCCCGGGTTCAAGGCCCGATCTCCGGCAATGTACTCTTGCGCCGCGCTCAGTATAAAGCGGCGGAGGATGGGGATAGTTCTCTGCGTCTAGCCAGTGCTATAGTGGCGGCCAAAGTGGCCAATTCCCGTACCGTGCTGCGACGGGCCAGGCGCGATCACCCCGACTATCCGGGTAATAAAGAGATGGAACAGGCGATTGCTTCTTTGGGAGAACTTTTGACCGGCCTCAGCCGGGGCGTATCCGACATGAACAGCCTCCGTGGCTGGGAAGGGGAGGCAGGCCGCATTTATTTCAGCGTATTCGATTATTTGCTGTTGCCGGAGCAGAGCGTTTTCCGCTTTATTAACCGCAACCGCCGTCCTCCGTTGGATCGGGTCAATGCTTTGCTTTCCTTTGTCTATACTCTGTTGGCCCATGATGTGGTCAGCGCTCTGGAAACAGTGGGTTTAGATCCGCAGATGGGTTTTCTCCACCAATTACGGCCCGGCAGGCCCAGTCTGGCCCTGGATTTGATGGAGGAAATGCGCCCGCTATGGGCGGATCGCCTGGTTATCAATCTAATCAACCGCCGGGAGCTTAAAGGGGAAAATTTTGAAGTAACGGAAAGCGGCGCTGTACACATGGACAATGGGGCGCGTAAAAAAGTTTTGACGGCTTATCAGGAGAAAAAGAAAGATGAACTTACCCATCCTTTTTTGGAAGAAAAGATACCTCTTGGCTTGCTGCCGCATGTGTCGGCGCAACTGTTAGCCCGCTTTTTACGTGGTGATTATGATGCCTATCCTCCCTTTTTTTGGAGATAACGGATAAGCCGGGTATGATGGTTTTAATTACTTATGATGTCAGAACTGAAGACAGTGCCGGACGG
Source organism: Desulfarculales bacterium (assembly GCA_031267815.1). Lineage (GTDB taxonomy): Bacteria > Desulfobacterota > Desulfarculia > Desulfarculales > Desulfarculaceae > JAIRYI01. The sequence goes on along the minus strand of JAIRYI010000013.1, from coordinate 1,775 downwards.
CGGCGTTTACGCCAAGTAGCCAAAGCCTGCCAGGATTGGGGACAGAGAGTGCAGTATTCAGTTTTCGAATGTTTGCTGGATCCGCAACAATGGGTTCTGTTAAAACATAAATTGATTAACTTGATTGACCTTGAGCAGGATAGTTTAAGATTTTATCAACTGGGTGCTAACTGGCAACGGAGAGTCGAACACATAGGAGCTAAAGCAACTCTGGATCAGGAAGGCCCGCTTATTTTTTAGCGAACCTCAAGCTATGGCGAAAAATCCCTGAGGGAAGGCCAAATTGGCATTTGGATAATTGTTTGATTCTATACAAATAATTGTAATAGAGACCAAAATTTCACTTTTTATTGAAGTATAATTTTACAGGTTCGCGCAATGTCGATATAACAGACTGTTTTCTATGTATTTATATGTTACCCAGTCGCCCCTCACATAGGGGCGTGGATTGAAACTAAAGCCGCTGCCGGGAAGATCATTATAAGCAATGTCGCCCCTCACATAGGGGCGTGGATTGAAACCGCAGCCTGCAACCAGCAAATACGGATGATTTCAGTCGCCCCTCACATAGGGGCGTGGATTGAAACTTTGAAAAATACGGAGTCCCCTCGTTTTCAGACGGTCGCCCCTCACATAGGGGCGTGGATTGAAACGCTGAAGTCTGACTTGCGTATTGAACTCCCTCGGTGTCGCCCCTCACATAGGGGCGTGGATTGAAACTACTTTGCCTATGGCTATCCCAGCGATGGGATGGCCGTCGCCCCTCACATAGGGGCGTGGATTGAAACCTGATAACCTGTTGCCTCATCAATGAGAGCAATAATGTCGCCCCTCACATAGGGGCGTGGATTGAAACACTTTACCAATATAAATAATGCCGGCACAACCGAGTCGCCCCTCACATAGGGGCGTGGATTGAAACCACCAAACAACAACTATCAAGAAGAGTGGGAAGAGTCGCCCCTCACATAGGGGCGTGGATTGAAACGATACTACTGTCAATGACATCTTGGGCTGTACTGGTCGCCCCTCACATAGGGGCGTGGATTGAAACAGTAATATGGCAGCCAATAATTTTTTTTGGCTGGCGTCGCCCCTCACATAGGGGCGTGGATTGAAACACTTTGCCAATTGCTTTCCCTTCTGTCTTTTATGGTCGCCCCTCACATAGGGGCGTGGATTGAAACTGTTGTATAATTTTCAATGTTTAATTGATAACTGTCGCCCCTCACATAGGGGCGTGGATTGAAACTATGCAGGGCTACATCGTTGGAATGACATTTGTAGTCGCCCCTCACATAGGGGCGTGGATTGAAACTACCTAAAACCTGGGTAGAAAATGAGATAAAATCTGTCGCCCCTCACATAGGGGCGTGGATTGAAACTTGCTCTGCGGCTCAAACTTGGCCTTGAAAAGATGTCGCCCCTCACATAGGGGCGTGGATTGAAACTTACCATGGCTAGATATACTGCTACTCCACTGCAGTCGCCCCTCACATAGGGGCGTGGATTGAAACACCATGACCAGTCTTAATATGCCCTCAACTCCCGTCGCCCCTCACATAGGGGCGTGGATTGAAACAAATTTGTGACCGCTATGGAATGTTCCTGGACTTGTCGCCCCTCACATAGGGGCGTGGATTGAAACTCTGAACTGTGCATGCTATGTAAATATCGGGCAGGTCGCCCCTCACATAGGGGCGTGGATTGAAACTGGCCGGGAGCCGCCCCGGTGATGTTGTACTGGATCGTCGCCCCTCACATAGGGGCGTGGA
>JAIRYI010000012.1 GCA_031267815.1 Desulfarculales bacterium | reverse complement strand
GCCGGCGGCAGCGGCTTTTTGCAGCCATTCCACTTCTTTTTCATGATTGGGAGACGCCATCCCCCGACCTTCCTGGTACATCACGGCCAGATAATACATGGCTTCCGCATTGCCTTCCTCGGCCGCCTCCGTGAACGCGCCCAAAGCGGTTTGATAATCAGCGCGATCCCAAGCGCCTTTGCCCAGTTCAAAGTGATTTTCTTCGGGCGCCCCGGACATACAGGCTGTAAACAGCAAACACACTAACCCGGCCCCCAACATTTTCTTCATTTTTTTTGCTCCTTCTAAATTATTTCTTCCCTTACCGTAAACGCGGCCTCCGGGTTATCCCTTTAGCGGCGTTCGCGTTCGTGTTCCCCTTAACTCATATAAAGCCGCGAGCGCCGTCACATGCCCGGCGGCAGCGGCTTTTTGCAGCCATTTCACTTCTTTTCCGTGCTTGGGAGTTATGTCTCCAGCCTGTTTTGTCTCAATTCAAAATGAAACGCCGTTGGGGCCCAATGATATCGCCCGGCTCAGGCGCCAGATTTGGGACACCGGCTCTGCCCGGCCGCCCGGTCAGGCCGAGGGAAAGAAAAAGACCGGGAATAAGCTGTCTGCTGGAACATGATTTTAAAATACCGTAAGCGGCCGGGCTTGACAACGGCAAATATTTCCCTTTTTAAGGAGGGCTTGGGCGCATGGGGCCGTGATTTGATCAAAGCCTGCACTTTCAAAACAAAGGCGGGAGTGATAATTCCCCCCGCCTTCGGTTTATTTTAATTCCCGATAAAAAGTTTGGCGGTTCTACCGGGGATTAGAAGGGCCAGATATGGTCCAGCAAACGGGTGAGCCAGCCAGGTTTTTGTTTATCGCTCAGGACTCCCCGCCCGCTGTATTCTATCCGGGCGTCAGCCAGTTTGGTGGACATGACGGTATTGTTGCTGTCCACATCGCTGGAACGGATGGTGCCGGTGAGATAGATGAATTGAGTTTCGCCGTTGACCTGAATTTCCCGCTGCCCTCTGATCATGAGGTTGCCGTTGGGGAATACTTCCATCACCGTGCAGCCGATGGCCGCGGTCATGGAATCTTCTTTGGTAAGTTCGGCTTTGGCGTCAAAAGTGGAGGAGGTGTCAGCGCCCAGGAGGACTCTGGCGGTGGCGTTGTAATTGGGAATCAGGCTGCTTTCATAGCCCATGAGCACAGGCATGCCGGCCCGGAATTCGCTGGTCCGTTCTGCTTTGCTGTCATTGGTCTTTGCCGCCCGGCTGTTTTCCACGATTTCCACCACAATGATATCTCCTACATGATGAGCTCTTATATCGGAAAAATAATCAGGCTGATAAGAAGTGTAGAGAGAACCGGGCTGGTTGGCCGGCAGGCGCATGGCGTTCTGAGGTGACGGAGGAGGATCGATCTGCTGATTGCCGTTAAAGGAGTTGGAACCGGCGCCGCCGCATCCGCTCAGGATAAAGGCGGCAAATATGGCAGCGCTCAGACGCGCGCTAATTAATTGTCTCATGATAATCTCCTAAAATTCTATTATTACAGTGCCGGCGTCAATCACCCGTCCGTACACCTGCTGCCGGCTGTTGATATTAGTTAGCTTGATCAAACTGTTGTAGTATCCGTTTTGTTCCGCTTTGCCTTTGGTGGATAACTTTATGCTGGGATTGGCGCAAATCATGGTCACCACATCGCCCGGCCGCACCAGCACCTGACGCTGCACCCGGCGGGGATCTATCACATTGCCCGCGCTCAAGGGAGAGCGCAGCCTCTGGCCCACCAAAAGGCCGGGATCGCTGACCGCCGCGCCCTGGTTTTCCTCCAGACTTACCTGGGCCAATTGCAGGTCGTCATAGGTGAGGACGTGACCGGAAGGCAGACTGCGGGCGGCTACCAGAGCCTGACCGTATACTTCCACCTTGCCGCTTAGGCGGGCCTGGGCCTGGAGTTTGCCGTCAATGAATAGATCCAGCAAAACCACTACCTCACCCCATTTGCCGCCCAACCGCTTGGCCTCATAAGTAAATGTCCCGCTGGGCAGGATAACGGCGGGCCCGGTTTTTACTTCGCCAATCAGTATGTCAACTTGCCGCTGCTCCGCGTCTGCGCGCAGGGTCTCTTCATATATTTGCTTCAGGCGCTGCTGGCTTATTTCCATAATCGCCCGCTTCACCCGCACGCTGGCCGGAAGAAGCACGCTCACCTGCCCGTCCAGATCGGCCTGGGCGATGAGACGGCGCAATTCGCTGCCATCCAAGGTAAAGCTCTGCCCCGGTTCCGGAGCAATGCCTATCGGAGTGGCGCTTAAGCGGGCGCTGAGATCGTCATCCATAGGTTTGCTGTGATCGGCCAGATGCCACAGGGTTATCAAAGGCTGATCCACTTCCACATTCGCCAAAATACGCACAAGACTGCCTTCCTGGGCGCCCAGAGGAGGGGCCAGGAAAAGGGCGAAAAAGAGTACGCTTAAACTAAATTTAATTATTTTCATAAGTTAACTCCTTTTGACATTGTTGGCTATTTGCAGCATCTGGTCGGCGGTCTGAATGGATTTGGAGTTGGCTTCATAAGCGCGCTGGGCCACAATCATGTTTACCATTTCATCCACCACCGCCACATTGCTCATTTCCAGATAGCCTTGGGCAATGGTTCCGAAGTCATCGGTGCCAGGAATCCCCTCAATGGGGTCCCCGGAAGCCGGAGTAAAACGGAAAAGATTTTTGCTGATGGCGTACAGGCCGGCGTTATTGATAAATTTATAAGTATTGATCTGCGCTTCGGCAATTACCTGACTGTTGACGTCGAGAACGGAAATTTGTCCGGAAGGGGATACCACAATAGCGGTGGCCCCTTCCGGCACAGCAAACTCCGGCTGAAGCACATAGCCGTTACTGTCCACGATCACTCCGTTATTATCCAGCTTGAAGGCCCCGGCCCTGGTGTACACTTCCTCGTCATCTTTGAGTACCCGGAAAAAGCCATCGCCTTCGATGGCCCAGTCCAATTGGTTTTCCGTGTACTGATAATCTCCTTGAGTGAATATTTTCTGGGTGGCTATGGTGCGCACCCCCAAACCTACCTGCACGCCGGTGGGTATCATCTGACCGTTAGCCTGGGTGGCGCCAGGCTGGCGATGGGTCTGGTAAAGCAGATCCTCAAAATCCGGCCTGACTTTCTTGAAACCGGTAGTGTTGACGTTGGCCAGGTTGTTGGAAACCACATCCATATTTAACTGCTGGGCACCCATGCCGGTGGCCGCGGTCCAAAGGCTGCGCATCATGGCTTAAATTCCTCCTCCGGCTAGCTGTTTATCCGCCCCACCTGGGATACGGTTTTGCTGTCCATATCTTGCATTACATGCAAAGTTTTCTGATAGGCTTCGTAAGAGCGGTGAGTGTTGATCATATTGACCATTTCGCTTACCACCTGCACATTGGGCATTTCCGTGTAACCCTGGTTGACGCTGACGTCCTCCGGCACGAAAGTGGGGGGGAGTTCGCTGTCCCGGCCCACAAACAGATTGGCGCCTTCTTTGATCAAACTGTTTTTATCAGCCACATCCACGACTCCCAATTGATTTATCATGGCCAGACCCTGAAAAACGGTTCCGTTTTCCGTAATCACCGGTTTCTCTCCCATAGGATTCAGCATAACCGGCTGGCCGGCGACGTCCAGCACCGGCAATCCGCCGGAGGTCACCAAGGCGCCGCTGGGGAGCATTTTGAAAGCCCCGTCCCGGGTAAGGCGTTCGCCTCTGGGGGTCATGATCCGGAAAAAACCGTCCCCCCCCAGAGCCACGTCCAGAGGGTTGTCGCTGTAACGCAAAGGGCCTTGCTCGTGGCTGGTGGAAATTTGGCGGCTCATCAAATCGTTAAAAATCAGACGATCCCGCTTGAAACCGGTGGTGTTGACGTTGGCCAGATTATTACTAATCTGATCCATATGCTGCTGCATAACCAGAGCGGCGTGAGTTGCATCGGCGAATCCATAATCATAAGGCATAATGTCACCAAAAAAAATTTAGGGTTAATCTTGCCTTTAAGCGTATGCAACCAACGTGCCAAATTGAAATATTGCCCAGGGGTAATAAAAGCAGGACCGGCATGGCGCCGGTCCTGACGGGGCGGGGGAAGGGCTGTCCTTCCAGCGGGGATTTTTACCTCTTTCCCTGAGAAGACGGCGTGCGGATTTCGTCAGCAAGGGCGAGGTGGAGAGAAAAGGTTCATTAAAGATATCTTATAAAATAACAGGATAATTATTTTCTGTCAATATATTGTGCAAGCTTTTTTATAATTAAATATATGGGGTATAAATATAAAACTATTAATTTTTTATGACAGGTCTTTTTTTTATAAAGTTCACTCAAGGCATTTACTTTCAGTTTTTGGCACGGTTATTGAATGATTAAATGGCGGCAATTGCCATAAATGAATACAGCGAGGAGTTCAAATCATGCCTAAAATAGTCGTTATCTTAGTATTTGTTCTGATTCTGGGCGGGGTTATCTGGCTGGCGCCGCGGGAACAGCTCAGCCTTTATCTCAACCCGGCCGGTCTGGCCCTGGTTTTGGGAGGAACCATGGCGGGGGTTATAATTGCCTATCCTTTAAATAGGCTGATCAGCCTGGGGCGGCAAATCGGCAATTTACGCCAGGACGGCCATGATCCGGAAGCTCTGGCCCATACCTTCATGCAACTTAGCGAACTTAAACGCAAACAGGGAGTGCGGGCGGCTGAAAATATGGCCCGCCAGGAAGGCAATATTTTCCTCGCCCTAGGGGTGGCCCTGGTGGCGGACAACCGTTCCTTAAGTGAAATCCGTCAGCGCCTGGATCAGGAAATGGACATGTTTATTGCCAAAAGAGAAGCGGAAATATCCATTCTTTCGCTGATGGGCCGCCTGGCCCCGGCTTTCGGCCTGGCCGGCACAGTGGTGGGCTTGATTCGCATGCTTCATGGGTTGAGCGATCCCAATCTGGTCGCCTCGGGCATGAGCGTGGCCTTGCTTACCACTTTTTATGGCATCATGCTGGCCAATCTCATTGTCCTGCCTCTGGAGCGTAAATTGCGTGAAGCTCTGCGTGAGGAGGCGGTGGAAATGACTCTCGTCAGCGAGGGGGTGATTGGTCTGGCCCTAGATGAAAACCGGGCGGCCATCGCCAGCCGTTTGCGCTCTTACCGCGTCATTCCCCTGACGGACGGACCAAACCGGCTGGAAACGCTGGACAAAGCGCAAATAATCAGTTGATGGGACTAATATCATGAGCGGTTATAATGTCCAATTAAATCCTCTGGCCCTTGATACCTTGCCAATAGCGCCGGTCGTCGATTTGCGCCCCTCTCTGGCAGGAGCCGGACCTTCTCCGGCCCAGGCGGGGGGGCGGCCCAATTCGGCCCGGGAGGCTGAGGCCAGGGATAAATTTGCCGGACAGAGCCGGTTAGAAATCCCCGCCTCTGCCCTTCCTGGGCAGAATGATTATCACAAAAACAGCTCCCGTCCTTTGGCCCGCCTGCGCAGCGCGGAAAGCAGCCCTTCCTTTTATATGAGCCTGAGCGATCTCATGTGTCTGCTGCTGGTGTTTTTCGTATTAATCTTCTCTCTGACCGAAAAAGGCGGCAGCCGGGTCATCCCGCCTCAAGCCAGTCAGGCTCTGGCCGGAGTAATTAAGGCCAAGCCGGCGGCAGCGGATCCTTTCCCTCAGCCTACTCTTCTGTCGCAGTCGCTGCGTAAAGGCCTGATGGGCCTGACCGCGCTGGGCCAGCCCGATCCGGGTCTGGCGGCAGAGAAAGCGGACCCGCCTGTACCCGGAAACGCCCGTTTCAGCCCCGGCGAGCAGGCGCACCATCGCCTGCTCAGTCAGGTACGGGCGGAGATCAGTCATATCAGCGGGTTGGAAGTGGCGGTCAAAGGAGAAAGCGTCATCTTGCGCATGCCGGAAGTCATGCTCTTTAACCCTGGCAAAGCGGAACTCAATTCGTCTCTGCAGCCGGCCTTGCGCCGGGTGGGCCAGGTATTGGGCAATTTTCCCCAGGCCCGCTTAAAAATAACCGGCCATACTGACGACCGGCCCATCCGCACCACCCAATACGCCAGCAACTGGGAATTATCCGGAGCCAGAGCGGCGGCGGTGGCGCGCTCCCTGGTGCAAGGCGGCTATAACGCAGAGCGGATAACCATCCAGGGCATGGCCGATCACTCTCCTCTGCTGCCCAATATAAATGACTATAACCGGGCCCGCAACCGCCGGGTGGAAGTGGAAATTGAACTCAGCCAGACCGGTAAGGCCGCATCATAACAGGGGCGGCGCGGGCCGGCCGAACATTGCAAGCCGCGTTTTCCCCCACTCTAATCTCCCGGCTGATTTTCCGGCAGGGGGGTTTTGGCGCCGTCCACATAGGCTTTAAAGATGCCGCCCAAACCCAAGGGCATACTGCTGGGGTATTTAATGCCGTAAAACAATATTCCTCCCAGAGCCAGACAGGCGGCCAGGAGAACCAGCGCCCAGCGGCGCTGCCGTTTCTTCTGCACTTCTTGCAGTTTCTGCACCTGGGGCGGGGGGCTGGGAGGAGTACGCTCCGCTTCCTCGGCTATCTCCTTCAGCATATTGGTAAATTCATTGGAGCGGAGGGAAGAAGCCGTTTTTGAGGCCGGAGGCCTGGTGGTGCTGGCCATTTTATCTCCTTGAGGGGCAAATAGCCTCATTCCCCGCCTCCCGATCCGGCCCGGGAGCGTTGCCGGGCGCGCCCGGACAGAGGAGAATTTGCTCTTTTATTATAAAGTCTAATCTGTTATAATATATAATTTAATCCGCGCAGTTTTGATTCACCGTCCGCCGCCTATAATTAAAGAGTGAACGTTAATGATATAATAATAGCAAAAAAACCCGCCTCCGCTCAAGAGAAAATATTTTTTTACGATATATATTATAGTTATGTTCACGGTAGCGCCGCCATGATCCAGATGGCCGGATTTTAATCTGTCAACCGCCGCCAATTTAAGCAGGTGTCAATGTATCAATATTTAGTGGAATTAATAACCAGCCCCCTCCTCTTTCTGGCCCAGGACGCCCTGGCCGCTCCCTCCCTTCCGGCCGGGAGCGGAGGAAGTAATATCAATGTGTGGCACATGGTCTGGCAGGCCGGCTGGGTGGTGCAGTCGGTTTTGCTGATCCTGATGATTTTTTCGGTCGTGAGCTGGGGTCTTATCATCGCCAAATTACGGGTAATCGCCTCGGCGCGGCGGCAAAACGCGGAATTTGAAAAAATATTCTGGAATGCCGGTTCTCTCTCCGTGGCTTTTGGCCAAACCAAACACCTGGCCATGAGTACCCTGGCTCAGATATTCCGTTTAGGTTACGCCGAGTTGGGCAAGATAATGCGCCTGCAGGACGATGGGGAAAGCATCCGCATTACTTTGGGAGTGATGGACAACCTCAAACGGGCTTTGAGCCGGGGCCGGGCCGCCGAAGCCACCCGCCTGGGCCGGTCGGTAACTTTTCTGGCCACCTGTGCCAACACCGCCCCTTTCATCGGTCTGTTTGGCACGGTATGGGGGATTATGGAAGCCTTCCGCAACATCGGGGCCACCGGCGCGGCCAATCTGGCCACAGTGGCCCCAGGCATTGCCGAAGCGTTGGTGGCCACCGCCACCGGCCTGTTCGCGGCCATCCCGGCGGTAGTCTTCTATAACCACTTCAACCGCCGCCTGCTGGTGCTGGAAGCGGAAATGGAAGTATTCGAACAGGATTTTCTGAATCTGGTGGAACGCGACCTCATTCGCCGCAGCGGCGAGGAAGGGAGCGGACAATAACATGGCCGCCGGCCGGCACGGAAAATTAATGGGCGAGATCAATGTAGTGCCTCTGGTGGACGTGGTGCTGGTTCTGCTCATCATTTTCATGGTCACCGCTCCCATGCTTACTCAGGGCCTGGATGTGGCCTTGCCGGAAACCAATTCCTCCGCTCTCAAACAGGCGGACGAAGTGCTGGTGCTTACCGTCACCAGAGGCGGCCAACTCTATCTGGATGAATTCCCGGTGGAACGGGACGGTCTGGCCGCCAAAATCCGCAATATTACAGAGCGCCGCCCGGACACCAAAATATATCTGCGCGCTGACAAGGACATTCCCTATGGAGTGATTGTCCAGATAATGGCCCAGACCCGGGAAGCCGGTATAAAAGACCTGGGCATGGTGACCGAGCCGGAAAGCATCATCAAACCGGAGCAACCCTAAAAAGGGCCGGAAAAGTTCAGAGCCATGAGGGCGCGAAAGCGGGCGGCACACACGGACAGGCAGGCAAAGATTAAGACGGCGAAGGGTAACGCGGCAATATGAGAGACAAAATCCGGCGTGCGGGTACGGTGTCGGAGCAGGAAGGCCTGGGCATTGTCATCAGTATATTGCTTCACGCCCTGCTGGTGGCCTCTGTGTTACTCTGGCAGCAGTTCAGCTCCAGCCGTTTTCATAATCTCACCCCTGATTATCAGAATGTGAGCCTGCTGGGTTCAGCCCCCCAGACTCAGACCCCGGCCCCTATGCCGCCTAAACCGGTTCCGCCCCAGCCGGTTCCGCCCCAGCCGGTTCCGCCCCAGCCAGTTCCGCCTAAACCGGTTCCGCCCCAGCCGGTTCCGCCTAAACCGGCCCAACCGCCGGCTCAGGCCATCAAACCCCAGACCGCCAAACCGGAAATCAAACCGGAAGTGGATGCAAGCCGCCAGCTGGATGAGCGTTTGCAGCGCATGCGGGCGGAACAGGAACGGCAGCGTCAGGCGGAAGCGCAACGTCAGGCGGAGCAGGAGCGGCAGCGTCAGGCGGAAACGCAGCGTCAGGCGGAGCAGGAGCGGCAGCGTCAGGCGGAAACGCAACGTCGTCAGGCGGAGCAGGAACGGCAGCGTCAGGCGGAAACGGAACGCCGGCGCAGGGAAGATCAGGCTTTGCAAAACGCCATCAGCCAGCTGCAAACCCGGCAGGCCGGGACGGACGCCAGCGCCGCCCAGGCCGGAGGCGCGGCCAATGATAATATGGATCCTCTCCTTCAGGCCTACCATGACCAACTATGGAGCCGCATTCAGCCTAACTGGACTCTCTCCCGGGCCCGTATGCAAGACTATCAGGATCTGACCGCTATTGTCACCTTGCGTATCCGGCCTGACGGCACTCTGGAGCGGCTGTGGCTTGAAGAAAGTTCGGGGAACCAGATTTATGACAATGCCGCCTTGCACGCGGCGGAACGTTCCGCTCCTTTTGGCGCTCCCCCTATAGCCAATCAAGGGGTATACTATGAAATAAGCCTTCGCTTTCTGGGTAAAGACCGCTGACCCCGGGAAGGCGTGTTTGATTAGGAAAGAGGCATATGCTGAAAAAATTTTTACTGTTGATATTAAGCCTCGCTCTCTGCCCGCCGGCCCTGAGCGCCGCGGAACGGCCCATTATTGACATAGCCAGCCCCACTATCCGCAAACTGCCGGTGGCTCTGCCCGCCTTCGCCCCGCAAAGCGAGCAGACATCTTCTCCTGCCCTGGAGCAAGGACGGGAACTTCTCAGCCAGGATCTTCTTTTTACCGGTCTTTTTGACATCATTGACCCGGCCTCCTATCTGGGCACAGCGGAGGAAGAGGTGAATCCGCGCCAGTGGTCGCGCGTGGGCGCGGAGCTTTTGATCACCTGCCGCTATCAGAGAGAGGGTTCGGTCCTGACCCTGGAATGCCGCCTTTACGACATATTGGAAGCCCGCCAGTTGGTGGGCAAGCGCTACAGCGGCCAGGAGGAGGACCTGCCTGCCATGATGCACCGCTTTGCCGACGAGATCATGCTGGCGGTCACCGGGGAAAGGTCGGTGTTTTCCACTCTGATCGCCTTTGTCCACAGTGAGGGCAATAACAAAAATATCTGGCTCATGGACTTTAACGGAGCCAACCCCCGCCCCTTTACTCAAAAAGAAGGCCTCACTCTTTACCCGGCCTGGGACCCTGCCGGCAGCCTGCTGGCCTATTCCCAGTTTGTCAACCGCCATCCGGCGGTGTTTGTCCATAGTCTGGCCGGGGGCGGCGGACGTATGATCATCAACAGCTCCGGGATGAGCATAACCCCGGCCTTCCGTCCGGGCGGCCAGATAGCCGCTTCCTTGAGCTACGGCAACGGCCCCACCAATATTTTTCTGAGCGATCTCACCGGCCAGATTGTTAAAAATCTGAGCAATGGCCTGAATATTGACGTGACCCCCAGCTTTTCTCCGGACGGAGGACAGATGGCCTTTGTCTCCGACCGGGGCGGAGCGCCCCAGATTTATATCCTGGACCTTAACAGCGGCCAGACCCGCCGGCTCACTTTCGGTTACAACTACTGCGCCGCCCCGGACTGGTCGCCCAAAGGCGATCTCATAGCCTTTCAGGCGCGCACCGAAAACGGTTTCCGCATAGCCACTGTCAAGCCTGACGGCAGCGGCCTGCAGGTGCTGGATACCCCCGGAGGAGAAGACCCATCCTTTTCCCCGGACGGACGGCTTATTGCCTATTCCAGCCGGACAACCGGGGCCTACCAGATTTATGTTGTCACCGCGTCCGGCCAGATGATTGGTCAGATCAGCAATTTATCAGGAGATAATTCCGACCCGGCTTGGTCGCCGCGCGGCCTGGGTGGAAAATAACTGTTTACTTTAAGGAGATAATTACGTGAAAAGACATGCTGTTTTGTTTAGCCTGATTTTTGTTCTCATGCTGGGCGGGTTAAGCGCCTGCAAAAAGGAAGTGGGCAGCGGCGATCTGAACGCGGAAGAACAGGCCCGCATCCAGGCCGAACAGGAGCGCCTGCGCCGTCAGATGGAAGAGGGGAATCTGGATCCCAACAGCGCGGCCGGACAGGCCCGCGAAGCCTTTGTTAACCGGGACATTCATTTTGACTATGACCAATACGACCTGCGTCCTGACTCCAAAATCATCCTGGAAGAAAAGGCCGCCTATGTGCAGGCCAATCCCGGCATCAGCGTGATCATTGAAGGACACTGCGATTCCCGCGGTTCTTACGCCTACAACATGGCCTTGGGGGAAAAAAGAGCCCGCTCCGCCGCCGCTTATCTGGTGGCCCTGGGCATCCCGGCCTCGCGCATTGAAATTGTCAGCTACGGCTCGGAAATGCCTCTCATCAGCGGCCACAGCGAAGAGGCCTATTTCGCCAACCGGCGGGGACATTTTATTATCAAATAATTAAGCGCTGTTAACGCCGCCTTGGGGATAAAAGGCGGCCTGTTCCGGCAATAAGCCTTCAGGAGAAAATAAAAACCATGCCTTATATCATTATTCTGTTGCTGGCCGCCTGGCTCCTCCTGCCCGCCTGCGCGCCCGGGAATAACGAAGCGCAGCAAAGGCTGCTGACCATGCAAGCCCAGTTGGATAACCAAGCCCAGGTAATGCAGGAGATGGCCCGCCGCCTGGAACTGGCCACTCACTCTCTGGAACAAAACCGGGGGCCGCAGGCCGCTCTGAGCAATGACCTCACCAACCTGCGTCAGAGCGTGGCCCAAATGACCGGCCGCCTGGAAGAGACCCAGCAGCGCCTTAGCAGTGTGCAATCCGCCGATCCTTTCCCTCAGATCAATGATCTGAGCGCGCGGATCAGCTATCTGGAGCGCTATCTGGGCATAACCAGCCATCCCCCGGCCGCGGCCAATCCCGGCGCCGGCGCCCCGGCCGGTAACCCGGCGGCCGTGAACACCCAGCCCGCCGCCCAGTCCAACAGCGATCCCAAAACCATTTATCAGGCCGGCATGCGCCTGTATCAGCAAAAATCTTTCCCGGCGGCCCGGGACCGTTTTGAAGAACTGCTGCGCAGCTTCCCCAACAGCCCTTACAGCGAAGCGGCGCAATTCCAGCTGGGAGAAACCCTCTATGCCGATCAGAAATACCAAGACGCCATTTTGGCTTATCAGCAACTGATCAACCAATATGAAAAAAGCAAGAATATCCTGGCCGCCAAGCTCAGGCAAGCCATCAGCTTTGCCGCCCTGGGCGACAAAAACACCGCCCGGATTATCTACAACCAGCTGGTGAAGGATTTCCCCGATTCACCCGAAGCCCAAGAAGCCAAAGACCTCCTGAGCAAACTGCCCTGAACTGACGCCCGCCCAAGGCCTTAGGCCGCTTGGCCTGAGGCGGGAAGCGTCTATGAATGCGCAATTTCAATTCGAGACCTTTTGCGAATTGCCGTCCATGGCAATTTGCAGAAGTCTCAGACTGTGATAAAATTTATAATAATCAGCTTTTTAACTGACTTCGCGGGCGAATGGAAAGCCGGCGGCGGCCCAAAGCGCGGCCGCATGCGATGTTCCCGAATTGACGCCCGGCGGTTTAAGTTATGGGGAACAGGCAAAGAAAGGATAGACGTTTGGAGAAAAATTTTACGGCTGGAGAAATATTGGATCTGGCTATGGCTTACTGGGGTTCCTGCGCTTTGCAGGCCGGGGTGCAGATTGACCTGTTCAGCGCATTGGCTGCCGGCCCCCGCTCTGAACAGGAACTGGCGGCCCGCCTGGGCTGTGACGGCAGGGCTTTCAATATGCTTGTCAGCGCTTTGGCGTCTATGGGTTTCCTCCATCGGGAAGGAGACAAAGTCATTGCCTCCGGGGACAGCATAAAATTTTTGGCCCGCTCCTCTCCGGAATATGTGGGTTTTATCATTTTACATCACGCCCATATCATGCCCGCCTGGTCCCGGCTGGCGCAGGCGGTGCGTAGCGGGCAGGCCAGCGCGGAACGGCTGGTTATCACCACTTCCGATGAAGAGGAAAGGGAGGCTTTTCTTCTGGGCATGTTCAATATAGCCCAGCAGCAGGCGGGAAGCATTGCCCAGGCCCTTGATCTGTCAGGCCGCTCCCGTCTGTTGGATATCGGCGGCGGCCCGGGAACCTATGCCGTGCATTTCTGCCGCCGCAATCCTGAGCTGCGGGCCGCAGTAATTGACCTGCCCGCCAGCGAACCCATTGCCCGCAAAATCGTGACCGCTTCAGGTCTTGCCGATCGTATTGATTTTGTGGGCGGCGACTATTTTTCCATGCCTCTGCCCCAGGGCGATGTGGTCTGGCTTTCCCAGGTTATTCACGGGGAAAACCCGGAACAGGCCGCGTTACTGATTAAAAAGGCCGCCGCCTGCCTGCCCTCCGGAGGCTTGCTGGGAGTGCAGGAATTCGTTCTGAACGATGATCGCGGCGGCCCCCAACACCCGGCCCTGTTTTCTCTGGCCATGCTGGTGGAGACTGCGAGCGGGCAGGCATATACTCAGCGGGAAATCAAAACCATGATGCAGGCGGCAGGCGTCAAATCGCCGCGGCGGCTGGAGGTTGACCTGCCTCAGGGCTGTCAGGTTCTGGTGGGAGAAATGGCCTGAAGCGGCGCCTTACTGCTTACGCTCTGCCCGGAATATTTTCTTCATTCCTTTTCTAGGCATACTCCCAACTCCAGCAATTGCAGGCCGTCCACTGCCCCCGGAGCTTCCGTAAGGGGGCAGGAGCCTTTTTGAGTCTTGGGAAAGGCAATGACGTCGCGGATGCTGGGGCTACCGGTTAAAATGGCCATCAGCCGGTCAAAACCAAAGGCAATGCCGCCGTGGGGAGGCGCGCCGTAAGTCAGAGCCTCCAGCAGAAACCCAAATTTTTCCTTGGCTTCAGCCTCGCTTATGCCCAGAATTTTGAACATGGCCTGTTGCATTTGCGGGGTGTTAATGCGGATACTGCCTCCGCCGATTTCGCTGCCGTTAAGAACCAGATCATAAGCTCTGGCCTTCACCCGCAAAGGCTCGGCGGCCAGCAAATCCAATTGCTCAGTCTGAGGCGCGGTGAAAGGATGGTGCATGGCCACATAACGTTTTTCCCGCTGGTCATAGTCTAGAAGGGGAAAATCAGTTACCCAGCAAAAAGTAAGAGGCTTGTTCTCGGTCAGGGCAAACCGGCGGGCCAGTTCCACCCGCAGGCGTCCCAGGGACTCATGGACAACAGAAGCAGCGTCGGCGCCGAAAAAGAAAATGTCGCCTTCTTCCGCCTTAAGCCGCTCATTGACGCCGGCCTGCTGGGCAGCGGTGAAAAATTTGGCTATGGGCGACTGCCATTCCAGATTCTGGCGGACGCGTACCCAGGCCATGCCTTTAGCTCCGTAATTGGCAACAAAAGAGGTGAGATCGTCCAGGTCTTTGCGGGAAAGCCCTTCCGAGAAGCCTTTGCCGTTAACAGCCTTGACCGTAAGCCCCTGGCTCACTGCCTGACTGAACAGTTTAAATTCCGCTTCCCCCACCAGATCAGCCACATCAACCAGCTCTAATCCAAAGCGCAGGTCCGGGGCGTCCAGTCCAAAGCGGCCCACCGCTTCGTCATAAGTCAGGCGGGGCAAAGGCAGAGCCACTTCCTGACCGGCGCGGCGGAAGATTGTCTGAATCATCCCTTCAGCCAGAGATATCACGTCTTCTTCATCCACAAAGCTCATTTCAATGTCGATCTGGGTAAATTCCGGCTGGCGGTCGGCGCGCAAATCTTCGTCTCTAAAGCAGCGGGCCAACTGATAATATCGCTCTATTCCTCCCACCATCAGCAATTGTTTAAATAATTGAGGCGATTGGGGCAGAGCGTAGAAATGCCCCCGGCTCAGGCGGCTGGGAACCAGAAAATCCCGCGCTCCTTCTGGAGTGGAGCGGGTGAGCATGGGAGTCTCCACTTCCAAAAAACCTTGCCCGCTGAGATAATTCCTGAAGGCAAGAGAGCAGTCGCTGCGCAGTTTCAGAGCATTGAACATTTCCGGGCGGCGGATATCCAGATAGCGGTAACGCAGACGCATGGCCTCGTTGGTTTCAATCCACTCTTCCAGCATGAACGGAGGGGTCTGGCTGGGATTGAATATGACGAAATCCTCCGCCATGACTTCTATCTGTCCGGTGACGATCTTGTCATTATCCTGGCCTTGAGGGCGTTTTTCCACCGGCCCCTTGACGCCAAGGCAGTATTCATTGCGGATGCTGTGGGCCAGACTGTGGGATCCGCCGCTGATTTCAGGGTTAAAGACCACCTGGGTTATGCCGCCCCGGTCGCGCAAATCCACAAAGATAAGCCCGCCATGGTCCCGCCGGCGCATGGCCCACCCCATCAGCACCACTGATTGACCCACAGCGTTTAAATCAAGCTCTCCACAGTGATGGGTCCGTTTAAGTTCAGCGATGAATTCAGACATTCCTGAAACTCCTTCATAAGTAAGGCTTATTTTACTGCCCCTGTATGTTATTTTTGCTGGCTTTGCGCCGCAAAGCCCGCGCCCGCGGCAGGGGGAAAGACGGGCCGGCGGGGCGAGCCAATCATTTTCCGGCAATTAATCTGTTGTTTCCAATAGTTGCCAGGAAAGAAGCGCTTGCAGGCCTATCGTTTTTTGTACTCCGGTCTGCAAATTCTTGATAATAATTTTTTCTTCCGCCAGCTCGTGATCGCCCACAATAGCCACAAAACCGGTTCCCAGCCGGTCCGCCCGGCGCAGGAGAGATTTCAGGCTTTTCCCGGGGGCGGGCATATCCACCTGCCGTTTATTGCGCCGCATCGTCATAACCAGAGGGAAAAGACGCTCATAGGCGGCTTCGCCCAAGGCGGCCACCATGAGATCCGGGCCGCTTTCCGGCAACGGCGGTAGCAGCAAGGCCAGCCTTTCCAGGCCAATGGCGAATCCCAGGCCGGGCTGGTCGGGGCCGCCCAGGCGGGCAATAAGCCCATCGTAGCGGCCTCCTCCGGCTAGCGCGTTCTGGGCTCCCAGATCACCACCTATTACCTCAAAAGTGGTCCGCTGATAATAGTCCAGCCCGCGTACCAGGCGCGGCTGCAACCGGAAATCCACTCCGGCCAGGGCCAGCAGGCTGCCTGTACGGCTAAAATGCGCCCGGCATTCCGGGCAGATGGCCTCCATCAGGCTGGGGGCCTCTTCCGTGACCTCGCGGCAGCTCTGAATCTTGCAATCCAGGACCCGCAAAGGGTTGACGGTCAGGCGGCGCTGACAGTCAGGACACAGTGAATTCTGCCTGGGGATAAGGAAAGCCAGCAGCTTTTCCCGATAGGCGGGGCGGCAAACCCGGCAGCCCAGGGAGTTGAGGAGCAGGGATACATTATTTAACCCCAGTTTTTCCATGAACTGGCTGATCATGATCATGACCTCGGCGTCACTGTGGGGGCCGGGATCATCCAGCAACTCGCAATTGATTTGATGAAATTGGCGCAGACGGCCTTTCTGGGGCCTTTCGTAACGGAACATGGGGCCGACAGTGAAAAATTTATGCGGCCCAGGAGCGGCATGGAGTTTATTTTCAATGTAAGCGCGCAAAACCCCGGCAGTGGCTTCCGGGCGCATGGTCAGACTTTCCCCGCCCCGGTCATTGAAAGTATACATCTCCTTTTCCACAATATCCGTGTTCTCTCCCACGCCGCGGGTGAAGAGTCCGGTATGTTCCAGGATAGGAGGACACAGTTCGTCAAAACCGAAACACGCAAACAGCTCCCGGGCGGCGCGCTCAATGTGGCGCCAGATTCTATCTTCCGGGGGAAGCAGATCTTTCATCCCCCTCACTGCCTGTATTTTCAATATAAACTCCTGGGAAAAATCTTCAGACTGTTAAAATTATAACTATTCGCCGTTTTCGTCAAGCAAGCCCGGGCCTGGCGCAATAAATCCCGGCGCGGAAGCCGTCCGGGCCATGCCTTCCTGTTCAAGCCAAGCCTCAGTCCCGGTGTTAAGTTATTGGCGCAAAGGCCATCCCCCCCTGGGGAAGGGTATGGATTGCCATTTCTATGCCGTAAGCTTTGCGTAAATGTTCACCGGTCAGCACCTTGGCTGGTTCGCCGGCGGCCAATATTCTGCCGCCGGCCAGGAGAATGACCCGATGCGCAAAACGGCTGACCAGGGCCAAATCGTGCAAACTGAGCAGGATAGCTTTGTTTTCATGTAAAGCCAGATCCCGCAGCAGATTTAATACCCTGATCTGATGGGCCGGATCCAGATTGCTGAGAGGCTCGTCCAGCAACAGGCAGGCCGTTCCCTGGGCCAGGGTTCTGGCCAGCATGACCAGTTGATATTCTCCGGCGGATATGCGGTCGATGGCTTTATCCGCCAGGGCGCTCAGATCCAGCCGGGCCAAAGCCTGCCCGACAGCTGATATGTCGGCCGGGCGTACGGTCAAACCCAGATAGGGCCTGCGCCCCAGAAGCACGGCCTGGGCCACGCTCAAGGCGACAGAGGGGGGGGCTTGTTGAGGCATATAGGCTAACAGGCGGGTCTTTTCCCTGTCACCATTGGCCCGTAATTTAACCTGTCCCTGGCTGGGAGAAAAATAGCCGCTTAAACAGCGCAGCAAGGTGGTTTTGCCCGCCCCATTGGGCCCGACCAGAGCCTTTATCTGTCCCGGCCGCAGGTTCAGACTGATATCAGTCAGTATATCCTGTTTTTTATGGCGGTAGGCAATCCCCTCCGCGCTCAGCAGCGGCGGCGGGGCGGCCGGCTCCGGATAACCGTCTACAGCCAAGAGTTCTTCCGTCCTTTGAGCAGCAGGTAGATAAAAAAAGGCCCGCCCAGTAAAGCGGTCATAATTCCCACCGGCAGATCCATGGGCCATAAAACCAGACGGGCCAAGGTGTCGGCGCCCAGAAGCAGGATAGCCCCGCACAAAGCCGCTCCCGGCAGGAGAAAGCGATGGTCGCCGCCTGTAATCTCCCGGCCGATGTGCGGCCCCACCAGACCCACAAAACTCACCGCTCCCATAAAGGATACGGCCGCCGCCGTCAAGAGGCAGGCCACCAGCACCACCAGCAAATGCAGACGGCTCAAATTAACCCCCAGAGAATGGGCTGTTTCCGCTCCGGCGGCCAGACTGTTCAGGTTCCAGGCCTGGCTCAACAGAATTATCAGGCTGGGCAGAAGGATGAGAAAAATGAAAATGACGCCGGTATAGCCGGCGTTCCACAGGCTGCCCATTATCCAGAACATCAGATCACGCAGCCCCGCTTCCTGAGCCATATATTGCAACCCCCCCACCAGGGCGGAAAATATGAAATTCATGGCCAGGCCGGCTAAAATTATGGTATAACTCCCCGCCTGGCGGCTGCGGGCCAGGGCATAAACCATGAGCGCCACCAGGAGGGCAAAAATAAAAGCATTGCCCACCAGCCAGAAAGCGCCGCTCAAAAAGCTAAAGCCCAAAACAATAGCCAAGGCCGCGCCCAGGCTGGCTCCGGCCGATATGCCCAGAAGATATGGATCCACCAGGGGATTCATAAGAATGGCCTGCAAGGCGGCGCCGGCCAGGGCCAGGGAAGCCCCCCCGCTTATGGCCAGCAGGATGCGGGGCAGACGGATTTCCCAAATGATCAGGGAAGCAATTCTGTCCCCGCCCCATAAAGCCGCGGGCAGTTCATTGCCGCCGCCCAGACTCAGGCTCAACAGGCTTAAACCAATAAGCGCGGCGGCCATGAGCAGGAGGCGTAAAAAACGCTCATTCATTCCCAGAGCGGAAAATAGCCCTTGGGCACCACAGTGATGCCTCTTTCGGTAACGGTGAAGAATTTGCGGTCTTCGCTGGGATCCATACCGATACTGGTGCCGTAGGGGATATGATTGCGTTTATCTATGATGGCCTTGTGAATCTGGCAGTCCCGATCAATGGTGACGTCGTCCAAGATAACGCTTTCACTGACCTCGCTCCAGGAGCGTACCGTAATATTGGCGCCCAGAACGGAATTGCGCACCAGGCCGCTTATTATACAGCCCTGTCCCACCAGCGATTCCAGCGCCTTGCCCACTCTGGGCCTGGCTCCGCTTTCCGCCTGAAAAATAAATTTGGCGGGCGGGAACTGGCGCATATAAGTATGGATGGGCCACATTTCGCCGTAGAGACTGTAATAGGGATCTACTCCGCATAAATCCATATTGGCGTTCCAATAGGAATCCAGAGTGCCCACATCACGCCAGTAGCCGGAATCTTTGGTCTGCTCGGTCATAACCCGGTAGCGTTTGCCATATTCATCGGTGGTTATTACATAATCGGCTATTTTATTGTTGGCGCGGTAAGGGTAGGCCTTTACTTTATAATTTTCCAGTACATAGGGGATCACGTGATGGCCGAAATCAGTGCCTTCCTTGCTTAAGGCATCCAGAAGCACCTCTCTTTTAAAAATATAAATACCCATACTGGCCAGGCTGTGTTCGTCATCGCCCGGTATGCCCACCGGGTTGGCCGGTTTCTCATGAAACATTTTGATTTTATTATTGCCATCGACTTCAGCGACGCCGTATTGACTGGCGTCAGCGCGGTTTACCTCAATTACGCTGATGCTGACGTCGGCGTCGTGCTGGCGGTGGAAGCGGAAAAAATTGCTGTAGTCCATTTTATATACATGATCTCCGCTTAAAATCAGCACTTCCTCGATATTCAGTTCACGCAGCAGATAAGAATTCTGCCGCACCGAGTCGGCGGTACCCTGATACCAATGCTGCCCGGTGCGCATCTGGGGGCTGACAATACGCAGATAGTGGCCGAGATCATAGGAAAAAATATTCCAGCCGGCTTCCAGATGCTCCACCAAAGATTGGCTTTTATATTGGGGAAGAACCAATATTTTGTAGATGCCGCTGTTGACGCAGTTGCTTAAGGTAAGATCTATAAGGCGGTAAGTGCCGCCAAAGGGTACGGAGGGCTTGGAGCGATCTTTAGTCAAGGGGTAAAGCCGCTCTCCTTTTCCGCCCGCCATAATAATCGCCAAAACGTTTTTCATGGCGTTTTATCTCCTTATCGTGATGGATAATCTATATTTTTTTTATCCGCTAAATCGGGAGAATATTTTTCTTCCCATCCGGCCAGAAAAGAACGCTGATACACATCCAGCAATGACAGCAATACGGCCAGAATCAGCGGGCCTATGAATAATCCTACCATGCCGAAAAGATAAAGGCCCCCCAATACGCTGAAAAAAGTCAGCAAGGGATGAATGCCTCTTCCCGCGCCCAGAATTTTGGGGCGCAGGATGTTATCGCATACCAGGCTGACGACCAGCCCCCACAGCAATACGATCAAAGCCGGGGTCGGATGACTTGTCACCAGCAAATAAAAGGAGGCCGGCAGCCAGATCAGGGCCGCGCCCACTATAGGCACCATGGAGGCAAAAATGACCAGAGCGCCCCAGAACAGGAAGTTGGGAACCCCGAAAAACCAAAACCCAAACCCGTCCAACCCGCCTTGCAGCAAAGCCAGGCAGAAGGTGCCTTTGATGGCGGTGCGCAGGGTGACGAGCATATCTTTACCGATGCTGATGTTGATCTCCTGGGGCAGAGGCGATAAGGACATGAGTTTAAGGCTCATTTGCCGGCCGTCCATCAGCAGATAAAAAGTGATGAATAAAATCAGGACAAAATTTATGAGCAGCGAGGTAAAACTGCGCACCAGAATCATGGCGTTGGTATAAATAAACTGACTGGTTTTGGATAAAATATCACCCAGCTGACTGACTACCATGTCTTCGGAAATGCCAAAAGTGTTATGCAGGGTTTTCCACAGAGGAGATACATAACCCAACAGTTCGCGCATGGTGTCTTCTATTTGATTGTTAGCTATAAGCCCGCTGATATAGGCATACATGGACATGGCCTGATTGGTCATGATGCCGGCAATCAGCAAAATGGGAATGAGCATGATCACAGACAGCAAAAAACAGGTCAGCAGAGAGGCTATAACTTTATAGTTGTTGGTGATCTTCAGAATTCGCCGGTACAGGGGCAGGCTGATCACAGTGACAATGGTGGCCAGAAATATGGGTATGAGAAACGGCTGCAGGAGCAAATAGCACAGATAAAGAACAAAAACTGAGCAGATGACGAAAAATACTCTGCTGACGGTTGACTGGAACGGTTGCGGGGCTGCCATTATTTTGTTTACCCTTTCACCGGGTAAGAGCCGGGAAGCAACCGGGCCTGGGAAAAATAATCCATGACTTTCCGGTTTTGCTCCAACCGGCCGATATCTATATCCGCGCACAGCACCGCGGGGCCGTCACCGGCCTGAGCCAGCACTCTGCCCGCCGGGTCCACGATCATGGAACAGCCAAAGGCCCGGCGTCCGGGGGCATATTCCCCCCACTGACCGGCTGCGAGCATATAGCATTGATTTTCAATGGCCCGGGAGCGGATAATGGCGTCCCAGTGAGTTCTGCCGCCGGCAATGAAAAAGGCGCAAGGCGCGGCAATGATCTCCGCTCCCTGCATGCGCAAAGCGCGGGTTATTTCCGGAAAGCGCAAATCATAGCAGATGATTACTCCCAAGGCGCCCGCAACGGTGGGGCGTACCCACAGACGCCGGCCATAGTGCAAATCCCGGCTCTCATCAAAGGCGTTTTGCACTCCCTGATGACGGTTGGCTGACGCCAGATGAATTTTCTGATAGCAGTCGACAAGCCCGCCTTTATTATCAATGAGCAGGCTGGTGTTGTAAGCCTTGCCTTCCGGCCCTTGCTGATAAAATGAACCTCCCACCAGCCACAAATCATGGTCCCGGGCCAGACTGGCCAAATATTCATAAGTGGGACCGCGCAGAGGTTCAGCCGGGACGGGATCCTGGCCCCGCAGGCGCAAAAAAGCGAAATATTCGGGCAACACCGCCAGTCTGGCGCCCAGCCGGGCCGCTTCTTCCACTTGCCCGGCCACTCTTTTGAGATTCGACTCCCTGTCGGCAGATGCTAAAGTTTGTACTACCGCGGCCAGCATAAAGACTTTCATTTACAGTTCAGGTTATTTTTAATTGTCATTTTTTATGATTATACAACAAAAAAGTTTTTAGCGCAGAACTGACTCATTATAATACGCCAATAAATCCTGGCGCGGCGGCTTTATTCAGCAACGGTTTTATTTATCATATTTAAATATGCGGGGGTCACGTTTAATTAAATTATATTTTTTGGTAACATAATAAAGAGATTGATATATTTTCGGAAAAGATTTGTTTTCGCCGCTATAAAACCGTTGGTCTCCGCTGAGAGGAATATTTTGCCGCACACTTGGGATCTATGGTGGTTGAATCGCCGCGCACGGCGTTATTTCTGTTTGAGACAGGAAATTTCATAAAGCAGTTGAAAGGAGCTATTGTGCCAGAAAATGCTGCCGCCGGCTCAAATTCACAAACAATAGAAGAATTATCATTAGTTATCAGTCCTGACGGTCTTACCGCCAGCTTATACGGCAAAACTCCCGAAGGATCTGACCACACGGCTGTGGGCAACCTGCTGGCCCGTCTCATCCGCCAGTCCCGGCTTAGTTACGGCCTTTTAGTGCAGGAGATATTAAAAGCTTCTGAGGTTTTGGGCCAGGGCCGGCAGGTGGACGGCTGGATGATCGCCCGGGGGATGGAGCCGGGGGCGGGCGAGGACGCCAGGATTGAAATAGTGCTGCCTTCCTATAAACAGGAACAGGAGAAAGCGCAGGCGGCGGATTTTCGGGACCGGGGCGGTCTGCCTCTGGTCAAAGCCGGGGAGGTCATCGCCGTATTGCACCCGGAAAAAGAAGGTTCTCCGGGCAAAAGCGTTCGCGGCGAACCTGTCGCTCCCCCCATGCCCAGAATATTGCGTCTCGTGGCAGGTCATGGCGTGGAATTACAGAAAAACGACGCCATGGCGGTGGCCCTCGTCAACGGCATGCTGGCCCGCCTGGGTGATGACAAATTCGAAATAATCGACTTATTGGAAATACAGGGAGATGTGGATTTCGAAGTTGGCAATGTGGAATTTAACGGGCTGGTGCGGGTACACGGCGCCGTGCTGTCCGGATTTAAAGTCAAGGCGCACTCCCTGGAGGCGCAGGCCCTGGAAAGTAATTCCCAGATAGAAGTAGTTGACTATTTAAATATAAATCAGGGTATCATGGGAAGCCATATTCAGGCGGGAGGAGATGTGTCCGCTTTTTTTATCCGCCAAAGTGAAATCCAGAGCGATGGCAATATCTCGGTTAAAGCTGAAATCGTTCAGTCCAAATTGCGGGCCAAGGGTTTGGTTACGGTCACTGGCGCGGCGGGACGCATTGTCAACAGTAATATTGTCGGGGTAAGGGGAATAGTGACTCCTCACCTGGTTAACAGCGGACAGGACGCCTGCCAGGTGCGCGTGGGCATGGACCGGGAAATAGAGGATAAGCTGCTGG
Source organism: Desulfarculales bacterium (assembly GCA_031267815.1). Taxonomy (GTDB): domain Bacteria; phylum Desulfobacterota; class Desulfarculia; order Desulfarculales; family Desulfarculaceae; genus JAIRYI01. Next base: position 6,749 of record JAIRYI010000012.1, on the reverse strand, counting down.
AATTGAAACGCTGTCTGAATGACGCCAAAAAACAAAGAGACGCTCTGTGCCGGTTGATGGAGGAGCAAGATCCAGAATTAAAGGCCATGGAAGACGAACTCAAGGCTCTGGTGGATCAGATAGCCGTCATAAACGACGATCACACCAAAGAGAATTTGCTGGCCCAAGTGAATATGATCAAACCTCTGCGCCGCGATCTCCGGGAAACGCTCAATGCCAACAAGGACCGGTTGGAACAACTGAAATATGATATCAACCGTCATTATTACAAAATCAGGGAAATAGATTCTATGTTTGCAGGAGGCCCGGCCCGGTTGAGCGTCAAAGAGTCGGCGGACACGGACACAAAAATTTTTACCCCCCGGGCCAGTCTGACCCTGGATCAGGATCAAAAAAATTTCTCCGCTTATGAAGTGGAATTGCATGATAAAACGAGCGGAGCCAGCCAATATAAAGTCCATCTGGGTTCCTGGCAGATGCCTGGCGCCGTCTCCGCCAAATAAAACCGCTTATGACAGAGCGGATCTCTGGCAGAGAATCACCGGTGCGGCGGAGTATTGTCCTGGGGGAGCGGCGGATAGATTATTTTCATGAACCGGTTGCCCGTCATAAAGGCGTCAGTCTTCTGATAAATCCCCAAAAGGGCCTGTTAGTGCGCACGGGCAAAGGAGCCGGCCCGCGCATGATTGCGGAAACCCTGCGCCTGCGGGCGGATTGGATCCTAACCAATCTGGATAAACTGGCCGCCCTGGGCTTACCCCCAACCCCAAGGGAATACGGCGAGGGTACAGTTCTGCCTTTACAGGATCAGCAATTAACGTTGCGCCTGCTCATGAGTTCCGGCGGCAAGGCATGGATCAGTTGCCGCGAAAATCAGCTTACTGCCGGCGTCCCGCATGAATTTGACCTTACTGAGCGCCGTTTTATTTTGCTTGAACTGCTCAAAAGCTGGTACCTGACCCAGGCCCGGCGGATCCTGCCGGGACGGGTGGAGCATTTTTGTTCCCGTCTTGGCCTTGCCGTTCCGGCGGTGAAGTTCAGCCGCCAGGCGCAAAGCCGTTGGGGAAGCTGTAACTCCGCCGGGGTAATCCGCCTTTCCTGGCGCCTGATGCTCATGCCCGCTTATTTGAGCGACTATGTGGCGGCCCATGAGGTGTGCCATCTGCGCCATTTGAATCATTCCCCCGCTTTCTGGCAGCTTTTGGAGGGACTTTTGCCCGGCGCTCATGAACTGCGCGGGGTGCTGAACCGCCAAGGGCCTTTTTATGATCTCTACTGATCTCATTTCGAGATTTTTACATAACCGCGATCTGCCGCCAATTGCCGCCCATGGCAATTGGCGGCAGACCGCGAGCGGAGTTTTCATCTCGTTTTGAACAGGCTCCGGAAAAATTGCCGGATAAAAGGCGCCAAAACAGATTTGACCACTCCTCCCCAAAATTTTTTGCCTGCCGCCTTATCTTTCCGCTCCCGCCTTTCCCGGGCCAGACGGAGTTTTTCTTCCTCTCTTTGTATCTTCTCTTTGCCTCCGGATCTTTCTTCCGCCTTTTGTTGCCCGGAGCGGATGTTTTCTTTCCCGGTCAGTATTTCGTAGGCGCTGATCCGTTCCTCAGCCGCGGCGTAGCGGGCATAAAGAGGCGAAGAAATGATTGCCGCCCGCAGTTCCGGCGCGGCCAAGGGGCCGATTTGGCTTTGCGGTGGAACAACAAGAGTCCGCTCCACCACCGCCGGCGCCCCCTTGTCGTCCAGGAAAGAAATCAGAGCCTCCCCGATAGTTAACCCGGCAATGGCCTGTCCGGTGTCGAAAGAAGGATTGGCCCGGAAAGAACGGGCCGCCGCGCGCAGGCTCTGCTGATCTTTGGGCGTATAAGAGCGCAAGGCGTGTTGGACGCGGTTGCCGAGCTGGCTCAGCACGGCTTCTGGTATATCGCCGGGAGATTGGGTGATAAAGTATACGCCCACTCCTTTGGAGCGGATAAGGCGCACTGTCTGTAATATTTTTTCCAGCAGCGCTTTAGGAGGATCGCGGAAAAGCAGATGCGCCTCGTCAAAGAAAAAAACCAGTTTTGGTTTATCCGTGTCTCCTTCTTCCGGCAACTTAAGAAAAAGCTGATTCAAGAGCCAGAGCAGCAAAGTGGTGTAGAGTCTGGGCGCGTTCATGAGCTTGCCGGCGGCCAGGATATTGATTACGCCCTTGCCGTGTTCGCGCCGGAACAAATCAGAGATATCCAGGGCCGGTTCAGCAAAAAATAACCCGCCCCCTTCCTGCTCCAGGGCAATCAGGCTTCTTTGTATAGCCCCCAGACTGGCGCTGGAAATATGACCATAACGCGCGGCCAGATCGGCGCTGTTGCCGGCTGTGTATTGCAGCAGTTGGCGCAGATCTTTAATATCCACTAAATCAAGGGACTGATCCTGAGCCATTTTAAATAGTACGGACAGGAGCGCGCTTTGGGTTTCGTTCAATGTCAGCAACCGGCTGAGCAGAAGCGGCCCCAGGCTGGACAGGGAAGCCCGCAGAGGCAAGCCCTGTTCAGCGAAAACATCCCAGAACTGGACCGGGAATGATTGAAAAACAAAGCCTTTCTCCTCCAGCCGCCAGTCATTCACCCGCTGACGCACTCCTTCCTGCCGGCCGCCTGGGGCCGCTATGCCGGAAAGATCTCCCTTGACGTCGGCGGCCAGCACCGGCACGCCCATTTGACTGAAAGTCTCGGCCATGGTCTGCAGGGTAATAGTCTTGCCGGTGCCGGTGGCTCCGGTTATAAGGCCATGGCGGTTGGCCATGGCCGGAAGCAGGCAAATCTCCCTGCCCTGCCCCAGGGCAATCAGGGCTCTTCCCTGTTGATCGTACATAGGCCTCCTCAAAATAGCGCTGCTAAGGGTTGCGGTTATGTTCATCAAAAGCGCCTCGGGCATGTCCTCCGGCCTTATGAAATGACTTCACTTTCTCTCTCATTATGAGCGATTATGTTTATTTTATCCACAAACAAACCGTTGAGGCGCTTTCGGGCCGGCAAAGCCGCGGGGGCTTCCAGGCAAAGCGCGTCCCGGCGGTAGCTTTTGCCGCCGGAGTGGTATACTTGCTCAAGAGTCATTTCATAATATGGTTTTGAGATTAGCATGCGCGGAAAATGGCTGATTATAATTCTTCTGGCGATATCAGGATGCTCTCTGCTTTTGTTCAAAAACTGGCAGACGTCGCCCGGCGCCAGTCTTTATTATCTGGGGAAAGCCATATACAGCCATGATCCGCGCCTGTTTTCGCAATATGTGGATCTTGAGGCCATTGCAGCGCAATTAGAGCCGGCTTTGCGTTCCCAGGGCCGGTTGGGAGGAATTTTGGCGGGAAATTCATCCGGGTTCAAAAGCAAAGCCGAAGCTATGATAAGCGAGTTTATAGCGGATGCGCGCCGTCCCAATATCTCAAATCCTTTTTCAATTTTACTTAACGCGGCAATGGGCCGGCCTGAGGGCGGACAGGTGGCGGTTATGATTTCCCTCTCTCCTTCAGGGATAGGGGACAAAGCCATGCTGGGCTTTACTTTGAAGCTATATCCCGACGAAGTGTGGCGGGTGGCGGGAATATCCGAAGATGATTTGGAATGGCTGTTGCTCTATTGCCTGGGCCTGATATAGTAATCGCAAAGGATATGCTTCCCAATGAATATTAATAACAGCAACGGGTATCTTGCCATTTCGCAGCAAACCTTAAAGCGTCTGCCCGGTTATTATCATTATTTGAAAGGGCTGCGCCACAACTCCATAGAACATATTTCCGCTCCGGTAATCGCCCGCGCTCTGAAACTTAATGAAGTACAGGTGCGTAAAGATCTGGCTGCGGTCAGCGTCAGCGGCGGGCGGCCCAAGACCGGTTTCCAGGTGGCGGATTTGATCCAGAGCATAGAAGTCTATCTTGGCTATAACAATTTGAATGAAGCTATTTTGGTGGGAGTGGGGCAACTGGGCAAAGCGCTGCTCTCTTATCAGGGTTTTGAGACTTACGGCATGCGTATTTTAGCCGGTTTTGACCGGCGGCCGGAACTGGTCAACAAAAAAATCAACGGCAAACGCATTTTCGGCATAGATAAACTGGGCCCCATATGCCAGCGCCTGAACGCCCGCATCGGCATAATTACAGTGCCCCACGACAGCGCTCAGGAAGTATGCAACCAGATGGTGGTAAACGGCATTTTGGCCATATGGAATTTTGCTCCCGTGCATTTGCAGGTTGATGAAAAAATTGTGGTGCAGAATGAAAACATGGCCGTATCTCTGGCTGTACTTTCCAAACGGCTGGCCGAAAAAATGAAGGCCTGCGCCCCGGCTTGATTTTTCTTTTTTTGCCATTATATAGTTAGAGCATGCTTCCGGCGTTTACTGTCAGCCGGAGGCCGGTTAGTTAAAATTATGAGCGACTGTAGATGAGGATTAATATTTTGCCCATTAATATTCCCAAGGATATGCCGGCCAAATCGGTGCTTGACCAGGAAAACGTATTTGTTATGACTATGGATAAGGCCGTGTCCCAGGACATAAGGCCGTTAAGCATTGCCATTGTCAATCTTATGCCCACCAAAATTGTCACGGAAACCCAATTGCTGCGGATGCTGAGCAATTCTCCTTTACAGGTTAATCCGGTTTTCGTGACCACTGAATCCTACCAGCCCAGCCATGTGCCCATGGAGCATTTGGAACGGTTTTATGTGAACTTTTCGCAAATTAAAGACCGGAAATTTGACGGCATGATAATTACCGGCGCTCCGGTGGAAAATATCGCTTTTGAAGATGTGGACTATTGGGACGAGCTGAAAGAAATTATTGATTTCAGCCATCGCAATGTTTTCGCCAGTATGTACATTTGCTGGGGAGCGCAGGCCGCTCTCTATCACCGTTACGGAGTGCCTAAACACGCTCTGCCCAGAAAGATGTTCGGGATATTCGAACACCGGATAAATAATCGCAACGACAAAATTTTCCGTGGCTTTGACGATGTATTTTTCGCTCCCCATTCCCGGCACACAGAGATAAAAAAAGAAGACATTCTGCGGACGGATGATCTGAAAATTGTGGCGGAATCGCCGCAATCGGGAATATTTGTAGTCGCTTCGCAAGACGGGCGCCAGATATATGTAACCGGTCATTTGGAATATGACGCCGACACCCTGCACCTGGAATATATGCGCGATATGAGCCGCGGCCTGCCCATTACTGTTCCCCGCAATTATTATCCCCATAATAATCCGAAAATTAAACCCCTGGTTACCTGGCGGGCGCACGGGCATTTATTTTTCAGCAACTGGCTCAATTATTGCGTATATCAGGAAACTCCTTTTGAAATAAGCCAGATCAGCGATAAAAAATAGAAGAACAGCATCTGTTGCCGCCGCCGGATATATCAGGCAATGAATTTTAATTGCCGCCGCCCCTCAGCCGGGAACGGCCGGGGGCCGGTTGTTTCCATTTAATTAATATTCTTTTTCAGGATGATATATGAAAATTACAGAAACCATGCCCACTTCGCCCTTTTATTCCCTGGAGTTCTTCCCGCCCCAAGAGGAAGGCCAGATGCCCGCTTTTTTCGAAGTGGTGGAGAAATTGAGGTCTCTCAGTCCCCTTTATGTCTCAGTCACCTACGGCGCGGGCGGGCTTACTCAGAAAAATACTCTGGCCATAACCGCCCGGCTCACGGAACTGGGCTTGACCGCCATGCCCCATCTGACCTGCGTGGGAGCCAGCCGCGAAAACCTTAATTCCTTCTTGAGCCATTTGCGCACCCTTAAAGTGGATAATGTCATGGCCCTGCGCGGTGACCCGCCCAAGAGCCAGGCTGACAAAGCCGGCTGGAACGCGGAATTCTCTCATGCCTCGGATCTGGTGGCTTTTATCCGCCGCTTTTATCCCGATTTCGGTATTGGGGTGGCCGCCTATCCCAGCGCTCATCCGGAATCAGCCACTTTTCGGGAAGATCGCCTGCATACCAAAAATAAATTGGAGGCCGGGGCTGATTTTATTGTCACCCAGCTATTTTTCGATGTGCGGGAGTATTTTGAGCTGGTGGAGCGCCTGCGGGCCATGGGCGTGAATAAACCGATTGTCCCCGGCATATTGCCCATTCTTAGTCTGGATTCGGTGCGCCGTATCTTAAGTTTATGCGGGGCCAATATTCCCGGCGCTTTTTATCTCTCCCTGGAAGAGGCGTTTGCCCGCGGCGGCAACCAGGCGGTCAAGGAAACAGGGATTAAATTCGCGGCGCGGCAAATTCGCCGCCTTCTGGACAGCGGAGTTCCGGGCATTCATCTATATACTCTCAATCAGGCTGAAGTCTGCCTGCGGATCGCCCAGGAAGCGGGCAAATTATAGCGCCGGGAATTAATAAAGATACACAGATACATATGCATGTGGTATATGTATAAAATGATTCGGCATGGCCGCCGCAAGATCGCCCAGGCCAGCGTAGCTCATTCGGCAGAGCAGCTGATTCGTAATCAGCAGGTACGGGGTTCGACTCCCCGCGCTGGCTCCATAATGTTAAGAAACGCAAACCAAAATTGGACGGCTCATTCTGTCTTTCAAGCGGTTCAAAAACAAACACCTTTAAAAGGATGGGCATAAGCGGGGATAAATTTGGTTCCTATGTGGTAAAAAGTCAAGTATAAAATAATTTCTTAATAATTTTTAATGGTTATTAGTAATTATGTGCTAATTGTCAGTTTCCTATTCGTGCCCTTACGCACCGCTTACCGCTT
>JAIRYI010000059.1 GCA_031267815.1 Desulfarculales bacterium | reverse complement strand
ATCATGGATGCTAAAAAAGAATTTTCCCGGGTGTGGCGAGGTTTTGATTCCTATGAAGTCCATCATTACCTGGAGCAACAGGCTGGGCACATGGAGGAACTGAAACGTGAAAACCAGATTCTGCAGCAGGGTATTGATGAAGCCAGAGAAGAAATAAAGCAGTACCGTAACCGGGAAAAAAAACTGGAAGAGACTTTGAGCCAGAGCCGCCGGCTGGCTGAAGACATAAAAATTCAAGCCGAACGGGAAGCCAAACTGATGATTGCCGAGGCGGAACTGCGCAGCGAAAAGCTCCTTACCCAGTCTCACCATCGTTTGGCCGCTATCCATGAAGATATTGCCGAACTCAAGCGCCAAAGGACGCAATTTGAGGTGCGCCTGCGCTCACTGGTGGAAGCGCACCTGAAACTCATCGATCTGGAACGGGACCGGGATCGGGAGATGTCGGAGATGGAGGAAAAAATCAAGATCCTCCGCTCTCCGGCCTGAACCTTGTGGATTCCCTGCAAGTCACCAGTGTCAGCCAGGGAGTGCGCCTGGGAGTAAGAGTGCATCCCAGATCCGCCCGTCAGGCAGTGGCGGGCATACAGGAAGGGAATCTCAAAATCTACCTCACCGCTCCGCCGGCGGAGGGGGCGGCCAACCAGGGATTAATAAAATTTTTAGCGGAAATTTTACAAATAGCCCCTTCCCGCCTGAGTATCATAAGCGGCCGCCGCAGCCGGAGCAAACTGGTGGAAATAAAAGGCCTGAACGTGCGCGAGGTGCTACATCGCCTGCAATTGTAACTGTCTTGCTTATTCTATTTCTTGTCCCCGCCCCGGCTTCAGGCCAGATCACGGTTAAAGCCAAAGATGCCGGCCTTATCAATTATGTGGAAGAAATATATTATGCCAACCGCACGCGCCTGCAGGCCATAACCGGCCAACCCCTGGCGCCTTTTACCGTGGAGGTGGCCGCGGATAAAGTCCAGATGCAAAAACGTTTAAGCCAGTTTCATGCCCCGCATTGGGCCGGAGGGCTGGCTCTGCCAGCGGCCAGACTCATTTTGCTGACTCCGCCCCGCCTCCTGAACGGGAGCCAGTCATTTGAAAGCCTGTTTCTCCATGAACTGACCCATCTCTATGTGGCCCAAGCCCTGGGCGGAAAGGACTGCCCCTGGTGGCTCCAGGAAGGTATAGCCATGCTGGCGGCAGGGGAAAATTCCTTGCGCCATGCGGCCAGCATGGGTCAGGCGGTATGGCGGGACAAACTCTACCCTTGGCCGGAGATAAGCCGCCGAGGGTTTTTCCCTGACAGCGAAAACCCATCCCTGGCCTATGCCCAGGCATACTATATGTCCGCCTTTCTGGAAGAAAAAAAACCGGGTTCTCTGGCCGCCGTCATTGCCGGCCTGGGCCAGGGTCTGGACATTAACCGCGCTCTTTATCAAACGCTGGGTTTGAGCCTGAAACAGAGTGAAGCCGCTTTCAAGGAGACTGTAAAAAAACGTTTTTCCTGGCTGGCTGTAAGTATGGTCAGCAGTCTGTGGGCCTTGGTGGCCTTGCTGGCGGCGGCAGGGCTGGTGCTGAGAAGGAAAAGCCAGCTCCGCCGTATGCGGGCAATGGCATCCCAGGAAAATCTTCCTTATTTTTCATCCTCTCTGACCAGTGTCCGGCAGCGCCGAATAAACCCCTTGGCCGAAGCCGGATTGAGGCCGGGAAGAAATTCTTCCCCTCCTCAATCCGGCTTCGGGACACAGTGACATGGCGGCTGCCGCCGGCCAGACGAAATCAGCGCCGCCCGCCGAATCTCTCTGGTCTTATCCTGTCTTGGAAAGCTGCGCGGGCAACGCATGGCGAGGGCTGGTAAGGCTCACCGGCAGATAAGCCTTGACCAACCTCTGACGCTGTTCCATACTCTGCATGTTATAGACAGCCTGCCGGTAAAGTTCTTCCAGGACAACCCTTATCAGCCCGTCCTGTTTCCGTATCTCATCAAGAGCTGTTTTCGCCTCGTCCAGAAGAGTAAGCGCCTCTTCCTGCTCATCTGAACTCAAGCGATCCAATTCCTGAAACCAGTTTTCCCAGCCGATAACGGCCAAACGCCGCTCCAGCTCACGGAACAGATGGGCCCGCTTTTTCCACAATCCTTCCAGGGCCATTTCCTGCAGCTCATAATCGGCATGGTCACAGTCCAGATGCTGTATGGAAGCGCACAGGCGCACCTGCTCCAACAGATTTCTGCTTGCTTCGGTCAGCCGATGCAGGTTGCTCAGCATCAGGACAAAACTCCTCTGCTTATCTGGGGAATAATTTCCCGCCAAATATTTAGCGCGTTTACCAGATCATACTGCAAAAGGTCGGCCAGGAGAATCCAGTCCTCCTGTTCCTGGGCGGTCAGCATTTCCTGCACCAGGCTGGACAGGCGCTCCAGATGCAGTTCCGGCCAAGTGCCGTCATCCAAAGCGTGATTGAAATCCAGGCCCAAGGTATCCTGGGTGGTGGACAGCACTTGCATGAACAGTTGCAGACTGTCCAAAGTGTGCAGGTAATGCTCATTGGTCTCTCTCTCATCGCCGATACGGAACAATTCGGCCACTTTTTCACTGGAAAGGACAATAGTGCGCAGATAACCGTCAGCCTGCCGCAAAAAATGCATTGCCACCTCGCGGGCATCCAGTGTCTCTATTTCCAAACGTCCGATCTGATCGCGGAAGATATCAACAGGCTGGCCCATAACCGCGTACTCAAAGAGCTGTCCGTTGATTTTCACTTCTTTCAAAGTGCGCTCTCCGCCCAGATGATTATTCATCAGGTCGCATAAAATATCCTGCAAAGTGGTCCCGTCCAGCGGGGTAGCATAGGGTTTGTTGTCCAACAAGACTTCCATGTCCTCAACCTCCTTCTTGATGATGGGCCGCCATAAAAGGCAGCCAGTTTATGGGATCATATGAATCCGCCTGCCAGACCTGATCGCCCGGCCCCAGGCAGATATCCAGTAACCGCTCCATACGATGATAATAAGTATGCTGACTCAGCACTTTCTGTCTGGCCCTGGCGGCCATGGCGGCCCGCAAAGTGGGCCGTTCCAGGTAGAAACGAGCTTTTTCCATTAACTCTTCTTCGCTGCTGAAAGTGGCCAGTTCCTCTTCCAGAATAAAAAATTTTTCCAATCCGGACACCTTATCCACCAGTTGGAAAGCTCCGCACGCCGGCACTTCAAAAGTACGGGGGTTAATGAAATCCGCACTGCCTACAGGAGCGGAGGCGCGGGGAGAAGAATGAAGATTGAGGACAATCTCGCAGGCATTATAGAACTCCACTATCTCCCGGCTGGTTATATAACGGTCTTCGCGCAGAACCCGGCTCAAGGGGGAGTTTGCGGGCCAATCCGAACCCCAGATAGTCAAAGGCAGGCCAACTTGCACCAGACGGCCTAAAATTCTCACCCGATTGGGATATCCCGCTCCCATAAAACCTATGGTGGCGCCCAGTTCATCCTGACGGGCCGGGCTCAACGCCAAAGGCCGATGGCAAGGCGGATGGGCGGCCACCGGCAGAAAATGACCGTTCGCGCCCAAACGTTCCAGCCGTTCCTCTATCTCTTTTCCTTGAATATAAAAAAAGAAATCGTAATGGGCGGCGATTTGCGCATAATAGCTCATCTGGTGGAAATCCTCCATAAACCAGAAAGCTGTTTTCAAATCCAACAATTTCATTTTTTCCACCGTCTCCCGGCTTAAAGGAGCCTGAGCCAGAGCCAGGACCAGATGAGGGGCAAATTCTTCCGCCTCCAGCAGTGCCAATTCACCCAAAAAATGAATCATGCTGCTTTGCACCTGGGCGGCGCGAGGATGGCGGATAGATTGAAAATGACGGTAAAGAGGCGCCATCTTTTCTATAGGAACCACCCTCACCTGACACCCCAAATCATTCATGGCCTGAGCGCACCAATAGGCAGGATCGAGAGTGCCGCCTAAAAGAGGAGGAATAATAAGAACTTTAGGTTCCGCGGGACGGGGACTTCTATTGTCAGGCTGAAGCTGGCAAAGGCGTTTAAGAACCGAAGCCTGAGAATAATAAAGACGCTCCACAGCCCGGGGAATAAAAGGCCGCCAGGAACGGATATCGGGCAATTCGTTTATTTCAATTATAATTTTACAATAATGCAACCAGGCGCCCATATCACGCGCCCCAAGAGCAAAACGCAACAGGCTTATATCCGGCTCCCATACCAGCACTTGCCGCCCAGCTTGAGCCAATGGCTCCAGATGATAGCCCAGGCCAAAACCCAAAGCCACCACCGGGCCCGGCTCCAGAGAACGGGCCAGCGCCAACCCCTCTTCCAAAGGATCAACTGAAGAGGTGAGACGATTCTGTCCTACCAGCAAACTGGGCAAGCCGCTGCGGCTGGTCTGGATGACAGCCTGGGCAGAAGGGTTGCTGCCAAGCAGACGCTCTGCCAGATCCGGCTGCTGACCTGCGATCACTGACAAATTTTTTTCAAAAAAATCCATAATCAGCTTTTCTCCTTCAGGCGCGCATGTCGAGAGGCAATGAAGGATAAACTACTATTTTGCTGTAATAGAAGTTTATCATGAAAAATTACATGCAAAAATGAGGCCAATATTATGTTCTTCAGATAAAAAATTCATTAACCTGTCAGGCTCTCATTATCAGCAAACGCAATTGACAGCCCCAACTAACTCATCTTTAACTTATATCGGTTATTAATAAATTTCTCTGAAATAAAATCTGCCCATCTATGCGCTATCTATGCGGCATTTATACGGCAACCGGCGCCAATGCCGCATGGACAATAGAGGCGGCAGCGATTCATGAGGGCTGTTATTGCCCCCCAAGTGGAAGCTGGAGGCAGATTTTGCGTTGGCAAAAGGCTAACCGGGACACCTAAAATTCTTTAATCAATTCAAATTCCAGATTAATCATACAGCCTTCCGGAGTAGCCTCGCTTTCCACCGAACTCCCCATGGCCTCCAGAATACGGTGGGCGCGCAACAGACTGAGTTCCGGGCCAAAGGCCAGATCATGCATAGCCGCCGGATTTATTTTGGGTACTCCCGGCGCGTTCATGCTTACCGTCACCTGGCGCTGATCATATTTCAGGCTGATAACGCAGGATGGATTTTTCCCCGCGCGCTGACGGATGTAATCTATGATCAGGCTTAAGCTTTCTTCCAAAAGGTTAGGGTCTGATTCAATCATAAACCCCTTTTTATTGCCGATTCTCCAGGAAAGCGCGATGCGCGCCTGGCCGATATTCATTTTTTGACGCAGGCTTTCCAGCAAAAGCCGTATATCCACCGGCCGCATTTTAGGGTTTACCTGGGAAAGGAGAGAACTGACCTGTCCCAGCACATTGTCCAAGCGGGAAGCCTCATCCATAATGACTTTAGCGTAACGTTGAGCGCTGCCTTCCGAATCATCCTGGGACATCAGGCGTTTGGCAAAACCGCCCACGCTCATAAGAGGATTTCTGATTTCATGCATTACCGCTTCCAAAGTATTCCGGACCGCCTGCTGTTGCAGGCTCATATCGTTTTGTTTCCGGCTGTCCTGTATGCTCTGCATTACCTCCTTCAGGCAAGGCTGGGCCGCGTTGAACAGATCCGACAGAGTCTGTCCCGCTTTTCCCACCAATTGCAGCATATCCTGCTGGTCTGCCTCCAGGGTCAGAGTCGCGGCTACCTGGGAGTCGATAAACAGGGATTCGGTAATGATCTGGTTTATCTGGTCCGAATCCAAATTGAGCAGTTGGCGCCCTTTCTCATGGATATCAATAAAAGATGAATCAGGCATGGCATAGGATTCGGTCGTGAAAGCGGAAAATTCTATGATTTTATTCAGCAAGCCGTCCCCGTTGGCCAGCATGCATTCCGCCAAAAAACGGGGCAAGCCCCAGTGCATCACTATCGCCGCGCCCATTTGCCGGTGATTACAGCCATAATGCAATTCTTCCCAGTTCAGGCGATAGGGTGAGGGCATTTGCAGGCCGGGAAATTTGCGGACGTCGGTTACAGGTAAGGCCCGCAGCATGATAATCAGGCCAATGTCCAGCAAAAGGCCGGCGGCAAAAGCTTCCTCAGGGGAAGAGTAGTAAAGCATCCCGGCCAGCTCTTTGGCCATTACCGCCCGTTGTACGCTCATTCCCCAAAAGGAGGAATAATTCATTCCCTTGTTTTTTTCATTTACGGGCAGACTGGCGCATATGCTCAAACTCAAAGCCAGCAGGCATATTTCCCGTGCTCCCAGTTTGGCGGCGGCATGGCTGAGATCAGATATGGGTTCTCCGCCTTGGCGGTAAAGCGAACTGTTGACCAGATTCAAAACATGAGCGGCCAGAGCGGGATCAGCTTCCGCCACAGAGAGCAGATCCCTGGGTTTGATATCTTCAAAAGAAGATAAAGATATAATCTTCATTGTGAGAGATGACAATTGCGGCAGCGAATTCTCTCTCAAAGTACGGCTTATAAATTGCTGCCCACGGGCTTGCATTATTATTAAGACCTCCGCTCGCGCTATTTTTTTCAGAGAATAGAGTCCGCGGGTCAAGCTGGCAGGTTATATCCCGCCTTTCAGTTCATTTCTGAAAAAGTTTATCTGAAATATAGTTAATGGGGTCATGACTTTAGGGCATAGGATTATTTCGGAGTATTTTGAGTATAATAGCGTGGAGATCCTGTTTTCTGCAATCAAATCTGAACTAACCCGCTTTTCGATGCAATTAAAAGTGCTTTCGTAATCCCTTTCGCCCAAAAGTTAAAATTCTGAACCCGTTCCCTCTGCCGCCGACTATTTATTAAATTACTTCTATTAAAATATATACCGCATACGCAAGATTTGTTCCAGTCATGCCCATTTTAATATTCTACACCTCCCGCGAACGTGCGCAAAGCCCGCGCATCCACGATTATTCCACTCTGGCCTTGATCTTACCTCGCGCCAGGCGAATATTAAGCGCCTGACCCGAATTTACCTGACCGCGCTCACGGATGATAACTCCCTTTTCATCTTGCACCAGAGCATAGCCGCGTACCAAAATAGATAGCGGATTCAAAGCATTAAGGTGAACCAGAGTTGTCTGCCACTGTTCCTGGCCGCGCTCCAGCCGATTTTTCTGTGCCTTCCGGCCCCGGGTCAGCAGGCCTTCCAGACGCGTATGGGCATGCATCGCCCGCTGCGGCAAATTAATGCGCCTGAGACGGACCTCCAGCCGGTCAAGCCCGGTTATTTTATTGCCAACCCGACTCCGAACGGCCGATTTTAAACTGTTCAAAACCCGGGCCAGGCGTTCTTTCTGCCAGGCAAGTTTTTGTCCGGGATGACGCAGGCGGCGTTTGAGGCTCTCCAGACGCAGTCCGGCCATATTGAGGCGGAGAAGCATGATTTTACGCAGGCGCAGATTCAGCCCGCTCAACTTGTCATAAAGGTTAAGCCAGGGCGCCAGCAGCATCTGGGCGGCGGCGGTAGGGGTGGCGGCCCTGATATCAGCCACCAGATCGCAAACGCTCACATCAATTTCATGACCTACCGCCATAAGCACCGGAATCGGGCTGGCCGCAACCGCCAAAGCTAATTCCTCACGATTGAACAGGGCCAAATCTTGATTGGAACCGCCCCCCCGGCTGACGACCAGCACTTGAGGCCAGGAGCAGTTCCGGAGACGCTCCAAAATGGCCAGCAGACCTGGCAAAGCGCTTTGCCCCTGCATCTGGCTGGGAATAATTTTGATTTCCATACCATGCTTACGGCCTCTGAGGACTTTAAAAAAATCATGCCGGGCCGCGCCCTGAATAGAAGTAATCAGTACAATCCGTTCCGGAAGAGAGGGCAAAGGCCGTTTGCGTTCCGGCGCCAGCAACCCCTGGGCGGCCAGACGCTCTTTGAGCCTGGCTAAAGCCAAGGCCTCTTCTCCCTGTCCAACCGGTTCCAGGCTCTCGGCTATGAACTGCAATTCCCCCCTGGGGGCATAAAGGCTGATGTCGCCTCGGCACAGGATTTTCTGTCCTTCCCGAGGGAGGAAACGCAACAGGGCCGCCTGGCCGCGGAACATAACCGCCCGCAGGCTGGCCTGACCGTCGCTTAAAGTGAAATATAAATGCCCGCTCCCTGCTCTGGTGAAGCTGGTTATTTCCCCTTGCAGCCAGATCAGAGAAAAATTCCGCTCGTTCAATTTTTTTATCCGGGTGAGGAGATCACTGACCGTATGTATTTGTCTGGGAGTGAAAAGGGGCTGCATATTGTTATTTTTGGCGTCTCCAAGGGGATTCAAACCCGTTGCCGGCTTTTTCCGCCGTTATTTTCAATTTTATCCCGGTCGGTTTCATCGAACGGGCGCGGCGAAAACTCTTCCGCAATTTCTTTGCGGCGACCGCTTTCAAGCGGCGGCTGATTCATCGGCATTGATATGTGAACTATTATAGTCCGCGATTTCAGCATCGGCCAGCGCCTGGGCCGCGCTTCCAGGGCAGTCTTACGGGGACGCACCGAAGCCTTAGTATGAGCGTAGGCTGACCGGGTAATACCCAACCATGACCCTGGAGGAATAAAAAAATAAAAAGTTGCTATTTCAGAGGAATGTAGTGCCTAACGATATTGTAAACTATTGATTTTTAATGTAAAATTTTTATAAACGTTAAACTTGGATTAACGGCCACGGCCACATAGCCTGCACCCAGGGGGGAGAATCCCTGGCCGGCCTGCGCCGGGCGCGCGAGTTAAAACTGGTGAGCCGAAATCAGCACGCCATTCTTGATTCCACTGCTCATCATCTGAAATTTATCGGCTTTCAGCAGATGTATTTCGACAATAATTTACCGCCCGAATTTGAGATAACCCCTAAACCGGAATTAGCCAACCAGCCTCGGAGCATAAACGCGCCCGGGCCTAGCCCCCAGCCCGGACAGCCTTTATATGGGGAAGAACTGAGCGCTTTTGTAGAAAAAACCGCCCTGACCATTGCCCACAGTCTGGATTTGCGGCCCAGATAAAAAACAGGGAAAAAATTTCCAGCGGTTGGGCGAAAAAACCGCCTACCAGCCAAACTCCGCCACCACTGCGGCGATTTCAGCCTCGTATGCCGCAAAGCTCGCGTTCAGGCAAGCGCGCAGGGAAGCTTTCTCCCCGTCGGAAATCATTGCCATATCAATGGAGGTATAAGCCAGGCTCTTTAAATCGGCGTATTTCAGACCAAATGCCTGAACCGCGCGGACAAACTCGCCGGTAAAGCTGGTGCGCTCAATGCCCATATCATCTGTGCCTAGGGCTATTCTGACTCCGGCCGCGCGGTAGAGAGCAAACGGGTGCCGGTTCCCGGCAAGATTGAGGACATCGGCGCTGGAGGCAGGGCATATGGTCACCCCAATATTTCCCTCACGCATTATTCGCAGAATATCGTAGGTATGCAAGTCCCATGCTATTGAGCTGCCATGGTCAATGCGTGCCGCGTGGCCTTTTTCCAGACTGGCGGAAATCCGGTTGAACATGCTCTCATAGGTAGCGTAGTCCAGGGTTAGCTCGCCGGCGTGCATGGTCATTTTTGGCGGCTCATCCGGGTATTTGGCGGCGTACTGTTTATACAGGGCATCAATTGCCTCCATCTGGGCCCCGAAATCACGCTGGGAAATATAGCTGTCTTCCGGCGAAAGTATGGTTGTCGCCACTACCCGGCGCCCGACCTCATACTGAGCGCTCACAGCCTTCTCCAGGGAGCGTTGAAATTTCTCCGGCGGCTGGTTGCGGTTGACCGTGGTGATGAAGTTGACGGCAAGCTTCCACGGCAGCCCGGCGGCGCTGAACTCGGCCAGGACTTCCGCCAAAACCTCGTCTATTTTCCCCACCTCTTCCGCCGTGACATCATCCATGAGCTCAAGATAACTTACGCGATCCGCCACCGCCCGCCGGAAGAGAGAGCGGTAAATATTCTCCTGATCCGGATAGGCCGCACCCACCCGCTGCCAAAAAGCGAAGAAGCGATCATGCCTGCTTTCTATTCTGTCGATATTGCTCCCGGCCTCGCGCATGCTGATGGCATTGAGTATTTCGGAGCGCAGCAGAGTCGAGCTGTCGCCCGAAAGCTGCATCTGTTCGGCGGTATAGTAACCTGAGGAATTGCCGCCCGGCGGAGCCTCCACAAAAGTTTTGGCCGCCCGGTCAAAAAACAGATTTCTGTCTATCGCCGTTTGCAGGACTAATTCGGCGTCTATGGTTCCCGAGGGGTGATTGTGCAGATCCCCGCCCTTGGGCATTGCCTGAAGCAGAGCGATGAGAGCGGCCTCATTAGCTGCCGCCCGCTTAAAATACTCTGCCACCTTCGCTTCATTGGGGCCGGACTGCCACTGCCCGGAATCCGCGCCATAAAGCGCCGGGCGGCCGGCGGCCGTATGACAGGCGGAGAAAGAAAAAAGGAACAGCATTAACAGCCCTGCCAAGGCCATGGCCGGCGCGGACGGCCAGCGGAAATTTTTCGGCAACCCGATTTTCGTCAGTCTGTATTTTGGCATAATATAAGCCGGCTTTCCCCTGATAACAGGATATATTGCCTAGAGCCTGCGCCCAAACCCGGCGGCTGCCAGGCAAGCGGTATTTTGCCAATTATATATCCGCCGGCGGCGGCGGACAAGCTGACCCTCAAAGCCCCTGGCGCTCAAAGGCTGAAACAGGCAACGCCATCAGGGTGTCCGAATTTTGAGGGCCATCTCTTTTTCACCACGTTCTATCCATTGAGTCGCGCTTTTTTTCGTATTTGGACAAAAAAGTTGTATACTATCCCTATGAAACTGACAGAAGAGCAATATGAGCAAATAAAGCCATACCACTGGAGATGCTGATGCCGGGCGCAAGCACGCGGTCTGCCGAACTATCCCCCAGCAAAGCGGCCACCGGACGGGAACCAGGCGCCATCTACAAGGCGGGAATGACCCGTGAGGAATGGAACAAGGCCGTCCGTTTTGACGGATCAGACTGGGGCTGGGTCATTCTGAGCATCGGAATGGCCATTGGCGCGGGCATCGTCTTTTTGCCTGTGCAGGTCGGCCTCCAGGGATTGTGGGTTTTTCTGCTTTCGTCCATCATCGGCTACCCCGGCCTATATCTTTTTCAGCGCCTTTTCATAAACACCCTGTCCCAATCCCCCCGTTGCGCCGACTATCCGGATATCATTTCCGGATATCTCGGCAAAAACTGGGGCGCGCTGCTCGGGGTGCTGTACTTTGCCATGAACTGCATATGGGTATTTGTATACTCAACCGCCCTGAACAACGACAGCGCCTCTTTTCTGCAAAGCTTCGGCGTGACCGCAAGCCCCCTGTCCAGGAATCCCCTGTACGGCCTTGCCCTTTTGTGCGGGCTGGTGGCCGTGGCCTCGCGGGGGGAAAAGTTGCTTTTCAAAGTATCCTCGTTCTTGGTGCTGACAAAGTTGTGCATTATCGTGGCGCTCGGCTCTATTATGGTTTCACGCTGGAACTTTGCCAATATCGGGATCATTCCTCCCATAAGTGAGCTTATTCCAAAGGCCGTTGTCATGCTGCCCTTTACCCTCACCTCCATTCTTTTTTTACAGAGCTTAAGCCCCATGGTCATCTCGTACCGCGCCAGATTCAGCTCCGTGGAGGTGGCGCGGCACAAGGCGCTTCGCACCATGAACATCGCTTTCGCGGCGCTTTTCATCACGGTTTTTTCTTATGCGGTTTCCTTTACCCTGGCCATCAGCCATGCCCAAGCGGTGGAAGCGTATCAGGAAAACATTTCCGCCCTTGCCATGGTGGCCCAGAACATGGCCGGGAGATCTCTTCGCATTTTAAGCCTTATTCTGAACCTTTTCGCCGTCATAACCGCCTTTTTCAGCGTGTATCTCGGCTTCAGCGAAGCGGTGCGCGGGCTTTCCGTAAACGCCCTACGCCGTTTCATGCCGGAGGAAAGCATCAACAAAAAAGCCCTTACCGCCGGGGTCATACTCTTCTCCATCCTGGTTCCCTGGGGCGCTATTCTGCTCAATGCCCCGGTACTCAGCTACACCTCCATATGCAGCCCTATTTTTGGCCTTATCGGCTGTCTCATACCAGCATATATGGTGTACAAAGTGCCTTTTCTGCATGTGTTTCGCGGCCCTGTTCTCCTATTCATCATATTCATCGGGCTGATACTGGTCATTTCGCCCTTTCTGGCCTTTTCCTGAAGCGTTTTCGCCACCCCAAGGCATACCTCAGTTTAACCCCAAGGAGTCTTGATAATGAACACCCACTTCTGGCCTCAGTTCAAAAGCGCCCTGAAAGGCGGAGTGTTGGCGGCCATCGGCTGTACAGAACCCATTTCTCTGGCTCTGGCAAGCGCCATAGCAGCCAGGGAACTGGGCAAAACAGTGGAGCGCATTGAGGCATGGGTTGCTCCCAACCTGATGAAAAACGGCCTTGGAGTGACGGTTCCGGGCACAGGCATGCAGGGGTTGCCCATAGCGGCGGCGGCGGGCGCCCTTGGCGGCAACCCTGAAGCCGGACTTGAGGTATTGAAGCATATTCCGTCAGAAGCTCTGGCGCTTGGCAAAAAAATGCTTGAAGAAAAAAAGGTTACCGTGAATATGGCGAATGTGCGCAACATCATGTACGCGGAAGCCGTTGTCCATGCCGGGGAAGACTGGGTGAGGGTCTGCATCGCCGACAGCCACACCCATGTCATGCTCATAGAGCGCAATGGGCAAACGCTTTTTTCCGAACCTCCCGGAACGCCAGGGCACAGCGAAATCCATCCCATGGACAGCACCGTGCGCCTGCGCGACATTTATGACTTCGCCGATGGCGTCCCCTATGAAGAAATCCGGCGGGAGGAAGCCATTGCCGTGGTTTCCGACACTCTGTCCAAAGAAGGTCTTCGCCGCCACTACGGGCTCGGCATTGGCCGGGCTTATGCCGAGCAGGTGGAAAAGGGATTGCTCGGCAATGATCCCTTGAGCCAGCTTATCATCCGCTCCGCGGCCGCTTCCGACGCCCGTATGGGGGGCGCGGTGCTGCCCGCGGTGAGCAATTCCGGATCCGGCAATCAGGGCATCACCGCCAGCATGCCTGTTGTCGTATTCAGCGAACTGCTCAAAGCCGACACCGAGCAGACCACCAGGGCCATGGTGCTTTCTCACCTCACTGCTCTCTACATTCACTCCAACTTTGACTCCCTGTGCGGCCTGTGCGCTTTGGTCACGGCGGGCATGGGCGCGGCCATGGGGGCCTGCCGCCTGCTCGGCGGCGGCTATGAAGCCGGAGCGCGGGCCATTTGCACCATGGCCGGCGGACCGGTGGGCATGGTGTGCGACGGGGCGGCCAACAGCTGCGCCGTAAAAGTGGTGACCGCCGTTTCAACGGCCTACACCGCCGTGCTTCTGGCCATGCACGGCCTCAGGGTATCCGGCTCAGAAGGCATTGTGAGCGAAGATGTGGACAGAACCATCAGTAACGTGGCTTCCCTGGCCATGGGCAGCTTCAAACAAGTGGACAAGCAGATACTCGAAATCATGCTGACGAAAAAAACCTGATCGCGCTCCCCGGCAGCGGGTGCAGGATCCGGAGGCATCCCCTGCCGTGCGGGCGGCAAAAGCGCGCGCTCTGCCGCTCTCGCCCTGATCCCTGGGCATTAAATCCTGGGAGTTCTTCGGCCGCTTCCGCCGCCGCGGCGGCGGAAGCCGGAGATCCTCCGGCAAAAATTAAGAAAAAAGCTTCCCTTGCCAACGAGTGTATGATAAGATATGAAAAACAATCATTAACAAGTCAACCCTAGTTCAGAGTATTACACACAATAAATATATCAAGTATATTGCCATATCAAGTATATTGCCTTGGCTAATTCTTAATCATCCTATTTTTGTAGGCAAAAGCCACAAGTTGGGTCCGACTGCGCAAATGCAGCTTTTCCATGATGCTGCGCATATGATTTTTTACTGTACTCTCGCTTATGTAAAGAGTTTCTCCGATTCCTTTATTACTGAGGCCACGGCTGACATTTAAAAGAATTTCTGTTTCTCTGCCGGTCAGTATTCCG
>JAIRYI010000079.1 GCA_031267815.1 Desulfarculales bacterium | reverse complement strand
CTTGAGATGAGGGGGGACGTAACAGATATCATTAGTTGGAATCAAACGTTGAGTGCCGTCCAGCGCTTCGTTTTCATTGATAAAATAGATTACCGGCTTGCCCAGGGACAGATAAACATACTTTAACGACCCCTGACTCAAAGCAATCATGGCGGCGGACAGACTGAAAGACATATGAAAATCATCTTCCCGGTCTATAAGGCAATTGGGCAGGCTGTTGCACAGCTTCATCAATTTAGTGAACGCGCTGTACAGAGAGGGGTTGGTGGTATAATTGATTAGCGCGGTCTCTGTCAGGGGGTGAGGCCGCCAGATCAGGAAGAGGTCCGGTCTGCCGGAAAAATAATTTAATATGGCTTCCAGAAAGAACAGTAGGCAATAAAAAATTCCCCCATCCAGCCTGCCTCTCCACTCCGACGGAATATCGTAATGGCTGTCCAGCAAAAAAACCGGCCGGCCGGCTATTTTTTCCACCCATTCCCGCTTGGGATTTTGCGCCGCCAGGGCGGTTTTCTTTTTGCAGGCGTCTATTTTGGGTGTGCCCAGGGGCAGGTAACGGCCTTGGGGGCCGGGGCAGTGACGGTTATAGGCTTGGGCGGTAATCTGACTTTGAACTATTATCAGATCAGCCAGCAACTGTATAGGCTGATTGTATACTTTCAACCGCTTCTCACTGAAATAACCGGAAAGAATTCCATAGTAAGGCACATACACCAAGGTTTTGCAATGACGCCGGATATTGGCGGCATAAAATGAAGGCTCAACCACCTGATCAAAGGGGTTGTTGACAAAGGCAATATCCGGCTGATCCTGGGCCAGATCATAATCTTGGTACAAGGTATGGGGAATATCCGTATCCGCCAGAAAATCTTCATACAGGCTCACCCGCCCGGTGGGCGCGCGGCGATGAGCGGGTATTATTACAATGTCGGTAATAAAGCGTTCGTCTTTGGCAAAGGCCTCATAAACGCTTTGCAAAGAATCCCAGGTGGAAGCAAGATAAGGGAAAAAAACCACCTTGTATTGCACTGCTTCCTGACGCAGTTTGGTTTGCGCGTAAACGCCAAAGCGGGCAAACTCATCCCACTGCTCCCCGGCAAGCCAATCATCCAACGCGTTCATGGCCGGGTATTCATCGCAAACCAAACGGCCCAGGGCAGGCTCTTGCTGCAAAGCGGTTAACCCGCGCGACAAGGCGTCGTATTTTTGCCGCCGCTCCGCTCCTTTGGGTTTGCTCCGCAAGTAACGCGCAGCCTGCCTGATCCTGTCCAATATAACAGTCAGATTCTTTTTATCGGCATTGCGCATTGCTTCACATGATTTTTCGACAATTGTAACTCTTTCAATATAGCGGCCTAATTGAGGCCTGATGCATATTACAAATATGCGGCAGGCCGAAAGCTTAGCCAGGGAAGGCAATTTGCAACAGGTCTCAATTGGTTAACTTTTCTGCAAATCACACCAATGCTGAAAAGCAAGCTTTCTATCGTTTGCCCCGCCCTCCAGCCATAGTTCAGGGTTCGTGCCGGTTATTTTGGCGAGCAATTTAGCTTTCTCCCAACTGGGGCGTCGCGTCCCATTCATAATTCTGCTGATATATTGCTGAGTTATGTTGATACGTTTAGCTAATTCAGTCTGATTCATATTATGCCTCTAATGAAAAGCAGACGTGTTCCAACAACCGATTTTAAATTATAATAAACACAAATCGTATATATTACAAGAAAAAAATTACGACTTAATGTCGTTTTATTACTTTTGCCATTCCCACATTATCATTTTGACTTTTACGCCAAATTGTCGTAATTTTAAAAATATGGAAAACGAATTAATGAAAGCCTTTCGTTTGGCGCTTCAATATTTTGTCAGCAAAAAATGGGGCGCGCAAACCCGTCTGGCAGAAACGATTGGAATATCTCAAGCTCTTATTAATAGTATGACTTTAGGAAAACGGAAGGGTTCTGAAGAACTCAGACGAGAAATAGCAGCGTATTTCGGATATGGATATGAAGCCTTTCTTGATATAGGCCGGGAAATTATAAAAAGTGATACAAAAAAGCCCTCTGTTCCGGACATAAAAAACAAAGACGGCATATTGCCGGAAAATATTGAAGAAATTTTAAAAAAACTGCTGGTTATATGTAAATACGAGGAAGAAAAAATAGAATACATAAGCGCTGTCATTGATATTACTTATAACAGAATTAAGAAAAAAAACAGGAAGTTGTAATAAGAGAGGCTCGGAATGGCCCGGACGGTAAGATACTCCCTTTTGCGAGCAGAGCGATCTGCTGGTTCCGGGGAGCCGCGATCGCGATAAACCGGTTTTAAGATCCCGCAGCATGTCCTTGGAAAGACCTGTCGCCAATTGCCGTCCATGGCAATTGGCGACAGGTCTCGAAAAACACTTATCTGCTAAAGGCTAAGCAGATATTCGTGGATGCTGTCGGCGGCCACGCGCCCGGCGCCGGCGGCCAGAATGACCGTGGCCGCGCCGGTGACGATGTCTCCTCCCGCCCACACGCCTTGCTTACTGGTCCGG
>JAIRYI010000031.1 GCA_031267815.1 Desulfarculales bacterium | reverse complement strand
GCCAGGCCCGGACTTCCCGGCGGGACAGCCCGGCCCGTTCCAGGCTGAGTTTATAGGGCCGCATGAAGTGTTCCGGGTTTTCCGGATTGATGACTTTGATGGCCGCGAAAGCCTGCTGTAAATGTTGGCGCAGGCTCAATTGCTCCTCCAGAGGGGCCGGTATTATCCGGGCGGGTTCGGGTTCAGCCTGGGCCAGAGCCTGGAGGCGCATCTCATAGGCCAGCACCATTACCGCCTGGCTGAGATTGAGGGAAGCGTGGCCGGCGGTGGGAATTGTGACCGTAAAAGAACACAAGTCCAGATCGCCGGTGGTCAGGCCGGTGTCTTCCGGGCCGAAGACCAGGGCTACCCGCCCCAGGGCGGCCCGGGCAAGGATATGGGGCGCGGCCTGGCGGGGCGTGGTCAGAAAACCCCGGTCCCTGCCCACCCGGGCGCTGGCCCCGGCGGCCAGCAGGCAGTCGGCCAGAGCGGAAGCCAGATCCGGATATACGCTTAAACTTTCCAGCCAGGGCCGCCCGGCCGGAGTGGCCAGCCGTTCCATGGGAACGGGCCATAAACGCTCCGGGGCCACCAGGCGCATGGGGCCCAGACCCATGTTGGCGCAAACCCGGGCCACCGCGCCAATGTTTTCCGGAAAACGGGGGCTGACCAGCACAGGAAGCATATTTTGGGTTAAACAGTCATTATCTATGGCCATAACATTAAGCGCCCGCCCACCGGCAGGAGAAATACTCTTTCTCTCAATCCGCCGCCGACATTCAAACGGTCATAAATTTGTTTTACCGGCCAGGCGGGCGGTTCAAAACCCAGGGGTATGCTTCCCCAATGAATGGGCACCAGACAATGCGCTTTGAGCTGTTCAAAGGCCAGAAACATTTCCGGCACATTAATATGGGCTTGATGCATAAACCAGCGGGGGGCGGAAGCGCCGCAGGGCAGGAGGGCAAGGTCAATATCGCTGAAAACCCGCCCAAATTCGCGGTATCCCGCAAAATAGGCGGAATCGCCGCCAAAATACAGTTTGTGTTCCGGAGTTTCCACCATCCAGGAAGCCCACAGGTTGCGGTTGGTGCCATGGGCGAAGCGGCGCGACCA
This sequence comes from Desulfarculales bacterium, assembly GCA_031267815.1. GTDB lineage: Bacteria > Desulfobacterota > Desulfarculia > Desulfarculales > Desulfarculaceae > JAIRYI01. The sequence continues at coordinate 42,202 of JAIRYI010000031.1, read as the reverse complement.
ATGGTGGGCGGGCAGGCAGGTCAGCTTAAAATGGCGCAGGCGGACGTCCTGCCACCAGTCCAGCTCATAAATATTATTGACGCCCCATTTGCGCAAAAGCCCGCCTATGCCCAAAGGGCAGACAAAAGCGGCCTTCGTCAGTTTTTTAATGACATTTTTGTCCAGGTGGTCATAGTGGCTATGGCTTATCACCACAATACAGTCTTCAGGCAAGGCCCGGGCAGCCTGGGAGGGAGGCACGGCGCGCCTGACATTGAAAGTCCGGGAGCTGAAAAACGGATCAAAAAGCAAGACCCGGCCGCCATCCTGTAAAACCAGAGAGCTGTGCCCCAGCATGGTTAAACTGTCCGGGGCGGCGGTGTCTTTTAAATACAGGCCGGGATTATTCACCGGCGGCGGCCCGGAATATTCCCAGGCTTCCCGGCTGAACCGGTTTCTGGCTAAAAGCCATAAGACAATATCCTGCCAATTTTTTTCCCGGCGCATCCAGGGGTTGAAAAAACGGCCCCGCTCCTGATTGAAATGAGGAGCGTAAAGCAAAGCGGGGTCTTGCTTATGCACCTGTTCCCGCCACAATTTTTCATTAAAGGCGCGGCCTTTGAACAGGCCGTGCTTAACCCGCTTTGTCTTTTGTCTTTTCAGCATTCTTCAGGATATTTCAAATATAGCGATCCAATAGAAAACCGGGGTAAACGCCGGGCGGGGCCGCGCCGGCGCCGGGATGATAAAGCGCGGGCAAAAACAGCGCGGTCATTGCGGTCATTGTTTGCGAGTCATTGGCCGGAGCGGGCCGGGATTGAGGCAGGGGTCTGGGGTTAAAGTATTCACTGGCATACAGGCGCAACTGCTGGGTATTAATTCTCATGCTTTACTGTCTTGCTCCCTCAAATTCCTCCGGCCGGTGCAATTCTATTTCCAACTGCACGGAAGGAGAAGCGGTTTTAATGGCAAAGCGCTGGCCTGGCTGCCAATTTTCAGGTAAGGGTACAGATATGTTGACAGGTTTGATCAAATATCCTTTCCCGGCGCAATGTCCGCAAGGCTTGTTAGCGCCCTTGTCCCATATTTTACCCGAACTCTGGCAAACCCGGCAAGGCCGGCGGCGGCGGAGAGGCAAAGCCAGGCTTTTAGGGTTGCCGGAGACTTCAACTTTATATATCAGTTTTTTATTTTCCCGGCTGATATCGCGCAGCAGCCAATGATCGCCGGAATGGCCGCCGGAATGATCGCCGGAAAGGGGGAGATTATCTTCGCCGGCTTCAAGCAGGGGTTGGGGCAGGGAAGGGGCCGGCTTGGTGGGGTTTAACCAGACGGCCAGACGGCGGCTTAAGTTCTGGCGCCAATGGCTGAACAAGCGGGAAAATGAGGCCGGGGGCGGGGTTGTTTTAAAATAATCAAGTAAAGTAGTATAAGCTTGGTTGATAGTTGCCATGGTATTTTGGGTTTCGGGGTTGCGATCAGGATGCAAAGCCCGGGCCAGAGTCCGGTAGGCCTGCTTGATGGTTTTGACATCCTGTCCAGGATTCAGGCCTAAAGTATGATAAGCCGCTTTTATATGTTCAGCCGCTCCGTTCGTGACCATAACGCCTCCGCCCGCGTTTTTGCCTGTTTTGTGCATTATTATAGCACAATATGCTTGAATATGTTTGTTTTTAAGCAGGGGTGGTGTGCATGCCGCCCCTGCGGGGTAATACAAAGGTTAACGCTCTTTCTTGCCATAAGCGGGCCGGTTTGTTATGATAAATAATGGCCGGCCGCCGCAGGGAATGATGCTTCCGGGTCAGAGGGCAGGCCGGAGAGACGCCCGCAAATTTTGGAAATAATATGTTGTATCAGAATTTACAAGAGAGAGGTTTTATAGCCCAATGCAGCAATGAGGCCGGATTGTCGGAATTATTAGAGCAGGGCCGGGTGACCGGCTATATTGGTTATGATCCCACTGCCACCAGCCTCCATGTAGGCCACTTACTGCCCATAATTTGCCTCATTCATGTGCAGCGGGCCGGGCATATTCCTTTGGTGCTGGTGGGAGGAGGTACGGGCCTGGTGGGCGATCCCTCCGGGCGCACAGAGATGCGCGATTTTTTGACAGCGGAAAAACTGGAAGAAAATGTCAAGGCCATAAAAACTCAATTGAGCCGTTTTCTGGATTTAAGTCCGGGCAAAGGGTTGATGCTCAATAACGCCGACTGGCTGCGCCCCCTCCACTATCTGGATTTTTTGCGGGACATTGGCCGCCATTTTTCCGTAAACCGGATGCTGGCGGCGGAAAGCGTAAAAAGCCGCCTGGAGCGGGGCATGAGCTTTATAGAGTTCAATTATTCATTGCTGCAGGCCTATGACTTCATGTACTTGGCCCAACACCACGATTGCCGCCTGCAATTGGGCGGCAATGATCAATGGGGGAATATTGTCGCCGGGGCGGATCTGAGCCGGCGCATGCTGGGCAAAGAAGTTTTCGGGCTTACCCTGCCCCTTCTCACCACTGCCGGCGGGGCCAAAATGGGCAAGACCGCCGGCGGAGCGGTATGGTTGGACGCCCGGCGCACCTCTGTGTATGATTTTTATCAGTTTTGGATTAACACCGCGGACGAGGATGTAATCCGGTTCTTAAAACTTTTTACCTTTCTCAGTCTGGAAGAGATTGAGACCTTTGCTCATCTGCGGGGAGCGGATCTTCGTGAACCTAAACAGATCCTGGCCTGGCAAGTCTGCGCCCTGGTACACGGGAGAGAAGCGGCCGACGCGGCCCAGGCGGCGGCAGCAGCCGCTTTCGGCGGCCCGGAGGGAGGAGATCCTGACGCCGTGCCCAGTACGAAAATTCTTCGCTCCCGCCTGCGGGAAGGGATTCCCGCTTTCATTTTATTGCATGAAACCGGGCTGAGTTCTTCTTCTTCGGAAGCCAGACGTCTTATCAGTCAGGGAGGGGCTTATGTGGGTGAGCGGAAAATAACCTCTTTTGACCAGCTCATCGGTTTGGATCAGGCTGACCGGACAGGAACCATCTGGTTGCGGGCAGGCAAAAAGAAGCATCACCGCGTGTTGCCGGCCTGATTTCCCGCCGCCCCGGCCTAGGCGGAAAGACCGGAATTTATTTGCAGGTGAAACGTGAACAAAAGCGCGCCTTTTAATAATCCTTTTGCTGAATTGAAACAGAAGGTGGCCCGGCGGCAGTTTTTCGCCCCCCCATCGCCTGTTCCTGAAAAAAGCGAGACCAAGGGGCCGCTCGCCGCGGGGCCGCCGGATCCCGCCCGGGAACAGGACCTTTTTATCAAGGCCATGCAAGGGGTCAAAGAGATAAGCGGCAAACGGGGGCGGGAGATTTCTCCGCTTAGGCCCGTGCCGCCCGCGCCGCCGCCGGTTGATGATGACCTGGAGGTTATGGCTCATTTGGCTGAACTGGTGGCCGGTGATGAAGATATGCGCTTATTTTGGCAGCGTGATTTTGTCTGCGCTTCCAGCGGCCCTGTCAGCAGTCAGTTGCTGGAATCATTGCGGGCGGGCTGTTTTCCCATTCAGGATTATTTGGATTTACATGGTTTGGGAGTGGAAGAAGCCATGCTCGCTCTGGAAAAATTTCTCAAACAGAGCCGGGAACGGGGTTTGCGTCATGTCTTGCTGGTACACGGCAAGGGTAAGGGTTCGCTGGGAGGGGAATCGGTTCTCAAGGAAACGTTAAGCCGGCGACTGTGCCATAAACGGTTTGCCCGCTGGGTACTGGCCTTTTGCAGCGCGCAAAATAAAGACGGCGGCGCCGGGGCAATGTACTTGCTGCTGAAAACGTGGCAGGGTCCTACTATTTTCACTCCCCAGGACAAAAAGCGGACTAAAAAAGGGGAAAAATAGAGACTGGGACTCTGCCGTTTGCGATCAGCCTCAGGTTTTATTTTTCCGTTGTAGGGAATTCGCAGTTTGCACTCAAATTTTAGGGCTTGCCATAAGGAAATATTTTTACCCGGAAAAAGGCAGGATAATTGCGGCTCTGATAAGGTATCAGGCCTTTTTCATCGGTCACGCCTTCAACCTTGGTATTATCACTGAAAAATATTATATAAGGGATGTTGGGCATAGGAGTCTTGTCTTTCGACCTGCTCCCTCGTACTATCCGAAAAGTTTCACCGTATTCTCCTTCCCGGGTGTAAGTAAGCTTGCCCTCCTCGACAAGTTCGCCGGGAAATGTTCTCTCTTTGGTAGTAATATAATTCTCTTCTTCAGAATAATTCATCGCCTGCCAATTGGCCAGGATTTGGCTGTTTCCCGAGTTTCCATAGCGCCTGAACGCAAGAAAAGGTTCATTATCATTACTGATGAGCGTACGCCTGAACAGCATATCGTTGGCGTAAATGAACCGCCATCCATGCAGGTCGTTGTCATCGTTCCTGTTCCAGGCTTTCATCTCTACCCGATACATACTTTCCGACCGTAGTTCAAACTGATACAGGACTGAGCTGTTATCATGGTAACTTTCAGTAATCAGTTGCTTTTCCATGTCTATGCTCATTTTCATGCCGTTTGCCGCCGCCCACAGTTGACGGTTGTGGCGCAGAGGTTTATTCACTTCCGTATTCATGCTGAGTTCAAGATCACATATCCAGATCCCGTCAAAAGGCGTCAGAACACTATTGTTCAGCGCGGCCTCGCCGGCGCAACCGCCCAGAGTCAGTAGCGCCAGCCATAGAAAAATAAAGGCGCCCGCATATGTAAATTTTACGCCGGCGCCTTTTTTGACCTTCAAGCTCGGTCGGTCAGTATACATGGTCTTCCAGCAATGAGCGCCACTGGGGATGGCGGAGGCGCTGCAAGGCTTTTTTTTCAATTTGCCGTACCCGTTCCCGGGAGAGTTTAAACACTTGCCCCACTTCTTCCAAGGTATGCTCATCTTCGCTGCCCAAGCCGAAACGCATTTCTAAAATACGCCGTTCTCTGGGATCCAAGGCGTCCAGGGCTGAAGACAAATGCTGCTGCATCTGCTGCTCACCGACTTTTTCGAAGGGGCTTTCCGCGTCTTTATTTTCAATGAAATCGCCCAACTCATCTCCGTCTTCGCCCACCGGGGTTTCCAGGCTGGTGGAATCAAGGGTTAAATTAACTATATCTTTAATTTTATCCTCATCAATGCCTACCCGTTCGGCCACTTCTTTGGGCAGCGGTTCCCGCCCCAGTTCTTTGAGCAGGCTGTAGTAAACCCGGAAATATTTGCTGCGCAATTCCAGCAAATGGATGGGAATGCGGATGGTGCGGGCTTGATCATAAATGGCCCGGCTGATAGTCTGCCGGATCCACCAGGAGGCAAAGGTGCTGAAACGGAAACCGGTCCGGTAATCATAGCGGTTTACCGCCTTCATCAGTCCGATATTCCCTTCCTGAATCAAATCCGCGAAACTCAAGCCTCTGAAAGTGTATTTTTTGGCAATGCTTACCGCCAGGCGTAAATTGGCTTCCACCATTTCTTTGACCGCGTTTTCCACTCTGGTTCTGGTTTCGTCAATCTCCAGGAGGAGACGGGTTAATTTTTTTGTGGGCTTCAAGGAGGCAATGCAACGGGTTACCTGGTCCTGGGCTTCGGCCATCACATCCTCCACACTTAAAGGGGAGCGATGGGAATCTTCCAGCCAGCCGCTGATGCGTTCCCTGGTGGAGAGAGTGTTTTTAATGCCTTTCAATATTTCCAGGGAGCGGGACAGAATAACCTCCCGCCCATCGCGGATGGTTTTACCCAGAGCCAATTCCCGTTCGGGCGTCAGCAGATCGCGCCCTTCCACTTCTTTAAAATATACTACCGGCGTATCCAGGCTTAAATCGCTGTTGCGTTCATCGCGGCTGGATGGGTTGAGATTGGTTGAACTGCGGGAACTGCTGTTTTTCAGCACTTCATCAAACTCGTTCCAAATTAACTTGGGGTTTTCATCCAAATCTTTTTCCATAATGGTTCTTCTTTATTTAAATAAAATGAGCAAACTTTTTAATAAGCCTAACTATTTACAGCTTAATTTTATGTATTCATATCCGGTATTTAAATACCTTCAGCATAAACCAAAATTCGCCTTCCGGCTGCGCCCAAGCATCCGGTCAATAATTGCCGCAGGCAACCCAGGGCAAGGGCAAACTGTCAAAAATGGCTTTCCCTTCCCGGCAGGGAATCCATGTTTCCAAATTATCGTATTTACTCAGCAACAGTCAAGAGTTTTTAAACATACTTTATTTTAATTTTCTTTAAGCCGCTCCAGGTCAGGGTTTAATTCTTTAACCTATATAATCAGCACCGTCTGAAAATTAACTTAATGGCAGGAGGAATTTTCGGAACTCCGTAAATAAGGAGTATACATTTGCTTAAGAACGGTCAAATTGTTTTACAATAACCTGATTCCGGGTATGTTTGGCTTCCAGCAGGGCCAAATCCGCCCGTTCAAAAAGAGAAGCTCCGTCATCATCATTTGTAGCTTGGGTTAATCCAATAGTTACAGTTACTTGTAACACTTCCTGCTTATAGCGGAAGCGCACCGATTCAATAGAAGCGCGGATGTTTTCCGCCATTTTAGCCGCCTGAGCAAGGTCCTGCTTTTGAAACATAAGGACGAATTCGTCACCGGCATAGCGGAATAGCCGATCGTCCTGGCTTAAAACCTGGCTGATTTGCTGGGTAATGGTGATCAGAACCTTGTCGCCGGCTTGGTGACCGTAACTGTCATTAAATGTCTTAAAGTTGTCCACATCCAAAACCGCCAGACAAAGCGGCCAGCTGGACTCGTCGGTTATGGCGAAATTCAAATGGCGGTCAAAGGCCCGTTTGTTGGCAATGCCGGTAAGAGGACAGGTCAGGGCCGCCTGTTGGATTAGCTGGCGTTCAGTTTCCAGATTTTTCATAGTTTGCTGGGCTGTAGCCAGTTCTTTACTTAACCGGTCTATTTCTTTATTATTATTTTCAAAAATTTCCTGTTCCCGCTGTTGGCGGGATTTAATGGATTCACGCATGTTGCCCAGGTGGGCGACAGCGTGGGTTTTTAACAGCTCCAGGGAGTTGGCGTTGTTAATATCCTGGGCCAAACCGCCCATATAGGCAGTCAGCTGGCGGTCATGCTGCCTGCCGTTATGGTTCAAAGCCTGGCTGGCGGTATGCACAGATTGGAGCATTGCGCTTTCAATACCAATAACTTCACTGATTAACTCATTAAAAATATTTTCATTGATATTTTGCTGTTCCAGATGGGATTTTTGCACCATCAGAACAACCTGCAGGAGCAGGGGCCAGATATTTTCGGCGTCCTGAGTCAGCATCATTTTTTTCAGCGTTTCCAGGTTTTGGTCAAACTGTTTCTGGGGCGAGTGGCTGTAGCCTCTGGTCAAATCATATAACGCGTCGACAAAATTATTTATTTCCTGGTGGGAGGCGGAAAGCTGAAAATTTATGGGGACAGATTTGACCATAATTGCGCTTAATTAAAAAATAAAAGATTGGTTTATTCTTAATATAATAATATTTTTAAACGCGTCTGGCAATAGTTTGTATTAAATATAAATCATTTGCAATAGTTATTGGGAAGAATTTTAAAATCCGGAAGGGCATTCAATAATTTTATCCGCGTTTGGCGCCGGTTTCGCTTTCCAGGGCTAGTTCGATAAGTTTGTCCAGCAATTGACTGAAACTCAAACCGGCGCTGCGGGCCGCCAGGGGCAGGAGGCTGCCCGCGGTCATGCCGGGAATCGGATTGGTTTCCAGCAAAATCGGCCCCTTATCCGCGTGCAGGATAAAATCCGAACGTGAATACCCTTTTAGCTGCAGGGCCTGATGGGCGCGGATAGCCATATCCTGGATGAGTTCGCCCGTCCGGCCGGAAATACGGGCCGGGCATATTTCCTGGCTGAGGCCGCTGTATTTGGCCGTAAAATCGAAAAAAGACCGGGGCGGAGGCACAATTTCTACCAGAGGCAACGCCCATAAATCGCGGTTGCCCAATACCGCGGCGGTTACTTCCAGGCCATTTAAAAATTCTTCCACCAAAATTAACTCATCCAGGGTAAAGGCCAATTCCAAGGCAGCGGTCAGTTCTTGCTCATTATGGACAATGCTCACCCCCAAACTGGAACCTTCGTTAGCCGGTTTCACCACCGCCGGCCAGCCGAGATGAGTGCTGATCAAATGCTCCGCTTGGGCTACCTGGCCGCGATGCAGGACAATATCTGCCGCCACAGGCAGCTCTTTTGTACGATAAATTACTTTACTTAGGACTTTATTCATAGCCAAGGCGCAACCTAAAACCCCAGAACACTGGTAGGGGACGCCCAAAAGATCCAAAAGACCCTGCAGGCAGCCGTCTTCGCCTCCCCGGCCGTGCATAATTACCAAAGCCATATCCAGGCTGGGCGCCAACTCCACCAAGCGGGCCAGATCAACCCTGGGATCAAGGGCTATTACTTTATAGCGCCGCGGATCCAGCGCGGCCAGAACTTCCGCCCCTGATTGCAGGGATATCTCCCGTTCCCCGGACGTGCCCCCGGACAGCACCGCGATTGTCAGCATGCCGGCTCCTTGTTAATAATATTAAAAGACCTGATGTGACATAAATCTTCAGGCTGTCGTCCGCAAATATGCCTGAAGATTTGTTTTTCCACTTCATAAGAGCGATTTTCATCGTAACGGATCCGGGCTATCCCTTCTTCACTGTTTTGTCCGTAAACTTTATATACATATTGATAGCGCTTTTTGACGCTGACAATTTTGTCGCCCACCACCCGTTTGTCCGCGTAGAATACCAGTAAAGTCTCATCCAGAGGCTGATCCTCCGGTAAATTGACATGACGGGCCACTAACAAACCCAGCTCCGGGTATCCGGCTTCCGCCACGATCCGCTCCCCTTCCAGATTATGGGAGAGATGGGGTTTGTCCAAACAATAGGCCTTGGCCACATCATGGAGCAGAGCGCCGCTTTCCACCATATCCCGGTTAAGGTAATAATTATTTTCCCCCAGCCATTGCCAGAGGGTGAGGGCCACGTTGCACACCTGGAAAGAGTGATTTTTGATATTGGGCAGCATGCCATAGCGATCCCACAGCCGCATGATCACGGTGCGGCTGGGTAATTCAGGAGTAAGAGGGGGCATGGCTTTTTCCCGTGGCTGACCTTGTATAAAATATCATATTTTGACTTCCGGCCCAGATATATGGGAAGAAGTCTAATACCGGGAGCGCTATCGGTCAAGTAAGAGAAGGTTTTTGCTGCTCTTTAGCGCGGCTATTGCCCAATGACGCAGGATTTGTTAATAAAGAAAGTTGCACTTTGCCGGTATGCGGCCAAGGTCTGCGGTAATATAAACAGGTTAAGGAAAGGGCGGTTATGAGTGAACAAATAAAGCGGGCCTTGTTAAGCGTTACTGACAAGAGCGGGATTTTGGAATTGGCCCGGGGATTGAGCCGGCTGGGGATTGAGTTGATTTCAACCGGGGGCACAGCCCAGACTTTACGCCACGGGGAAGTGAAAGTTAAAGACGTGGCGGAGGTGACCGGTTTCCCCGAAATACTGGATGGACGGGTCAAAACGCTGCATCCGCGCATTCACGGCGGCATCCTGGCCAGACGCGGCCTGAAAAGCCATGGGGAGCAAATGCTCGCCCATAATATTGTCTCTATTGATTTAGTCTGCGTCAACCTTTACCGTTTTCACGAAGCCGCCACTAAAGCGGACAGCGACTTGGCGGAGGCAGTGGAAAACATTGATATCGGCGGCCCCTGCCTCATCCGCGCCGCCGCCAAAAACTGCCAATGGGTGACCGTGCTGACCGATCCGGCCGACTACCCCGGGATTTTAAAAGAACTCCAGGACAATCAAAGCAGAGTGTCTTTGCCCAGCCGGCTCAAACTGGCGGCCAAGGCCTTTCGTCTGACTCAGCTTTACGATGGCGCTATTGCCGAATATATGCAGGCCCAGGCGGCTGCTTACAGCTAAAATATTTTTGCCGGTTTTCAGCCGGTATTATGTTATTAAATAATAAAAATATACTATAAATAAGGATGCGATATGAAAATTCTTGTCATAGGCAGCGGAGGGAGGGAACATGCTCTGGTCTGGAAACTGGCCCAGAGCCACCGGGTGGGGCAAGTTATTTGCGCCCCCGGCAATCCTGGAATAGCAAAGATTGGAGTTTGCCGCTCTGTGGCAATAGATGATCTCGCAGGCCTGTTGCGCCTGGCGCTGGAGGAGAAAGTGGATTTAACGGTAGTGGGCCCGGAACTGCCTCTGTGCCTGGGCATTGCCGACTTGTTCCGGGAGCATGGGCTTTTGCTGGCCGGCCCCGGCGCTTATGCCGCCCAGATGGAAGGTTCCAAGGCTTTCAGTAAAAAAGCGATGACGCGCTTCGGCATACCGACTGCCGCTTATCAGATATTTGACCGCTATGAGCGGGCGGAAAGTTATGTCAAAACCAATTCCCGGCCGCTGGTGGTCAAGGCTGACGGACTGGCGGGAGGCAAGGGAGTATATCTGTGCCGCGGCCAGGAAGAAGCCTTGCTGGCCTTGAATGAACTTATGTGCCGAAAAGTATTCGGCGCGGCGGGGGAAACGGTAATAATTGAAGAGTGGCTGCAAGGTGAAGAAGCCAGTTTTTTGGTATTCTGCGACGGTCAGACGGTTATCCCCATGCCGCCCACTCAGGATCATAAAGCTGTGGGAGAAGGCGACACCGGCCCCAATACGGGCGGCATGGGCGCCTATTCGCCCGCTCCGGTCTTAAGCTCCGAACTCCAGAAGCAGGCTCTGGATCAGACCGTTTACCCGTTAATCAGAGGTCTGGCTCAGGAAGGGCATCCTTTTCAGGGCATTCTCTATGCCGGCCTTATGATAACTCCTGACGGCCGGATCAATGTCCTGGAATACAATGTCCGCTTTGGCGATCCGGAATGCCAGCCTCTTCTTTTACGACTGGAGTCTGATTTGGCCGAAATTCTGCTGGCCGTGGCTGAAGGCGGGCTGGATAAACACAGCGCGCGCTGGAGCAGCCAGGCCAGCGCCTGTGTGGTGCTGTGTGCCCAAGGCTATCCCGGCGCTTATGCCGCCGGTCAGATTATCAGCGGACTGGATTCGTCTTTTGATGAGGATGTTGAACTGTTTTACGCCGGCATTGCCATGCGTGACGGCATGCCGGTCAGCCAGGGAGGAAGAGTCCTTGGGGTATGCGCCCGGGCGGAAGATTTATCCCTGGCTTTAAGCAAAGTGTATACCGCTATAAACAGCATAAATTTTGAAGGCATGCATTACCGCCGCGATATCGGCCGCCGGGCGTTCGGCAGAATTTTAGTGGGCATCATTATGGGATCAGCTTCCGATTGGGAAGTTATGAAAGGAGCGCGGGATGTTTTGGAGCAATTACAAATTGCCAGCGAAACTAAAATCCTTTCCGCCCACCGGACCCCGGAGGAGACCCTGCGCTATGTCAGGGGAGCGGCGGCGCGGGGCTTGAAGGTAATCATAGCCGGGGCCGGGTGGGCGGCTCACCTGGCGGGAGTGGCGGCGGCCAATACTTTGCTGCCGGTTATCGGAGTGCCCATTGACTCCTCTCCCCTGTCAGGGTTGGACGCTCTCCTGGCTACCGTGCAAATGCCGCCGGGCATCCCTGTCGCCACTGTCGCCATAGGGGCGGGAGGAGCGCGCAACGCCGGATTTTTGGCCGCTCATATTCTGGCTTTGCAAGATTCCGGTTTGACGCAGAGATTATTGGAAGCCCGCCGGGAAGCGGCCCGAAATATTTTGGCAGCACCCGCCCTGGCCTGAGATGCGGATAAAAATTGACCCGGCAGTACCGGATTCTTCCGCGCTGGAAAAAGCGGTTGCCGCTCTGGCCCGGGGAGGGGTGATAATCTATCCTACGGAAACTTTTTATGCCCTGGGCGCGGACGCGGCTAATTCCCATGCCCTGGAGAAGGTGCTGGCCTTAAAGCGGCGCCGGTCAGGTCACAGTTTACCGCTTATCGCCGCCGGACCGGCTCAGATATCTCCTCTTCTGGAAAGTAAAGAGACGCCGCAATTGTATGGGGAGATAACCGCCCGTTTCTGGCCCGGCCCCCTGACTTTGGTTTTACCCGCGCGCCGCGGGCTGGCCGCGGCCCTGCTTTCTCCGCCGGCGCGGGAGGGCGGCTGTTCCGGAGTAGCTTTGCGGGTGTCCTCACTGCCTCTGGCCTCCGCCCTGGCGCAAGGCCTGGGCCGGGCTGTAACTTCCACCAGCGCCAATATGACCGGACAGCCGGCCTGCCGCGACGGAAGGGAAATTGATCCAATCCTGGCCGCGGCGGCGGATATTTTTCTGGACGGCGGTCTTTGCCCCGGCGGCCCGGCCAGTACAATCGTGGATCTGCGCCTGGGCCCTCCCTTCAAAATTCTTCGTTCCGGACCCATAATTTTGCCTTCATCTTGGATTTGCGGGTAAAAAATAAACCGCTCCGAGGCAAGCGGGACAGAAGTGAAATATTTTGGACTAATCTTAAATTATTGTATTTTTCCGAAAATAAAATAGCATTTTTATCTTGAAAATACTCTTATCGGGAGGAGAGAGAAAAGAAAAGAGGGGCAAGATATTATTTTTTTGACCAAATAGTCAAAAATAAGCCCGCCTTTTTGGTGGGTTTATTTTTTACCCGCCCCAGAGGAAAGATTTGATTTTTATTTTCCACGCCTTTCAGACGGCTGAAAAACAAAACCATGATTTCCCGCCCTACCCATCCTTTAAAGGTGTTTGTTTTTAAGCCGCTTGAGGGGCCGGAAATCTGCCGTTTGCACCCGGCCGAAATTTTTATTTTCCCAATGTAAGGGCGGCATTCGCGCCCGCAACCGGACTAAGGGGCGGTGAGGCTCGCCGCCCCTACAGGGTTATTGTTGGATGATTATTTTCTTTCTCTTCGCCCCTTTTGCCGGCCGCGGCCGGCAAGGGGGGCCTTCGGGCATTCCCGAAGGAAAGATTTGATTTTATGCCTTTCAAGCGGCTGAAAAACAAAACCATGATTTACCCCCCAAACCCCCCCGTTAAGGGGGTTGGTTTTTATCCCCCCTTTTGGGGCCGGAAATCTGCCGTTTGCACCTGTCCTCAGTAGGGGCGCGGGTCGCCCTTACAGGGCCGGGGGTGACAGGCTTTCTATTCCACGGTAACGCTTTTGGCCAGATTGCGGGGTTGGTCCACATCGGTGCCGCGCAAGACCGCCACATGGTAGGCCAGGAGTTGCAGGGGAACAGTCATGATAATGGGCGCCAGCCAAGGGTCAACCGCGGGTACAACAATGGCGGCGTCAGCCATTTCCAGGGCGGATAAATTATCAGCTTCCGCCACCACTATCACTTTGCCTGCCCTGGCCCGCACTTCCTGGATATTGGATATAACTTTTTCCAGCACCTGGTTTTGGTTGGCCAGCACCACCACCGGCATTTTATCATCAATAAGAGCAATCGGGCCGTGTTTCATTTCCCCGGCGGCATAGCCTTCGGCATGAATATAACTTATTTCTTTGAGCTTGAGCGCGCCTTCCAGGGCAATAGGATAACAAGGCCCGCGTCCCAGGAATAAAAAATCCCTGGCTTGGAAAAACCGTTCGGCTATCTCTCTGACAGCCGGTTCCTGAGCCAGTACGGTTTGCACCAGACCCGGCAAAAGACTGAGCTGCCGGGTCAGAAGGCGGGCTTGCCGGGTATCGATTATTTGCCGCTGCCTCCCCAGATAGACAGCCAGCATATATAAGGCCAAAAGCTGAGTGGTGAAGGCTTTGGTGGAGGCAACTCCAATTTCCGGGCCGGCATGAGTATAAATCACTCCTGCCACTTCTCTGGTCAAAGTTGACCCCAGAACATTGCATACGGCTATTCCCTGAGCCCCTTTGCGTTTTGCCTCCCGGAGCGCGGCCAGGGTATCAGCCGTTTCGCCGGATTGACTTATAGCCACCGCTATATCATTTTTATCCACTAAAGGGTCGCGATAGCGGAATTCAGAACCGAGATCGACTTCCACGGGAATTTTAGCCAATGCTTCGATCATGAATTTCCCCACCAGCGAAGCATGATAACTGGTGCCGCAGGCCAGGAGGATCAAGCGCCGCGCTTCCTGGAGGCGCAAGCCTGTATTTTCCAGTTCCGGCAGATAAATATCTTCACTGCCCGCTTTGATGCAACCGGCCAGGGTATCGGTTAAGGCCCGGGGCTGTTCAAAAATTTCTTTTTGCATAAAATGGGCAAATCCGGCTTTTTCCGCCATAGCGGGAGTCCAAGTTATGGTCTCAACAGGGCGGGTTTGAGAATTGCCGTCAATGTCCAGGATCTGATAGCTGTTATTTTTTATGACTACAAGGTCATTGTCATGCAGAAAAACCACTCTTTTACTGTAGCTTAAAAAGGCGGGAATGTCCGAAGCCAGGAAAAATTCATTCTCCGCCTGGCCCAAGCCCAGAACTAAAGGAGAATCTTTGCGCGCTCCCACCAATAAATCAGGGTGGCGGCGGTCCAGAACTACCAAAGCATAAGAACCCCGGATTCGGCCCAAGGCCTGGCGCAGGGCCTGACTCAAATCCTGAGCGCCATTATCCAGATAATATTGTATTAAATGGGCTACACATTCGGTGTCTGTCTCTGAATGAAAAACCGCGCCCAAGGCGCTAAGTTCGTTTTTCAATTCCTGGTAGTTTTCAATAATTCCATTATGCACCACCGCCACATCTTTGGCCAGATGAGGGTGAGCATTGATTTCCGAGGGCCGGCCATGGGTGGCCCAGCGGGTATGACCCATACCCAAATGCCCCTGGGCCGGACTTAGGGTGAATTTTTCCACCAGGCCGTTTAATTTTCCTTGCGCTCTTTTAACAATAAATTCATTTTGTCCCACTAAAGCCAGACCGGCGGAGTCATATCCGCGGTATTCCAGGCGGCGCAAGCCTTCAATAATTACCTGGACCGCGTCATTAGGCCCAAGATATCCGATAATACCACACATTTATTTATCCTTCCGCCATAGGCTTTCCAATTGCCGAAGCTCATCCTGAGAATTTACGCCCGCAACTTCCCAAGGATTCGCGCACAGATCATAGCCCACCGGCAAGCCTTTCGAATTCATTATCGCCACCAAATCCGTAAGATAATATTCCTGCTGATCATTGTTGTTTTTCAATAAAGGCAGAGCCGCCAGCAAATCCGCAACCGCAAACAGGTAGATCCCAGCGTTGACCAGATTGATTTTCTGTTCTTCCGGAGCAGCGTCGCGGTATTCTCTGATGGCCAGCAGGCGGTGCCGGGAAGTAATTAAACGGCCATAGGCAGCCGGATTTTCCAACTCCATGGCCAGAACCGTCAAGGCGTTTCTTTCCCGGTAATGCCGGGAAAGCATATTTTGCACTGTGGGGAGAGTTAGTCCCGGAACATCTCCGTTTAAAATCAAAACTGAGCCGGTCAGCCCGCTTAATTCCGGAACAGCGGTCATGACCGCGTGGCCGGTACCTAATTGCGGTTCCTGGCAAACAAATTTCAGCTCCGGCCACTGTCCGCAGGCGGCCATAACCTGCCCGGCCTGATAGCCAACCACCACAACAAGCGGAGCGGCGGCCAGAGAGCGGGCCAGTTCCAGGCTGTAAGCCAGCAGAGGCTGTCCCCGCAGCCTGTGCAGCACTTTGGGCAAGTCGGATTTCATGCGGGTTCCTTTACCCGCCGCCATTATTATTGCCGCCAGATTATGGGTTTGCATAGCACCAACCGATCGCTTGCCAATAAAAAATGGGGAGCTTCAAACTCCCCATAAGCATTATGCATTCAAAAGCAGGCCTTTTCAAATATTATGCTTGAATCATTGTAAACAGCTCCGGCAATTTTTGCTCTCCGCTATCTTCAGCGCAAGATATTTTATCCGGTCAAATTGACCGCCGGGCTTGTCAATTAAGTATCTTGAGCCTGGAAATGGCTCTTCGTAAAGCATTTTCCGCTCTGAGCAAGTCAATGTCCGGCGCGCCGGTTTTAGCTTTGGCAATACGATCTTCCGCCCGTTTTCTGGCCTCCAGAACCCGCTCTTTATTAATTTCTTCTTCCAATTCCGCTGATTCCGCCAGCACACTGACTTTTTCCGGGGTGACTTCCATAAGGCCGCCGCTAATAAAAGCTTTTTTTTCAACGGTCCCTTCCAGCCAGCGCAAGGCGTCAATTTTCAGGCCGGTAAGCAGGTGGGTATGATGAGGCAAAATTCCCATAGCTCCGTCACTGCCTACCGCCATAACCATCTGCACAGGCTTGCTCAACAATAGACGTTCCGGGGTAACCACTTCCAACAGAATGCTGTTATCCATCGCGTAAAAATCCTTTTAGGCGGCAGCCATCTTTTTGGCTTTTTCCACGGCCTCTTCAATGCTGCCTACCATATAGAAAGCCTGTTCCGGTAAATCGTCATGCTTGCCGTCCACAATTTCTTTAAAGCCTCTGACCGTGTCTTCCAGTTTAACAAATTTGCCCGGCATGCCGGTAAAAGTCTCCGCCACATGGAAAGGCTGGGAAAGGAAGCGCTGGATACGGCGGGCGCGAGCTACAATGACTTTATCGTCGTCTGACAGTTCATCCATGCCCAGAATGGCGATAATATCTTGCAGATCTTTATATTTTTGCAGAATCATCTGCACATTGCGGCTGGTCTGATAATGCTCGTCACCCAGATAAGTAGCGTCTAGAATGCGGCTGGTGGAGTCCAGAGGATCCACTGCCGGATAAATGCCCAGTTCGGCAATTTGCCGGGAAAGCACCACCGTACCGTCAAGGTGAGCAAAGGTGGTGGCTGGGGCCGGGTCGGTCACATCGTCAGCCGGCACATATACGCATTGCACCGAAGTAATGGAGCCTTTGTCGGTAGAAGTAATACGCTCCTGGAGAGCGCCCAGCTCGGTGGCCAGGGTGGGCTGATATCCCACCGCGGAGGGCATCCGCCCTAACAGAGCCGATACTTCGGAGCCGGCCTGGGTGAAGCGGAAAATGTTGTCAATGAACAAAAGCACGTCCTGCCCCATTTCGTCACGGAAATATTCCGCCGCGGTTAAAGCGGACAAAGCTACCCGCGCCCTGGCTCCCGGCGGTTCGGTCATCTGACCGTAAACCAAGGCCGCTTTGTTGATAACCCCGGAATCCAGCATTTCGTGGTACAGGTCATTGCCTTCACGGGTACGCTCGCCTACCCCGCCGAACACGGAGATGCCACCGTGCTGTAAAGCGATATTGTTGATCATTTCCATCATAATAACTGTTTTGCCCACTCCGGCCCCGCCAAATAGGCCCATTTTGCCGCCGCGGGGAAAGGGAACCAGCAGATCAATAACTTTAATCCCTGTTTCCAGCAGGTTAACCGAAGTATCCTGTTCGACTAAAGTAGGAGCCGGGCGGTGAATGGGATAGAATTTAGTGGCGTTAACCGGACCTTTCCCGTCCACCGGGCGGCCGACCACATTGAGTACCCGGCTCAAAACTTCATTGCCTACCGGCATTTTGATGGGGTTGCCGGTGTTTTTCACCGGCAGACCGCGCTGCAATCCTTCGGTAACATCCATGGCAATGGCTCTTACCACATTATCGCCCAGATGCTGGGCTACCTCAACCACCAGATTGTCTTCCCGGTCATTGATATTTTTATTGGTAATAAGCAATGCGGTCAATATATCCGGCAATTGCCCTTCTGAAAATTCCACATCAACTACAGGCCCGATAACCTGGACAATTTTCCCCATGTTCATGTCAAAATTTCTCCTAAATATCTCCTAGCATGCTTAAAAAGGCATTGAGGCCGCCTTGGCCGCGCAGAAAATTTCATCAGTTTTAGCCGCTTACCGCATCCGCGCCGCTTACAATATCAATAAGTTCGGAAGTAATGGCCGCCTGACGGGCTTTATTGTACATAATGGTCAGGTTGGTTATAATTTCCGAACAGTTTTTGGTGGCATTATCCATGGCAAGCATCCGTGCCGCGTGTTCGCCGGTGGCGGTTTCCAGCAAAGCCTGGTATACCCGCACATTTAAATAGCGGGGCAGAATCTCGCCGACCAGATCTTCAGCGGAAGGTTCAATAATATAGTCAATTACTTGAGCGCCGCCTGGGGAGGCAAGTTCCGGAGGAGTAATGGGCAGAATTTTTTCCAAAGTCGGCGCCTGCGTACTCATGGAACGGAAGTTGGAATAGATCATATGAGCTTCTTGGACGTCGTGGCTCAAAAAGTCGCGCATAACCAGATCCGCGGCCGCGGCAACCGTTTCAAAACCCATGGACCCCAAATCGCCGGTAATGCCGCCCGCAAAATCCTGCCCCCGCCGGTTGGCGTAATAATCATACCCCTTCCGGCCCACCGCGTAGATACGCACTTTTTTCCCCGCCGCTTCCTGTTCGCGGATAAAGCGCAGAGCGGTGAGAATAAGATTGTTGTTAAAAGCCCCGCACAATCCGCGTTCACTGGTGAATAAAAGTACAGCCACCGTATTGATTTGCGGCGCCTGATATAAAAGAGGGTGGGAATCAGGGCGCATGCCTTGAGCCAGCCGGGCCAGCACTTCGGCGAATTTTTCGGCATAAGGGCGAAAACGCAAGGTACGGGCCTGCACTCCCCTTAATTTGGCCGCCGAGACCATATTCATGGCCCTGGTTATCTGGCGGGTCTTTTTTACCCCTTTGATTTTAGTTTTGATATCGCGCAAAGAAGCCATTTAATCATTACCTCAGGCGATAAATAAAGCGTTAAACTCTTTCAGCATGGCCTTGACCTGGGTTTCCAAATCTTCATCAAAAGCCTGTTTAGCTTCCAAGTCATCATAAATTTTAGGGTAGCGCTGTTCCACAAAGTCATAAAGGCGGGTTTCATATTCGCCCAGACGGTTAAGGGGCAGAGCATCCAGATATCCGCGGGTGCCTGCATAAAGAATAAGCACCTGTTTTTTCATGGGTAACGGATTATACTGCGGCTGTTTCAGGATCTCGGTGAGGCGGCGGCCGCGGTTGATCTGCTGCTGGGTGGCTTTATCCAGTTCCGAGCCGAATTGGGCAAAAGCTTCCAGTTCCCGGAATTGGGCCAAATCCAGACGCAGGGTGCCGGCCACTTGTTTCATGGCTTTTACCTGAGCGGCGCCGCCCACCCGGCTTACCGACAAGCCTACATTGATGGGGGGGCGTATGCCGGAGAAGAACAGGGACGGTTCCAGATAAATCTGGCCGTCCGTGATGCTGATTACGTTGGTGGGAATATAAGCGGAAACATCGCCCGCCTGAGTCTCAATGACAGGCAGTGAAGTAAGCGATCCTGCCCCCAACTCATCGGACAATTTGGACGACCGCTCCAACAGGCGCGAGTGGTTGTAAAAAATATCGCCCGGATAAGCTTCCCGGCCGGGAGGACGGCGCAGAAGCAAGGAAAGCTCACGGTAAGCCACCGCCTGTTTGCTCAAGTCATCATAACAGATCAAGGCGTGCTGGCCGCGGTCGCGATAGTATTCGCCAATGGAAGTGCCGGCATAGGGAGCCAGATACTGGAGCGAGGCCGGATCCGAGGCGGTTGCCGAAATTATAGTGGTGTATTCCATGGCCCCGTGCCGGGTCAGCACTTCCAAAACCTGAGCCACAGTTGATTTTTTCTGCCCCACCGCCACATAAATGCATTTTACGTCCTGACCCTTTTGGTTGATTATGGCGTCCACCAGGATAGCGGTTTTGCCGATTTGGCGGTCGCCAATAATTAACTGCCGCTGGCCTCTGCCCACCGGAGTCATGGCGTCAATGGCCTTGAGGCCGGTATACATAGGCTCGTGTACGGATTTGCGTTGCACCACCCCAGGCGCCACTACTTCAATCCGGCTGTATTCGCCGGCGGCAATAGGCCCCTTGCCGTCCAAGGGGTTTCCCACCGGATCCAGCACCCGGCCCAATACCGCGTCCCCTACCGCAATCTGGGCAATGCGCCCGGTCCGTTTAACCGGGTCGCCTTCTTTGATATGAGAGGATTCCCCCATCAGGGCCACCCCCACATTATCTTCTTCCAGATTAAGCACCAATCCCATCACATCGCCGGGAAATTCCAGCAATTCTCCGGCCATGGCCTTTTCTACGCCATAGACCCGGGCAATGCCGTCGCCTACCGTCAAGATGGTGCCGGTTTCGGATACTTCAATCTTTTTGTCATAATCCTTAATTTTAGTGCGGATTATCTGGCTTATTTCTTCTGCTTTAATTTGCATCAGCCCTAATCACCCCTTGTCAAAGAATCTTTCAAGCGGGCCAGCTCGTTTTTAAGGCTGCCGTCCAGCACCAGATCTCCAATCTGGGCCACCATACCGCCTATCAAGCTGGGGTCTCCTTTTACTTCCAATATAATTTTTTTCCCTACCATAGCTTCCAGGCGGGAAGTAAGTTCCTTAACAGCGGAAGCGTCCAATTCCTCCACCGAGCGCACGCTGGCCCGTTTGATTCCCTGGTGTTCGTCAAGTAATTCATTGTAATAATTAATAATATGATCAAAATAAAGCAAGCGCTTGCGATCCAGGAGCAACAATAAAAAATTTCGGACAATCTTGTCCGGATTCATCCGATCCAGCAGGTTGCGCCACAAATCTTTACGCTCCTGCCTGCTGATGGCGGGATTTGTAAATATTTGCATAATTTCAGGGACTTGTTGGAAATTATCGTAAATCATTCCCAACTGTTGCCCGTATAATGTTTCCTGCCCTGATTCCAGCCCTGTTTCCAGCAATGCCCGGGCATAGCGTTTGGCAATAATATAATTAGTCATTGTGCGAAGTCATCCCAATGTCCGGGGGAGATTAGCAATAAATTCTTTATTTAACCGCTCCTGATCCTGGGCGGTCACCTGAACGCGCAGGATTTCTTCCGCTTTGCCCATTGCGGCCAGGGCCAGTTCTTTTTTCAGCTTGGCGTAGGCCAGATTCATTTCCCGCTCAATGGTCAGTTGAGCCTGTTCATGCATGCGTTCTATCTGTTGCGCCGCTTCCTTAAGGATACGGCTGCGTTCTATTTCCGCCTGCTGGCGGTATTCCATAAGCAGACGCTGGCTTTCCGTTTCGGCCTTGCCCAGCAATTCTTCCGCTTCCGCTTTCAGCCGGGCCGCGTTTTCTTTTTCCGCCTGCAAGGCTTCCAATTCCTGTCTGATGTTTTCCCGGCGGCCAGCTAAGGCCTTTTTGATGGGCTTGCGCAGAAAAAAGAACAGGATGGCAAAGAAAACAGCGAAATTCAAGGTCCTTACCAGGAAGCTTTCCAGCATGGAGGCGCCTTCCTCCGAAGCCAAAGCCGGACAGGCAAGAAGCGTTACCAGGGCCAGACTTAAAACCGCTCTCATGACAGGCTCCTTTGCAGTAACTTGCCGGCAATATCGCGGGCAAACTGTTCGGTGTCGTGATCCAGTCTGGCGCCGGCCATTTCAATCTGAGTGCTGAGTTCCGCCCGCTGTTGGGCCAGGAAGGCGGCGTTGCCGGAGTTGGCTTCCTTCATTTTGGCCAATTCTTCGGCTCTGGCTTTATTTTTGTATTCTTCCCACATGCTCAGTCCGGCGGCGCGGGTTTCCGCCTGCCGCGCCCGCACCGCCTCCTGGCTGTCGGCAACCGCTTCCCGGCTTTGCCCAATGTCCGCCCTGAGTTGGGCGTTGTGTTCGGCGCGTTTTTTCAAAACAGCCCGCACCGGACGGTAAATCACCAGGTTGAGCAGAAACATGATGATTAAAAAATTGACCAACTGCCAGAAAAATTTAAAATCTAAACCAATTTCTATCATAAAAATAGTCCTGAAAAACAGTCCTGGCAAGTAAATGCCCGGCCAGGCAGATTAAAAACTATTTGCTTCCGCCAGCCAGTAAAGTCACCGGTTTGGGCATATTTTCGGCGGGAGCCATGGCGCAGTGCCCTTCAAAAAGAACTCCCTCATCCATCATAACCAGAGGGGCGGTAATGTTGCCCTTTAATTTCCCCGGGGTTTTAAGCTCAATCCGTTCGCTGGCGCTGATATTGCCAACCACATCGCCGCTTATAATAACGGTTTTGGCGTCTATTTCAGCTTTAATGACGGCATGCGGCCCCACCAATAAAGTCCCCTGTCCGTTAATTTCTCCTGAAAAGGCGCCGTCAATACGGGCGGAACCGGTAAAATTTAAAACTCCGTTGAGTACACACTGGCTGCTCAGAAAAAGACTTAGATCGTTTTCGGTGCGACTTTTGGCCACACTAAATCCTTTCGCGAATTAATTCAACAATATCAAAAAACCAGGTATTAATACTTTGCTTTGCCGCCTCAGCGCTGCTTTACCGCGGGCTTTATATTAATGCCATTTATGAATTACCTGTCATTGTAGCTTAAAAATTCGCCAAAGTAAAGTCAAAGTAAAGCAAATTAAAAATTTTGCCCTCTTAAATTTATGGGGCAAGGCCTTCGATTTCGGCCTGGGCGTGCAAATCGGCCATGAACAAGGCCACCGCGGTCATGTTTTTTTCCAATTGCAGCCGCTCCCGGATCATTTCCCTTTGGTTATCTTTATCTTCCGCCGTAGGATCCGTCCTTTGCAAAAGAGCGGCTACCGCCAGTCCGTCTAAAACCGGCAGAGGAGTTTCAATGAGCGGTTTTTGCGCGGTGGCTTTAAGCAAAGCGGCATGGAGTTCATCACTTCCCGCCAGATCGGGTATTTCCTCATTCCCGGCCGCCAGCCCGGTACGTCTGGCCCCGGGCATGGCCAGCAGGCTTTGCGCCGGTTCCGCCTGTTCCTTGAGTCCGGCAATGGCGCTTAAGGCCGCTTCCCGGGCCAGCTGGCCGGCTTTGAGATTGCGCGCTTCTTCTGTAACCTGCTGTTCCACTTGCTCCAGGGACAGTTGCGCCGGCGGATCATATTGATTTAATACGGGCAAAATCATATCCCCGTCATAAGGGAGGGGCAGGCCCGGCTGATCGGGAGAAAGCCCTTGCAGCACTTCCCATATATCCGCCGCCGGCGGCAGGCCGGGCAGATCATCGTCAGGGGTGACAGTTACCGGCCCTTCCACGGTCAGTCCGTAGGCCTGGGCCACGGAAGCCAGGGTTTTGCCCCGGTGCAGTTCCTGCAAAGCCAGGTCGGCGGCTTTTTCCGCTTCCTGTTGCATCCGGCTTTGCAGCAGCGATTCTTTTATCTGTCCTTCAACTTCTTCCAAAGGGGCTATATGCTGATCCTTATGTTCCCAAATTTTAACCACCATCAGTTTGTTGGGCGCTTCCAGGATAATTGTTTCCCCGACAGGGGCGGCAAAAAGCTGTCTTTCCAGTTCCTCGGCCAATTGGCCGCGGTAAAACCATCCTTCCTGCCCGTCGCGGCCGGCCGGATCCTGGCCGTAGCGGCCGGCCAGGGCCGTGAAATCGCTTCCTTGGGTCTGAGCCAGTTTTTGCGCCTCCTGGGCCTGAGCCATAATTTGGTTACGGTTTTCCGGCCCGGCATTGGGCGGGATTAAAAATGTAATATAGCTGACCCGGTCGCCTTCCGGTCGCACAAAGCGGCTTAAGTCCAGTTCGTAGCGGGCCAGGATTTCATCATCGCTGACAGCGGCCGCGGAAGCGAAGTGCTGGGGAGTGAAACGCAGATAGCTGAAATTCATCTGGGCCGGCTGGGTGTAGGAACTCATGTATTCGCGGTAATGGATTTCTTTGTCGGCCTGGCTCAGTTCCACCCTATCCAAATACTGTTCCGCCTGAAAGAGCAGATAAACTCCTTCCGTCTTGCTCAGCCACCAATCCATGAACTGCTCCGCTTCCCCCGGAGTGACCTGGCTTGCGCTTATAATTAAATCGCGCAGTTTATTCAGAGCAATTTCTTCGGCCAGCCCGGCTTCAAAAATTTCAGGCGCGGTGCGGTTGTTTTGCAGCACGCTGCGATAACGGTTGAAATCAAAAACGCCGTTTTCCAGGAAAGCCGGGATACGCATAATTTCCGCCCGCACCTCTTCCTCGCCGGCGCCTATGCCCATTTGCCGGGCGGTTTGGCGCAGCAGAACACTATCGATAATTTCCTGGCGGGCCTGGCGGCCCGCTTCTTCCTGAGTCAGGGGCGTCCCTCCCTGGGCCTGCCGCATTTCCGTCAGATCCTGAACTCTGTCAGCCAGTTGCCGGGAAGTGACCGATTCTCCGTTTATTTTAAAAGCAATCTCTGTTTGGGAAAAATAAGAGGATACCCCAAAGGATAAAGCGAAGGCCACGACAATGGCCCCCAATATGATTTTTACCGCCAGGCTGCCGGCATGTTTGCGCATAAGCCCCAGCATATGCAACTCCTGTTCAATAGTAATGTTTCCCCGGTATAAAGACCTTTTTCAAATTTGCCGGGGCAAATTTTGACGTCCGGTTTATCAGGCCCAATTATGCGGAGAAATTATAACATAAAGTTTTCGCGCATAAAGATAAAAATAATGACTTCCGCCAATTGCGGGGCAATATAGCGCCAGCGGCTCAATTGGCATATAGTTAAAAGTAAAATAATCTGCTTTGAAGGATAACAAAAATAATGACTGAACCAACCGGGACGGGAAATAATTTTACCCGGGTCAAAATACGGTTGCTGGACCGGAGTAGCCAAAAACCCCTTACCGGGCAGGCGGAAGCGGTATTGCGCGCCCACACCAAGCGCGGGCTGGTGCTGGAGCTAATCACTCCCTATGTGCAGGGCCGGCATATTATGATGGACAATGAAGGAGGCGCTTCGCCTTTGGTGGAGACGGTTTTGCCGGGCGACGACAAGATCCTGAAGCTGGCTGAGGCGGTGAGTTTTTACCGCGAGGGGTCGTACCTCAAAACCTGCTTTGTGGTGGAACTGGCTTATGTTGTCCCTTCCCCGGCCGCCGGCGCTTCTCCGGTCTGGGCCCCTTTTCGCCGCAAGAGCCGGCAAACTATTTATAACAGGGGTGATTTTTGATGGCGGGGCGTCTTTTTTTCGCGTTTATCATGCTGAGTCTGGCCCTGCCCTGCCAGGCGGCCCAGTCTGTGTTCATAACCGTGCTGGACAGCCGCCAGAAGCCCGTTCCTGACGTCACTTTGCAAATAAGGCCTTTGGCGGGCGCGCTCCAGACTATCTCCGGCCCCAGCGATCCGCAAGGCGGGATTTTTATATCCTGGGAGCCGGAGAGCAGGGAAACGGCCGGCGTCGGAGAAGATCAACTGGCTGATTATGTTACCTCCTTTCAATGGCGAGCCGAGGCCCCCGGCTTTATAAGCGACAGCGGGCAGGTTGAATCCGCGCAGCCCAGCCGCCGGATGCATTCCCCGCAGCTGACCAGCCTGGACGTCCGGCCCGCTTCTGTGCCCCTGCATCAAAAGATTATACTCCACCGGCCGGCTGAACTGTGGGAGGACGGTTTGGCTTCAACCCAACCGGAATTGTTAGATTGGGGCCGCGGGTTTTATGAAAGAAATTTTCTTCTCCTCCGCGCCTTGGGCACAGAACTGCTTTGGCCCGCCTTTGCATTTAAAGACAATGCTTTAACTGTTTACGCGCAGTATAAAGATTACGGCTGGGCCGGGGCGGCGGAAAGTTCACTGCCTGCCCGGGCCGCTTTGAACGCTTATTTGCCCTGGTGTATTCTGCTGGCCGGGGAATTGGAAGGTTTGCCTTCAATCTCTGTGATTAACCTGATATTTATGACCAATATATCTTCCAGTCCGAGCGACGCCCACTCCTTGGCCCCTCCCTTTCGTTTGCAGACCAGTCTTCCTCTGGACGCGTTAAGTCAGGCCGCCGCGCGGGCGGATAACTTTGATGATGTGGCCTGCTCATATCCGTTGCTGCAAACTTATTGATATTTTGGAAATTATTTTTGATTGCGTGATAAGGCGGCAATTTGATGGTTGACAGTTTACAGGACCCGGCGCCCGGGAACAGACGCCGTTGGGTTATGTTGGGGCTGGCCGGTCTGAGCGGGGCCATGAGCTGGTTCTGCCGCAACAGCCTTACGGTCATTTTTCCCGCCCTGAATCAGGATTTGAATTTAAGCAGTCAGGATTTGAGCCTGCTTTCCTCGTTATTTTTTTACTGCTTTGCAGGCAGCCAGATTCCTTTAGGCATTCTCTTCACCAAGTTCGGCGTGCGCCTGGTGGTGAGCGTGGGGCTTGGTTTGGCTGCTCTGGGCTGTCTGGTGTTCGCTTTGGCCGCCAATGTGAATTGGGCCTTTGCCGGCCGGGTTTTGACCGGTATGGGCACATCGGTCAGCACTATGGGCGGCTTGGCGATTATCGCCACCTGGTTTCCCATCCGCCGTTTCGCCTTTCTCTCCGGCATGAGCATGGCGATAGCCGGCGCCGGCAGCCTGCTTGCCTCTTCTCCCTGGGTTCTGCTGACCGATGCTCTGGGCTGGCGCAACAGTATGCTGGGGGCAAGCCTGTGCCTTTTGCTTATTGCCGTGGGCTGCGCCCTGATAATGCGCGCCTCTCCCCGGCCCGTGGTGGGAATACAGCATTTTCCTTTGAAAAAAGCGGTGCGGCATCTGTTGCTGTCGCCGCGTTTCTGGATTATGGGTCTGACCACAGGCAGCCGCTATGGAGTGGTGGGTTCTTTGCAGGCGGCCTGGGCCGGGCCTTTATTGATTTACGGCTTTGGCATGAGTACCATAAATGCGGCGCATATATTATTTTTGTTTGCGGTAAGTTATATGGTGGGCATGCCTTTGCTGGGCTGGATAAGCGATAAACTGCTCACCCGCAAAAAGGTGGTATGCTGTGGGCAGGCTCTGCTGGCTTTGCTGACAGCCGGTTTATTGCTGTGGACCCCTTCCGCTCCGGTCTGGACAGTGGCCCTGGTTTTTTTCCTGATCCCGCAGCTGTCGGCCTGCGGCAATATTATTTTCGCCCATGCCAGAGAGCTGGCTCCTCCGGAACTGGCCCCCACCGCCATCACCTGGACCAATGTTTTCCCTTTGCTGTGCGGCGCGCTTTTTATCCAATTTACCGGCATGTTCCTGCCCGCCGATGTAAGTTTGATGTCTCATCCCCAGGAACTTAACCACTTGTGGCTTTTGTGCGCGGTTTCCGTGGGCCTTACTTCTCTGGCCTACTTTTTCTTTATCCCGGAAAGCCCGGCCATGCTGGAGCTGAAGGGGCGGAAAAGCGGCCGGGTTTAAGCGGAGTCTATCTTTATGCCGCTTAAACGGTGCAGGGCTTCAACATAAAGCCGGCTGGTTTGAGCAATAACTTGAGGAGGCAGATGAGGGGCCGGAGGCTTTTTGGCAAAGCCCACGCTTTCCAGGTAGTCGCGCACATACTGCTTATCAAAGCTTTTTTGGGTCCGGCCGGGTTCATAGTCATCGCCCGGCCAGAAGCGGCTGGAGTCCGGGGTGAGCGCTTCGTCGATCAGGGTCAGCTCTCCGTTATACAGGCCGAATTCCAGTTTGGTATCGGCAATGATGATCCCGGCGGCGGCGGCAACGGACGCCGCCCGCTCATAAACGGCGATGCTTAAATCCGCCACTTGGCCGGCCAGTTCCAGCCCTATCATTTCTTCAGCCTGAGCCACGCTTATGTTTTCATCATGCAGGCCCAGGGCCGCTTTGGTGCTGGGAGTGAAAATGGGGCGGGGAAGTTTCTGACTCTCCTTGAGTCCGGCGGGCAGGCAGTGGCCGCTGATTTTCCCGCTGTCCAGATAGTCTTTCCAGCCGCTGCCGCTGATATAGCCGCGCACAATAGCCTCAATGGGCAGGGGGCGGCATTTTTTCACCACTACCGAACGGTCTTGCAATTGGCCGCCATAAGGCCGCAATAAAGGATGGAACTCGCTGGGATTACTGCTTAAAATATGATTGGGGACCAGGTCTTCCATCTGTCGGAACCAAAAGAGGGAAAGCCGGTTCAAGACCTCTCCTTTATAGGGAATGGGATCGGGCAGGATAACGTCAAAGGCGCTCAGGCGGTCAGTCGTCACCATCAGCAGGGATGATCCCAGATCATAGATATCCCGGACTTTGCCTCTTCCCAGGAGAGGAATGCCGGGCAGATTACTTTCCTTTAAGATTTGGCTTGGCATATCATTACGGCCCTTTACTCAAAAAGTTGTATTTGCGGCTCAATAGTTATATAACACATGAAGACAAAAATAAACGGGAGCTTTTATGCGCTATAAAATAACAGTGATCGGGGCCGGCAACGTGGGGGCTTCCTGCGCCTGCCTGATTGCGGAAAAAGAACTGGCGGATGTGGTCTTGCTGGATGTGCTGGACGGCCTGCCCCAAGGCAAGGCCCTGGATATGGCCCAGGCTCTGCCCCACGCCGGCCGTGACCTCCGGCTTCAGGGAAGTACTGCCTGGGAGGATACGGAAAACTCCGATCTTATTATTGTAACCGCCGGCATAGCCCGCAAACCGGGCATGAGCCGCGACGACCTGTTGAAGATCAACGCGGAAATAGTGCGCAATACCGTGCAGAAGGCGGCTTTGGCTTCTCCGGGGGCTATTCTGATAGTGGTCAGCAACCCCTTGGACGCCATGTGCCATGTGGCCTTTAAGGCCAGTTCTTTCCCGCCTTCCCGGGTGCTGGGCATGGCCGGCGTTCTGGACACGGCGCGGATGCGCCTGTTCATAGCCCAGGCTTTGAATGTATCGGTGGAAAGTGTGCATGCCCTGGTTTTGGGAGGCCATGGCGACACTATGGTGCCTTTGCCCCGCCTGACCAATATAGCCGGTATTCCTTTACCCGAGCTTCTGGACAGCCGGCAGATAGAAGCCATCAGCCATCGTACCGCCCAGGGAGGAGCGGAGATAGTAAGCCTGCTCAAAAGCGGTAGCGCCTATTATGGCCCCGCCGCTTCAGTCGTGGAAATGGCGGAAAGCATTCTCAAAGACAAAAAGAAGGTTCTGCCTTGCGCCGCCTGGCTTTCCGGGCAATATGGTTACAGCAGTCTTTTTCTGGGCGTACCGGTAAAGTTGGGGCGGGATGGCATTGAACAGATTTACGAACTGGCGCTCACCGCGGATGAGCAAGCGGCTTTGGACAAAAGCGCTCTGGCGGTGGGCAAGCTGGTGGATGACTTGACCAAATTGGGATATTAAGCTGTTTTACAGCGGCCCGGCGCTGACCCGTTCAATTTTTTCCGCCCGGCCGGTGCGGGGATTGATATGCACCAGGGCCGCGTTGAGCAAGGCCGGTCCCTCGGCCACTCTAAAGCGGGGCGGGCCTTGGGAGGTAAACCGGGCGATGGCGGTGGCCGGGTTCATGCCTATTACCGAATAATAAGGTCCGGTCATGCCCGCGTCGGTCAGGTAAGCCGTGCCTTCCGGCAATATCCTCTCGTCAGCGGTGGCTACGTGGGTGTGGGTGCCGATGAGGGCGCTGATGCGGCCGTCAAAATGCCAGGCCAGCGCCTGTTTTTCGCTGCTGGCTTCCGCGTGGAAATCAACCAGAATACAAGGAGTGGATTTCAGCGGTTGGTCCAGCAGGGCCTGGAGAGTGGCAAAAGGGCAGGCCAAATCCGTAACCGGCATCAGCGATCTGCCCAGCAGGCTCACCACCGCTATTTTTTCTCCCCCCCTGGTTGTTGTTATGACCCATCCCTGGCCGGGGGCGGAGGGAGGAAGATTGGCCGGGCGGAGCAGATGAGGCTCATGCTGCAAAAGAGGGAAAATTTCCTGCCGAGCCAGGGTATGGTTGCCGCCGGTGATTACATCGGCGCCGGCGGCGAATATTTCCTGGGCCTGACGGGGCATTAACCCTATGCCGCCGGCGGAGTTTTCACCATTGACCACCGCCAGATCCAGTTTGAGGTCCCGCTTCAAGGATGGCAAATACCCTGCCAGCATCCGCCTGCCGCTTTCCGCGAAGACGTCGCCCACCAATAATACTGCCAAGGACTGGAGCAAATATTTTCCTTAAACTTGAAGTCTCGCCGGGGCGTTGCCGTAAAGCGGATGATCTGGTTCCTGCTGCGGATCGCAAATACGCAACAGAATTGAAGCGGGCCGTGGATGGCAAGTTGCGGAAGTCTCGGGACTGTTTTTATTTGGCATATTCCACCGCTCTGGTTTCCCGGATAACCGTAACCCGGATTTGGCCGGGATAGGTCATATCCTGCTCAATTTTGCGGGCGACTTCCCGGGAAAGCCATACCGCCTGCCCGTCATTGGTTTTTTCCGCTTCCAGCATTATCCGAACTTCCCGGCCGGCCTGGATGGCAAAGGCATTGGCCACCCCGTCAAAAGAAGTGGCGATGTTTTCCAGTTCTTCCAGCCGTTTGACATAGCTTTCCAGCATTTCCCGCCGGGCGCCGGGCCGGGCGCCGGACAGGGCGTCGGCCGCCTGCACCAGCACATCCAGAATTCCGTCGGGAGTAATTTCCTCATGATGGGCATGAATGGCATGGACTATATGAGGTTTTTCGCCGTAGCGTTTGGCCAGTTCCGCGCCAATAACCGCGTGGGATCCTTCTATTTCATGATCCATTGCTTTGCCGATATCGTGGAGCAGGCCCACCCGCCGGGCCTGTTTGGGATTAATCCCCAGTTCTCCGGCCATGATGCCGCACAGGTAAGCCACTTCCATAGAGTGCTGCCAGACATTTTGGGAGTAAGAAGAGCGGTAGCGCAGGCGCCCTATGAGTTTGATCAGTTCCGGATGTATGCCGTGTACACCCAAATCGAATACCGCCTGTTCGCCGGCTTCCTTGATGCTGGCGTCCACTTCCAGGGCCACTTTTTTGACCACTTCCTCAATGCGGGCGGGATGGATGCGTCCGTCGCCGATCAGCCGTTCCAGGCTCAGGCGGGCGATTTCCCGGCGGATGGGGTTGAAGCTGCTGACCACCACCGCTTCAGGCGTGTCGTCAATGATCAGATCCACGCCGGCGGCGGCTTCAATCGCTCTGATATTACGCCCTTCCCGGCCAATAATGCGGCCTTTCATTTCGTCGTTGGGCAAAGAGACCACGCTTACCGTGCGTTCCACCGCATAATCGCCGGCATAGCGTTTGCAGGCCAGGCCCAGAATCTCCTGGACTTTTTTGGCGGCCTGTTCTTTAGTTTCCTGTTCCAGGCGGCGAATCAGGCGCGCGCCTTCGTGACGGATGTCATTTTCCAGAGAATTCAGCAGATAAGCCCGGCCTTCTTCCTGATTCATCTGGGCAATTTGTTCCAGCTGTTCCCGTCCTTCCTTGAGCAATTTGTCATAAGAGGCCTTGGCGTCGCTGATATTGCGTTCCCGGTCCAGCAAAGACTGCTCCCGGCGGGCGCAGTCGATTTCTCTTTGCTCCAGGACTTCCGCTCTCTTGGTCAGGCTTTCGTCGCGCAGGGCCAGCCGTTTTTCCTGCTGCAACATTTCATTGCGATGCTCTCTGATTTCCGTTTCAAAATCAGTCTTCATCTGCAGGATTTGATCTTTGGCCTGGAGAAGGGCGTCTTTTTTCTGGTGTTCAGCCTCCAGCCTGGCCTCTTCCAGTATTTTGCGGCTTAAGCTTTGCACAGATTGCAAGCGCGATCTGGCCTGCTGTTTGGCTGCGAGATAGCCGGCCGCCGCACCTGCCAGGGCTACCACCGGCAGCAGAAAATATAACAAAGTTGCAGACATAATTTTTCCTTATCCGTACGGTGCAAGGAGGATATAGATCAGGCTTACAACCAGACAGTTACAGCAGGCTAGCTATGGGGTGTTCATTCAGGCGACAGAAAACACAAGCGGCGCCGGACAATACGGCTGCGACTTTATAGTCACGCGGACTTTAATTTTTATCACTTCTCAAATTTTGCTCTTCAAACCCCCGCTCACGATCCCGTTATAGGAACCCCCGCTACTGGCGTAGGCGCGCTACCTTGAACCTTATGGTCTAAGGGGGCAGACCGGTTTATACATTGGGGTGCGCGCATCAAAGCAGGCGCTCCCGCCCTGGATAAGACAACGGTCATAAGCCCAACAGCGTGTTATGGCTCAAGAGACTATTTCGCCTGTATCACGCACAGCGCAGGGGATTTACCTTTGCTCAAAACTTAACTAGTATCTGGTCCAACCGTTTTTCTATATCTTGCAATATTTTTTCTTGCGCTTCCTGAAGCTGCAAGAGTTCATTGGTCAAATTGAGAGCCACTAAAACCGTTGCCGACAATATAGGCAAATTTTTGGAAGCGGCTAATATTTCCTTTAACTTCTCATCTAAAGTGGCGGCTACCATATGTAACTGCTCCTCGTTGCCAGAGGAACTCAAAAAGTAGTCGGTTCCCAATATTTGAACCTTGACAGCCCCCACCTAAAATTACCTTTCTAGCCTTCCAGTTTAGTGAGCAAAGCCTCCACCCTGGATCTGATTTCAACTCGTTCAGCATCCTGCATCGTCAACAATTCCTTCAGATCATTCAATTCTTTATCTTTGGATTCAATATCCAGCCGCCAATGGTCCGCTTCAAGAACTTTCTGTTTCAAAGTTTCATTTTCGGCTTGCACCCTGCTGATGCGCTGGAGTATGTTTTCTATTTTTTCCTCCAGATGGGCTATTGCGCTGGTGTCTATGCTCATAGGCTCTGATCCTTATGCTGGTGAGGCAAGTTATTTTCATAGCAAAAATTTAAGGCGAATTCCAATCGCCTAATTTTAATTTTAATTAAATTTACATTCTTTTCCCCTGCTTGGCAAGCAAGGAATTATTGAAATAAAAACAACAAGGTCAGCTGAAAATGATATTCACTCTCCCGTTAAAAAAGGCCCTGGCAAATACTATTGTTCAAACAGATCCGCCAGAGCGGCTTTAACCGTTTCATTTAAACGGAAACAGTGTTCCGGGGCGGGGAAAGAGCTTTGTCTGACCGCATCCCGATAGTCTTGCATAGCCTGTAGGATTTGCGGGCGCAATTGCGCGAACTGTTTTACAAATTTCGGCACAAAGCGGTCATACAGGCCAATCAGGTCATGATAGACCAGCACCTGTCCGTCCGTATGGGGTCCGGCTCCGATGCCGATGACCGGAATGGTCAGGCGCCGGCTGATGAGCTGGCCCAATTCGCTGGGCACGGCTTCCAGCACCACACTGTAGGCCCCGGCTTGCTCCACCGCCAGGGCATCGGCCAGAATGGCCCGGGCCGAGGCTTCGTCCCGGCCCTGGGCTTTGAATCCTCCCAGAGCGCTGATAGTTTGCGGAGTAAGCCCGATATGGCCCACCACCGGGATGCCGGCTTTGACTATGGCTTCAATGGTAGGGGCGAAATCCACTCCTCCTTCCAGCTTGACCGAATCCCCCCCGGCTTTCAGGAGCAGGCCGGCATTGTAAATAGCTTCGCGAATGGAGGTGTTGTAAGTTAAAAAGGGCATATCCGCCACCACATGAGCTGTTTTGCAGCCGCGCCGCACAGCCTGAGTGTGGCGGATCATATCATCCATAGTCACCCCTACCGTACTCTCCAGGCCATACACCACCATACCCAGAGAATCTCCCACCAGGAGCATATCCAGTTCGGCGGCATCGCCTATTTGGGCGGTATGATAGTCGTAAGCGGTCAGCATGACCAATTTACGGCCAGTTTCTTTGGCGCTGCGAATATCTTTAATTGTGATGGGATTGCGGCTCATTTCATACTCCTTATAAATAGTTGGACTGCGCGGCCCGTATCAGGTCGGCCAGCGCGCTATTAATCGGGGTGGGGATGTTGTGTTCCCGCCCCAGACGGCTTACCGCTCCATGGATAAATTCGATCTCCGTAATTTTGTGGTTTTTCAGATCCTGCCACATGGAACAACGGTTTTGCGAAGACATGTGCCCTATATGGAGTAAGTGTTCCCACACATCCGGGCGTATGCCGACGCCCAGACGGCGGGCCACGCTCACCGCTTCATCCAGAGCCTGGCGGGCCAGACGCCGGGACGGCTCCATATCCACTACCTGGCCGTTGGTGATTCCAGCCAAGGCGCCGACAGCGTTTATGCCCACATTGACAAATATTTTATCCCAAATAACGGCGGGCACATCTTCTTCGGTGCGGGTGGCAATGCCCGCCTGACTGAACATGCTGGCCAACGCCAAAGCCTCCGCTTTATTGCCGCCGCTCCAGGAACCGAGAGCCGAAGGACCGGAACCGGTGTGGCGGATAACTCCGGGTTCGAGAAGCAAGGCGGCCTGGGAAGTATAGCCGGCCATTATCCGGTCCGGATCAATATGGCGGGCCAGCAGTTCGGCGTTGCCCAGACCGTTTTGCAGGCTAAGCACCAGGCCGTTTTTCCCGGCGCACAGCCCCGCCTGGGAAGCGACCTGTTCTGTTGCCGGCGCTTTTACAAAAACAATCACCAGTTCGCTGGGAGTAAAATCCCGGCTGTCCAGGCTTATGGGGCAGGCAACAGCGCGCCGGATCCCGTCTTTTTCCACCACAATGCCCCGGTTGCGCTCCAGCGCGTCCAGATAAACCTGGCGGGAAGCCACCAGCCCCACCTGATGCCCCGCCTCACGCAAAAGAGCGCCAAACAGAACCCCCATCGCTCCGGCCCCAATGATGCAAATTTTCATTGCCCTATGGCTTTCATAAAGTGAAATATAATTTCTGCCCGGCTATGCCGGTCAATTTCATCAAACGGGCGCGAACTCGCAAAGTCTGCCGCAATTTACCTGCCCTGGCCGCTTTCAAGCGGCGCCTGAAGGTAAGCGTTCTTCCCTGAAAAAGCCGCAACCGGCTTTTTCAGGGTCTACTATGTTAAGAAGAATAGCATTTTTATGATAGCAGAACAATATTAAAAATATCACTCGCACTTTAAAAATATTTTATGGCTTTACTTATCCTTTTTTTTTCGTTACGGCTGGTTAAGGGGCAGGCAAAGGGCTTTAAAGACTTAAAAAGGCTTCCGGCCCGCGTCCGGCGGGGCACGGGGCCGGCATCTGGTTTTTAAATTACCAGGCCTGGCGCAGTGTATATAAATAACATAAACAACCACCCCGGCGAGGACCGAAGTGGTTGTTCGTGCAGTGATTATATATAAAAATTTATGCTATTTACGGCGCTGATGGCGTGTACGCCGCAACAGTTTGCGATGCTTGTGGCGGCGGATTTTCTTACGGCGCTTTTTAATTACGCTACCCATAAATACCTCATAAGATACAGTTTCAATATTTTTAGACGGCGGAGTTTATATTTAATACCCTATAACAGCCGTCCAGGCAAGTATAATTTTGCCTGGGGCGGAAATTTTTGTAATTTGATTCCCTGGGCAGGTCTCTGAGCGCCGCCAAAATCCGCGGCCCAAAGCCGAAGCGGATTTTGCCCGGGTTTATTTTGCAAGTAAACAGTCAACGGGGTATGGCCGCTCTGGCGCCCTGGGCCAGACCCTGTTTATTCAGGAGCGAGGCCAGATCTCGGGCCTGTTTTTCCGGCACGCAGCAACCCGCCCACACCACATACCAGGAACCGCTCCGGGCATTTTTATTGACCGCCACGCTGGCCTGATATCCTTTGGCCAAAAGGCGTTTAACCTGTTCCTGGGCACTGGCGGAGCGGCGGTTAGATGATACTAATACCGCGTATTTGCCGGAATTTTGCGCTTCGCAGGGAGGGCAGCCAACCGGCGGGGCCGGTTGAGCGGCGGAAGCGGGGCGGGGAGCGGGGGCCGCGGCGGGGGCTTTAGGTTTGCCGTCCTCAGGATTGGGAACGTAAGGCTTGGGAATAAATGTTCCCGGCGGATGAACGCCGCCAGTTGGCAGGCCGGGACGGGAGTAAAAGGGAATTTGGCCCGGCGGGACGGCGCTGGTTGCGGCTGCCCCAGGCGGATAAAGGCCGGGGGGAACAGAGGATGAGGCGGCGGCCGCCCATTCCGGTACAGGTCCGGAGGCGTCCCGGTTCCCCGGAGGGCTGGGAGCCGGGGCGACAGAACCCCTTAGACTGTCCTGATAAGCCCCCTGAGTGGCCAGGATGGAAATCGGAGTGCCGTAAGGTTTTTCCAGCCGGTCAAGTTCCGCCACTCCGGCGCGCATGGCGGCTACCGCTCTGCCCCGGAAAGGCCGTTCCACCCCATCCTGATCAGCCAAAAGCCCCTGCTCCCATACCCGGCGGGCGCTTGTGCGTTGGTTGAGATCCAGATATAACAGCCCCAGATGATAAGCCGCTTCATAATTATAAGGGTCAGCGGCCAGAGCCCATTCCATTTCCTGAACAGATTTGTTGGTTTCGCCTTGGGCGCGGAAAAATCTGGCTCTGGTCGCATGAGCCTGACTGAGGGCGGGATCATTGGGCATGACGGTATCCTGCTCCGCTCTGCTTCCGGTTAGATTTTGCAGATGAGAATCAATAGTTGAGCAAGCCGGGGGCAAGCTCAGCAATAACAGCAGAACAATTATTCCTCCACGGGACATAAGGCCACTCCTGCCAACGCCGCCTGCCAGGATTAAATGAGGGAGGCGGAAAATAATATCACTGTTCAAAGGGGGCTACTTTGCCGGCCCAACCTTTAAGAGTTTGTTAATTTATCGGCATAACCGGCAAAATTAATAGCAATATTTTTCGCCGCAAAGCCTCTTGTTTATTTTTACCCTCCGTGTTAAGCTGACAAAAAATTTATGTTGGCGCTTTAATAAGCTTAAAAGGGAAAACGGTGTGAATCCGTTGCGGTCCCGCCGCTGTAATCGGGGACAAACTCAGACAGGCCACTGTCGTTAAGATGGGAAGGGTCTGAGGGAGAAAGAGCCGAAAGCCAGAAGACCTGCCGGCATGACAAGGCGAAGGCCCTGGCGAGGCACCGGGGCGGGCAAAAGGACGCCGTTTTCGGGACGATGAAGAACAGGGTGCAATCTTCCCCTGTCCGCAAGCGCGGACAGGGGTTTTTTTGTCCGCGGCGCCTGCTTAAGTGATTTGAATTACTATAATTTGCAACCAGCCTGCCGCCTCAAAGGCTCTTGAACGGAAAAGAGAGGAATAATTGAAATGGTGAGGAGAATTGTTATCACCGGCTTATTAATTTTAGCCGCGGCCGGATTCGCTCAAGCGAAAGAGGAGGCGATTGCTTTGCCCGAACTCACCGTGACCGCCAGCCGCTGGGATGAACAGGCCCTGAAAGTGCCCCAGCAGATTACCATTGTGGAACGCAAACAAATTGAAGAGCTTCACGCCGGCAATATTGTGGATGTCCTGCGCACAATTCCCGGCCTGATGATTCGCGACATGCTCGGCGCCGGCGTCACCGCCAGTGTGGATATGCGCGGTTTTGGAAGCACCGCCAGTCAGCATACCCTGGTGCTGCTGGACGGACGGCGCCTGAACTCTTTGGATCAGTCAGGAGTGGATTTCACTTCCATCCCGGTGGACAGCATTGAGCGCATTGAAGTCATGCACGGAGCTTCTTCGGTACTCTATGGCGACGGGGCGGTGGGAGGGGTAATTAATCTGATCACCCGGGAAGGCAAGGGAGCGCCTCAGACCACGGTGGAAGTCCGGGGCGGCACTTACGAGACCATGCAGACCAGGGGCGCTGCTCAAGGATCCTGGGAAGATCTGTCCTGGTTCGGCCAGGCCCACTATGGCAGTAGCCATGGTTACCGCGACAACAGCGCTTATCGCACTATGGGGGCAAGCCTCAATGTCCGGGTGGATCCCAGCGACAGTTTTTCCTTAATGGTGGACGGCGGCTATGAAAAGGCCCATTACGGCCTGCCCGGAGCGCTGTCCCTCAGCGAAATAGAGAATGACCCCCAGGCCAGCAACCGACCTGACGAATGGGCCAAACGTGAGTCTTTTAACCTGCGCGGCCTGCTGCGCAAAGACTGGCAGGAGGGAGGCGTCTTAAGCGCGGATGTTTTTTACCGCCATCAGGTTTCCGACAGTTTTATGTGGGCCAATCATCTGGATATTTATCTGGATAATTTCGGGGTGCAGCCCAAATATGTGCTGGAACACAGCCTGGGTTCTCTGGCAGGCCGGGTAACCGCCGGGCTGGATTATAATTATTGGGAAGTACACCAGAATAACAGCCTGAATTCGCCGGCGGAAACCAAATCCAGCATGAATTCCCTGGCCGGTTACGTGCTGGAGGAAGTGAATTTGAGTGATGATTTGATTTTCAGCCTGGGGGGGCGGGTTAATTACGCCGAGTATGACATGAATTTTATGGATCCTTTTATGGGAGACAGCGACTTTGACCGCAATGACACCCAGTATGCCTGGAGCGCCGGCCTGGTTTACAATTTTCTGGACACAGGCAAGGTCTACGCCTCCATGGGCCGCACTTTCCGCTATCCCCTGCTGGATGAATATTTGAGCTGGACCGCTTTCAACCCGGATCTCAAGCCGGAATACGGCATGGATTATGAACTGGGCGCTCAGTATACTCTGCCTTTCGGCCTGACCGCCAGCCTGAATTTCTACTGGCTGACCTTAAGCGACGAAATCGCTTACGATATGGCGCGGTTTTTGAATGTCAATCTGGATGACACCGTCCATCGGGGCTTTGATCTGATTTTGAGCCAGAGCCTGGGCGAGCGGGGGCAGCATCAGATTTTCGCTTCCCTGGCCTTCCAGGATGTGCGTTTTGACGGAGGGATCAATGACGGCAACCGGGTACCCTTGGTACCGGAATGGATCGCCGGCCTGGGCGCTTCGGTGGAAGTAATTGAAGATCTGCGGGTCCACGGCCGGCTTAATTTCATTGGCGGCCGCTATTACGACGGTGATACGGCCAATGCCGGGGAACAGTTGTCCGCCTATGCTACCCTGGATCTGGGCGCGGAATACACCTGGGAAAATTTTACGGTATTTATTAACGCGGCCAATCTTTTTGACCGGGAGTATGTTGACTACGGCACCTATTATGGAGTCTATTCCGGCTATCCCGCAGTCGGAACCACGGTGTCCGCCGGGGTGATTGTGAAATTTTAGAGGTTCGCGGAAATTTTTAATTGCCGCGAGATTTAAGACTCCCCGGAGCAAAAAGTGTAATTTTTGCTCCGGGGAACGGGATGTGAGTTCAAGCATCCCGCTTTGCCGCTTTAAAAAAGTCTGTCCCCAATTTTGCGCTTTGGCGTTTCAGGCCAGTAAATATTCCGCCGGGCTACTCGCTATACAGTGAGCCGTTCGCGCTAATTCAGACGATATTCCAATTGATTTTGCCGGAGTCCGTCTTCCCGGAGAACACCCTAAGGCGGATCTTTTTTGTGCGCAACAAGGCGTATTTATTGTTGAAAACATATATGAGCTTGAAGTCTTGGCCGATAAGGCGGGACAAGAGACTTTCCTGGTGCATACTTACCCCATGCGGCTTGAAAACTCTACCGGCCTGCCCTGCAGAATAATAGCGGAAGTATAAATTAAGCTCATGCCCTCTGAACTCGGTCTCTACATCCATCTGCCCTTTTGCGCCCGCCGCTGTCCGTACTGCGATTTTTGGGCCTTACCTTTTTCCCCTGCTTGGGCCAAACCCTTGCGCCAAGCCCTGGGGCGGCATCTTGCCCGGCTGACGGAGATTCATCCTGTATCCGGGAGGGAGCTGACCAGCGTCTATCTGGGCGGGGGCACTCCCAGTTTATGGCCGGCTTTTGCTTTGTCCTCTCTGCTGGCGGAGATAAAAAAAAATTTTCTTCTGGCTGAAGGAGCGGAAATAAGCCTGGAAGCCAATCCGGACAGCTTAAGTCCGGGCAAACTGATCAAGCTGCGCCAGGCCGGATTCAACCGCCTCAGCCTGGGAGTGCAGAGCTTTTCCCCCAAAAGTTTAGAAATTCTGGGCCGCAGTCACAAACCGGGGCACATAAACCGGGCGGTGCAATGGGCGCGCCAGGCCGGATTTGCCAATTTGAGCCTGGATATCATGTACGGGCTTCCCGGCCAGAGTCTGCCCATGGCCTTGGAAGATATCAGCCGCCTGCTGGCCCTGGGTTCTGAACATATTTCCCTCTACCAGCTGACTTTAAATCCGGATACCCCCCTGGGCCGGCAATACCGGACTTACTGTGCCCCTATGCCGGATGAGGCCTTATTGCTGGCCATGGAAGACCAGGGTTATCAAATGTGTGAGCGCGCCGGATTTACCCGCTATGAAATCAGCAATTTCGCCCGTCCAGGCTTTAACTGCCGCCACAATTCCTCCACCTGGCGGGGAGGCGATTATCTGGCCCTGGGGCCTGGGGCTCACGGCCACCTGAACGGATGCCGCTGGGCCAACTATTATGATGTAGCTGCCTATATTACAGCCTGGAGCGGCGGCGGAGAAGGGGTGGAATTTTACGAACAGCTACCCCCGGAGCAGAGGGCGCTGGAACTGTTCATGTTGGGCCTGCGCACCGCTCAAGGGGTGGATTTGGAGCAGGTGAGCGGTATAATCGGCCAGCCGGCAAGCCAGTATTACCGGCTGGCCCTGGCCCGCTTGCCGGCCCTGGGCTGGGGGCGGATAATTTATCCTTATCTTAAGCCGACCGCGCTGGGCCTGCGCATGGCGGACAGCGCGGCGTTGCTGTTCTTCCCGGAGTGATAGCGCATATTTTAATCCAATTCCCGGCAGCTTCAAAATGTATTTCAGTCCACAGTCTCCAATGTGTAGCGGCGGCTGCCTAAACCGATTTCCTGGGCAAAATCAAGCTGTACTTCCCAGTCCACATTGGGATAGACGGTTTTGAATTTATCCAAGCCCGCTTTGCCGCAGTGCTGGCCCAACTGGGAATTGTGCAGGACAGGGGCGGCGTTAACCAGATCCACGGCCGCGCTGTCTACTGCCACCGGATCCAATCCGGCCAGGATGCCCAAATCCGGCACTATAGGGGCGTCATTGAAAGGATTGCAGTCGCAGGCCGGGGATACCTGGGTGACAAAGCTGATGTGCAGGCTTTTATTTTCTTTGCCTGTCAGGGCGGCTTTGGCGTGAGCCACCATGCGGCGCATGGCTTCCGAGGACTGAGCGTCAAAATTGAGGCGCATGGCTCCGAAATTGCAGGCAATAATACAATCGCCGCAACCAATGCACCTGCTGTCGTCTTTAACGGCTATGCGCTTGCTTTTGCCTTCCCGATCCGGATTATCTCCTAAAGTAATGGCACCGGCCGGACACCGTTTTACGCACACGCCGCAACCCAGACAGCGGTTATTGCGCACCGTCGGGGAAACATTGCTGTGCTGGAAGAGCTTGCCCGCCCGGGCGGCGCAGCCCATGCCCAGATTTTTCAGAACCCCGCCAAAACCGGTCAATTCATGGCCTTTAAAATGGGTAAGGGTGATGATGGCCTCGGCCGCGGCAATATCGGCGCCAATATAGGCGACAGGGCAGTCGGGCAGGTTCAAGGCCACTTCGCGGTGATTGCCGCCGTAAATGCCATCGGCTATGATGACCGGAGCCTCCATGGCGGCGTAACCGAAGCCGTGTTTAACGGCCACGCTGAGATGATCCGCGGAATTGGAACGGCTGCCCACATAGAGGGTATTGCAGTCAGTTAAAAAAGGAACGCCCCCCAAGTCTCTGACCGTTTTGACCACCGGCCGGACAAAAGGCGGGCGGATAAAACTTAAATTTCCTTCTTCGCCGAAATGCAGCTTAACGGCGGTCAGATCTTTTCCGGCAATGACCGCCTCCGGCTTCAGTCTGCTGATAAGATCTTGATATTTCTGCATTACAGTGCGACGACTGTTGGCCCGCAGATCCATAAAAAAAACTTTACTCTTCATCCCTCTTATCCTTATTTTTCTTGAAATTGACGGCAAAAAAATATTATTTTGCGGCCCGGGCAGTTAAGTCTGCAAGCGAATGAGAGCCGCCGGAAATCGGCGGGCGCGGAATACGGCGCCCGGGCAGCTCAGCGGATTTGCAGCCGCCGCCCCACAGTCAAACGGTCGCTGTTCAAATTATTCATGCGCTTAATGTCAGCCACGCTAATTTTGAAACGGCTGCTCACCGCCCATAGAGTATCGCCTTTTTGCACGGTATAGTATTGAGCCGCCTCCTGCCGGGCCGCCCGGCTGGCCGGCGGGGCCTGGGCGCGTCCTTCCGCCCGGTTGGCCGCCACCCGCAGGGTGATTTTTTCTCCGCTGTAAAGATTTTCCCGTCCCAGCTGCTCTTTGATCTGGGGGATGCTTAAATTATAGTTGCGGGCCAGGCTGTAAAGGGTGTCGCCTTTTTGCACCGTATGTACCACCGTGCGGGCATTGCCGGAGATCAGCACCGGCCCGGAAGAAGCGGGCTGGGGGGCAGCGGCGCGGGCGGCAACCGAGGTTTGGGTTGGAGCGGCGGCTCCGGGAAGGTTCAAGGTCTGGCCTACGCGCAAATTGGGCCGGTTGTTGAGGCTCGGGTTGAGGGCATAGATCTGGGCCACCGTGGTGTGGTT
>JAIRYI010000026.1 GCA_031267815.1 Desulfarculales bacterium | reverse complement strand
GTGTTTTTTTTGTATCTCTACGCCTGCGGCGCCAATCTTCAGGCTGATCCATACCGGCGGGAGGAAGAAACCAGGCTTCTGTCTCTCCTTGATGATGAAACGAAGGCAGAATATTTTCGTCTGCTTGAGAAACATCGCTTCCATCGGTTTTTCACTCCGGAATTTTCTCAAGTTATAAAATATAAAAAACCCGATCCGCTTCTGGGATATGCCAGGGAAGCATTTAACTATAATACCGCCAATATGCCCGCTTGCCTGTTCAAGACCGAGCGAAGAGAGATATCCCAGTTTGAAGTGCGTTTGCACCAGTTGTTTACAGTTAAATCAATCACCGGCAACATAGATATGATAGCCGCCGGTCATGATCCCAGCCAGGAAAGTCATCGCCATAACTATCGAGGCATAATTGCCAACAGTGATATAAACTGCGGAGAGCGGATCCGCCAGGCAGCGGCGGATTATTTTTTCACCCGTCAATCCCCTTCTTCGCCTGAATCCCCCGCGGCTGACAAACAGCGCCGGCAAAGTAAAAAGCATAATAAAAGGTTAATTGTAACATGAATTATGCGCTTATTTTTGCTGGCGGCGCTGGCCGGCGCATGAATAATCAAACAAAACCGAAACAATTTCTACTGCTGCACGGCAAACCCATACTGTTGTATACCCTGGAGCATTTCGACAAACATCCGGAAGTGAACGCTATTACAGTTGTGTGCCTGGAAAACTGGATAGAAGAACTGAAAAATTTTTTGTTGCGCTGCGATATCAAAAAAGTAAGATCGATCGTGCCGGGCGGAGCCACCGGCCATGAATCCATATTCAAGGGTCTGGCGGCCATGGAAATTTACAGCCGCGATGATGATATCGTGTTAATCCACGATGGGGTTCGTCCCCTGATTGACGCCAGGCTTATTTCCCTGAATATTGCAAAAGCCCAGCAGTGGGGCGCGGTGATTACAGTCACCCCCGCCCTGGAAACGGTTGTCAAATGCTGTGACTCTGAAACCATCGAAAGCGTCCCCCCGCGTCATCATATGTATGCCGCCAAAGCGCCCCAAACCTTTCGCTTCCGGCTTATTTATGATTTGTATAAAAAGGCGGCGCGGGACGGCCATCTGACAGTTGATTCAGCGCATTTATGCAGCCTCTATAACCTGGCCATGCATGTGGTGTTAAGCACGCCCAACAATATCAAAATTACCGCGCCGGAGGACTTCTATATATTCCGCGCCCTATACGAACTAATTGAAAACAATAAGATATCAGGGCGCCAGGAAAGATAGCGGGAATTAAATCTGTCAGATATAAAGAGTCAGTTAAGTTGGAAAGATACTACTTCCCGTTTGAAAAGGTCAAAAAGGATTCAAACGTAATCATATACGCGGCGGGTAATGTAGGCAGTCAGTTTGTGCAGACGGCTGAAAAGACGGGCTATTGCAACATTGTTTGTGCGCTTGACAGGAATTTTTCCGACAAAACGAACTTTCCCGTACCAGTGTTTCCTCCGGGAAAAGTCCTCGAATTAACGGATGACGAGTACGACCATATTATAATCGCCGTAAATTCCCAAAAATTGGCGCTAAACATCAAAAATAACCTGCTGACCTTGGGCGCGGCGGATAAAAAAATCATTACCCTCTGCGGCGAAGTAATAGATACCCCCTGCTTCAACAGAGAAATAATAACCGCCGACGACGGTGATGAGATATTAAAGATAGCCATTGTTTCTTGGGGCGGTCTGGGCGACCAT
This sequence comes from Desulfarculales bacterium, assembly GCA_031267815.1. Lineage (GTDB taxonomy): Bacteria > Desulfobacterota > Desulfarculia > Desulfarculales > Desulfarculaceae > JAIRYI01. Next base: position 17,561 of record JAIRYI010000026.1, on the reverse strand, counting down.
TTAATGGCTACACTTTTGATAAAGTGTGCTAAAAAAATGCTCCCTGACAATTTACAGATTGATTTATATGTCAGTTTGACCAGGCTGTTTGAAGTGATGCCGTTTATTGACAATGTACGCAGTCCGGCAAACTTCCGGCCAGACAACGAATACGACGTGGTTATGAGCGGAGGAAACTTTTTCTGTATAGATAAGGTGAGCCTTGAAAAAGTAAAGCGCTTTTCGCCGTTGTTGTATCACTATTACGAGGATATGATTTTACATTTTGATAAAGTATTCTCTTACCGCGACAGCAGCTCCAGCGCAAGGTTTTTGCAATATTGTCGCCTTTTGGGGAAAAACAGAGTTGAACAATGCAATATACACGGGATATTGCCGTTTGACAGATATTCGCCTACTTATCTGCAATTCCCTCCCCAAGCGCTCTCCGTATTATCAGACAACGGCTTGACCGCGAACTCGTTTATAACTGTCTGTACAGTTGTAAATGTTGACTATAAGAACAGCCCGAAGCTGTATCCGGTTGAATATTTCGATAAGCTGTGTGAAATGATCAGGCGCGTATATCCCGGCGTTTTAATCGTCCGCATTGGTGAAAGTGATGAGGACGGCGCGCTGAATAATGTGGACTTAAATCTATGCGGCCGGACAACCCTGTTTGAATTATGCGCTTTGCTGAAACACAGCGTTCTTCATATAGGCTGCGAGGGCGGCCTTATCCATTTGAAACATTTCTTGAACGGCAAATCCTGCTGCATATTCGGCGCTACGGTGCCGGAGATTTACGGTTATGACGAAAACATAAATTTCCGAAGCGATGAACCGAAGAATTGCGCCTTCGGCTGTGAACACGTCAATCACGATTGGACCAACAGCGGTTGTATGTTGAATTTTAATTCGCAATATCCGCCATGTACAACTGCCTTAAAGCCTGAAACCGTGTACGCCGGGATTTCCGGGTTCCTTGACCGGCTGCCCAAGTATTCTTATCGCCTTAGCGCCCTTATTGGAGAAGATGAGATATGCCGTTTGTTTAAACCGGGGGCGGACATTGCGCTGGTGTGCAGGAGAGGCGAGAATTTTCTGAACGCTTGCGGAGACGGTGGCGGCAGCGTGACCGTTTATGGCGATAATCCCGCGGATATGCCACTGAAAGCGCGTTTTGAATACGGCTATGTTTATAACATACCGGCAAATGATAATAAGTACGATATTGTGCTTAACTTTACCCTGCAAGATGAGGCCAATCCCCGTTACGCGCTAGGTGAACTGCTGAGAATCACCAAACCCAGCGGAATAACCGCTGTCTGGATTTATGATTCCGGAAAGTTTGGGGATACGCTTGAAATTTGCGGAGTGTCATTCAAGGCCTTTGATTGCAAAACCGGGCTTATGCTGATAACGAAAACTTTGCTGACAGGGGATTGAAAAGCGGAGCTAAACGCGAGAGGGAATTGCGCGGCAATTTGCGGAATCCTCAATTTGTAAGCAATTCAAGGGCGTAACCGATGCGAAAATTTATATTTCCATACGAGAGCATAAAGAAAGACAGCAATATCATTATCTACGGCGCGGGCGATGCCGGCAGACAGTTTATTGAGGCGCTTGGTAAGACCGCCTATTGCAATGTTCTGTGTGTTCTGGATAAGAATTTTGCGGAAAAGTCAGAGTTTCCCGTAAAAGTGCTGCCGCCTGAAGCGATATTTGATATAGACAGCGACGATTACTCGGCCGTGCTGATAGCGATTAGCTCGCTTGTAATTCCTGAAAAGGCGCGTCAGTATCTTCTCAAAGCCGGTGTTCCCGAAAACAAGATACTGCTGTTTGATAACGCGCTGAAAAATACAAGCGCCCTGATGAAACCGGACAGCGTTATTAACGCAGACGACAGCGGCAATACCTTCCGTTGGGCGGTGGCGTCCATCGGCGGCTTGGGCGACGACCTGATTGCAAGCATCCTGCTCAAGACTGTCCGCAAGGTAGTAGGTACAGGATTGCGGGTGGATTTTTATTGCAAGGTTCCCGAACTGTTTTATGGCATGTCATTTATAGACCGCGTATTCAACCGCGCGGAGTATTCCGAAAACCTGAACTCAGATTACGACGCTGTTATGACCGGCGGGAACTTCTGGCGCTTGGAGCGCGTCAACCTTGCCAAAGCGCGGCGGTTTTCGCGGCGGTTGTATGACTATTTTGTTGATATGATTTGGCATTATGAAAATGTATTTGAACTTGGAGACAGCACGGCAAGCCGCAAACTCATTAAATATTGCGCCATACTGGGCAGAAACCGTTGGGAGCAGCAAAATGTACACGGTATTTTGCCGCTTGACCGGCGCACGCTTCCCTATATGCCGCTCAATCCAAATTTTTTCGGTGTTCTGCAAAAGTATGCTTTGGAAGGCAAGCGCTATCTGACTGTGTGTGATAGTGTAAACAGCTCCCAGGCGCGCAGTGCCAAACTGTGGTCCAACGCTAAATTTAACGCGCTGTTGGCGCTGCTGAAACAGCACTGTCCGCTGATATCGGTCATATGTATCGGTGAGAATGCCGATGGAGGCGAATTTCGCGATGCTGATCTCGATTTGAGGGGAATGACTACGCCGGAGGAGATGACGGTACTGTTGAAATATGGAGTGCTGCACATCGGCTGCGAGGGCGGCTTGATCCATCTGAAAAGATTTATGGGCGGCAAGTCAGTGTGTTTGTTTGGCCCGACCAGCATCAGCGCCTACGGCTACCCGGAAAATATCAACATTCGCAGCGATGTACTGCCGGAGTGCAATGAAGGCTGCGAATGGGTGAGTCAGGCCTGGTTGGAAGGCGGCTGTCTGTTGGGCGCAAATTCCGTCCCGGCAAAGTGTATGGCGGCAATCAGCCCCCAAACCGTGTACAGGAGAATCGCGGACTACCTCGCCGCATTGCAGGAATATGATTATTGCGCCCCACAAACATTGAGTATCGCCGATTTGCGCCTTGAGGCCGATAGCGCGCCGGAGGTCGCGCTGATTAACCGTACCGGCGAGAGCGATATCATGAGCCGCTGTCATGTCGCTAAAAAACTGACCGTGTTTGCCGATGATATTCCGTTCCCAGTCAACGGGAGAGTTATTTATGAATATGGCAATATCTACAACATTCCGGCAAGGGACGGGGCATTTGACCTGGTTTTTAACTTCACCTTGGCCGAAGAAGCAAACCCGCGGTTTGCGTTTAAAGAAATATTGCGGGTGGTAAAACCTAACGGCAGGGTAGTCATCGGCAATAGCGGCAGCGGTGAGTTGAAGTTATTCCGAAAATCGGCAAAACCGGCAAAATTGATATTGACAAGCGCGCGGCCCAAAGTGCATTTTATCCGCACCTATGAGCCGATAAATGCCGGGGATATGAACTGCGGGCCGCTTGACTGTTTCCCCCAGTTTGCCGGCCGCTATATATGTCTATCCCACGCCCTGAACAGCTGTATACAGTATGATTTAATTGAGCCTACCGACTGGGTGATATTGGGAGGCAGCGGACTGCTGGAGGTGCGCGAAGACTATAACCGTCACATCAACAATTTACTTAACCTGACAGGCGGCAGGGTTATCGCCTGGTCTTGCGGGCACAACGCGCATTACGGTACCCAGACGGAAACTTCTATACAATACGATAAATTCGCTTTGCTGACAGTGCGCGACAACGGTTATTGTTCGGAGAGGGGGACTCCTGAGCGCTGGCTGCCTGATGTTTCCTGTATGATGAATTTATTTGACGACGCCCAAAATTCACAGATTGTCAGAAGAATCGGCGTAATTGAACACCACGCCTTTCCAATTTTTGAATTCGCGGACTGCGAAAAAATATCTAACGCCTATGCGGTCAGGAGAATTATCGATTTCATCGCAACAAGCGAAATTATCGTCACCAATACTTGGCATTGCCTGTATTGGGCTACCTTGCTGAACAAGAAAGTCATATTGTTTGAAAAGTTCTCAAACAAGTTTGATTACATTAAGTACCCGCCTACAGTTTATTCCGGAGATTTGGAAGCGGATATAGCCCAAGCGGCTGCCTATCCGGACGCGCTTGCCGAGTGCCGCAAATTGAATCTTGCTTTTTACGATGAGGTAGTCAGCCTCATAAGCAAAGATGACGGACAGCCGCGCGCTATGCAAAAGCTGTTGTTAAAACTGTGCGAAAAACTTAAAGGCAAGCGCTTCGCAATCAAAGGCGCCGGTGATACGACCAGGTGGTTTCTGAAATACATTGGGGAACATTATTCCCCTGTGTGCGTCTGCGCGGAGCAACCGGTAAGCGGAATAAGATTGAAGTATGACGTCATCAGCATCGGCCAACTTGAACGCTATGATGTGGAAACTGTTGTCATTGCTTCCTATAAACACCGCGCGAGTATGAAAATGGATATAGCGAAATTATCGCGCCAATATGAGATATTCGATATTTACCATGAAATTGAAAAACTTGGGGTAAAACTGACGTCGGAATTTTACGACAGTCAGTCCTTTCAAAAGATAGCTGAGGCTGGCTTATTATGCTAAATCAATACCATCTGTTTCCCTTTGATCAAGTGCCGAAAGGCGGCTCAATTGTGCTTTATGGCGCCGGCGCGGTCGGTTATGAATACCTGACCCAGGTGCAGGCAATTGATTATTGCCGGGTACTGTTCGTTGCTGATAAGCGTTTCGCAGAATTGCATACTTTGCGCGGCGTCGAAGTTTGTTCACCGGAGTTATTGTTAAGCACAGCATTTGACTGTGTCGTGGTTGCCGCTAAAAGCATTTATAGAGATAGCATCATCTCCGATTTGGAAAGGATCGGAATAGCGGCCGGCAAACTTATCATTGCCCAAAACGGACATATCTGCAAAGACGATTTATTCGCCAAAAACGGCCTGTTCACCGGCGGCGGCAGTCTGTTCGGCAATTTCACTTATGCCCAGCACGGTGAAGACTTTGTTATTCTTAATATTTTCAAGTTGCTTGGGATTGATAAACCGACATACATAGATGTTGGGGCCCACCATCCGTTTGAAATCAGCAATACCGCCTTGTTATACCGCTCCGGAAGCCGCGGCATCAATATTGAGGCGAACCCGAATTTGTTTGAGGCCTTTATCTCGGCAAGACCCGAGGACGTCAACCTTAATATCGGCGTCGGCACAAAACCGGGCAAGCTGATATTTTATATGATTGACGATTTTTCGGCGCTAAATACCTTTTCGTTGGAAGAGGCTTACGCGATTGGGCAGGCGCGGCCCGAATTAGCGTCCCCAAAAACCATGCAACTGCCGGTAGCAACACTCGATGATATTGTCGGCCAATATGCTAATGGTAAATATCCCGACTATTTGGACATCGACATTGAGGGCTGGGACTTTTCTGTGTTGTCCGCCAGCAGATTTTCGGCCGGCAGTCCAATTGTAATCAGCGCTGAAACCAGAATTAGGGAAACCGCGGCAATGAACTCAATGCTTGCCGGCAAAGGCTATGAACCGTATGTCCGAATGGGCGGAAATATAATTTATGTGCGCAAGGGGATAAAGAAACAGCTGTTGGGAGGGTGAGGCAATGAAAATAATCCTGCCGGGCAGGGCAGGGTTTAAGGGTGGATAAGGTAATGAGCAAACAGGTCATCTTCTATGGCGCGGGCCAGTATGCCCGCGAAAACCTTGACCGCTGGCTGGCGAATGGTTTGACCCCTGTGTGCTTCGCCGATGCGGATGAAAGCAAGCATTATAAGCGCATTTACGACCAATCGGGGAAAGCGTATGACATATTATCGTTAGAGGTAACTAAGGCGCTTTATCCCGATTATGAGTTGCGATTGACGCTGGCGCAGCGGAACCTGAGTGTCGTTTATGAGTGGCTTGTGTCACAGGGAATACCGCCTGAGCGTATCAAATGCGCTGACCAGCTGACCCGGCGCCAAGGCTGTCCTTACTTGGATGGAACATTTCAGTTGTTCTCGCATTATTTTTGGGTTTGCTGCTATCGTCCGCAAGCCATAACCGTACACTATGAAAACATAGCGGACGGTTTCACGGATTATCTGACCACGGTTAAGACATTGACTGCTGACATAAGCGCGGGCAAACCTACTTCCTGCGACGGTTGTCCCAATTTGAAAGAAGGTTTTTGGAGTACAGAGTATACTCCGAAATGTATCATATTCAGCACAGATTTTGAGGGTGACGGTTGCAATTTCAACTGTCGCTACTGCCATACAGTTCAGTGGTTAGGGAACGGCGGGCGACCGTACCCGATGAAAAACCTGCAAGAAGTTATTCGCCAGTTAAGCGAGATTCCTGCATTAGACAAGGTCAATCTCAGTTTTGCCGACGGCGAGGTTTTCACGCGGCGCGACATAGCCGAAGTTCTTGCTTTGGTAGGCGGCCAAGAATGGACTGTGAGTTTCACCACCAACGGCTCAATCTACAAAAATGAGGTTGAGGATTTAATCCGCGCCGGCCGGGTGACGGCTGTCAATATAAGTCTGGACGCCGGAACGTCTGAAACATTCGCCAAAGTGAAAGGCGTAGATTGTTTTGGAAAGGTTGCCGGTAACTTGAAGAAGTATGCCGCGCTTGGAGTACCGATTGATCTGAAATACATTATGCTGGCAGGCCTAAATGACAATGAACACGACATAGACAGCTTTGCTGACATAGCCGCGAGCGTTCGCGCCCATGTGTGGGTTTCTGGTGACCAGCATATCAATTCGGAGCGGCTTGCTCCCCGCGCGCTTGCCATGGTGCTGCGGTTAATCCAGAAATGCAGCCGGCGCAAAAATTTTATTGCTATTGCCGCCGAAAACTTTCATCCGCTTGATTTGCAAATAATTGAGGCGGCGGTGAAAGATATGCAAACAAAGTGAGATAAAATCCCATGTCTGTCATATTTTACGGCGCGGGCCATGCCTTTGAGCGTTTACCGCCAGTTTATTTTCCTTCTTCTTGGCGTCAACTGAGATAACTGGAACACCAGCATCCAAAAACCTTTTTGCCACAACTCCTAAGTGCTTACTCCTTGGGAATAAAAATAATTGGCCCAGGGTATTGACGCAAAAAACTGTCCGAAGTCAACAGAGAAATGCCCTCAAATTTGGCCTGGGCCAGAAGCATGCGGTCAAAAGGGTCTCTATGGATGGGAGGCAAATCAATCAGGGCAAGAGCATGCTGGCTGGTGACAGGAATTTCCTGATAATGATTATCCATCAAGCCGCGCCGCAAAACTTCCGCATCAACCCGAAAATCGTTTCTGCCAAGACTTTTTTTAATACCAATCTCCCAAATGCTGATTGGACTGAAATACATGGTGTTGTCTCCATCCAGCACCATTGCCTCGGCTTTGGCAGGCAACGTTCCGGCCGCCGCCCAAAGCAGCATATGAGTATCGAGCAATAGTTTCATTGCCCGTCCGCAAACATAGCCTGAATATCTTCACTGCCCATGATGTCAAAATCGTCAGGCACTTCCAGCATGCCAGCCATGAAACCCACCCGTTTAGCAGGGTCAGGCGGCGGAGTATAGGCACTGACTCTAACCATAGGTTTGCCGGATTTGGCAATGATGAAAGACTCTCCCTTACTCGCTTTTTCCACTAATTTTGACAGATTAGTTTTGGCGTCATGAATATTTACTGTCTGCATATGCGTCATCCTTATTGAACTAAGTCCTGAACTAAGTTTATTTATATTTGTACTATTGTCAAGCGTACTCTATTTTCGCAACTCTTTTTGTAAAAGTTAAATGAACTGCAGGCTATGCTTCGATGGACTGACCATTTTGGGCAGCAAACGCATTTGCGACCAGGACGAATTGAAAATATATTGCTTCAAACAATCAGCCGGAAAGCCGGCGGGCGGATATTGAAAGCCATGGCTTGTGGTGATGGATCAGGATATTTCTTGATATTTCATGATATGGGCATATATTTGATTTAGGAAGGAGCGTTTATGGTTCAAACCGCTAAAAAAGTGAAATTTGCCACTCAAGCTGACCCCGAAGTCTTGCATAGTCTCAGAGAAATGGCCAGGAGCGAAGGGCGTCAGTTGCAGATGCTGGTCGATGAAGCTTTGCGTGCTTATGTGGAGCGCAGAAACAGTAACACGCCGCCTAACGAAATATTGCAAGCTTTACAGGCCAGTATTAACCAGTTTGATGATTTGTACAAAAAATTGGCCCAATGAGGAAGTATCTTACCGTCCAGGATATTCTGGGATTCCATCATATTTTGCTTAAGCGCTATGGCGGAAGGCCGGGAGTGCGTGATTTGGGAGCAATTGAAGCGGCGGCCTTTCGCCCTCAGTCAGGCTATTATGCGGACATAACCGAAGAGACCGCCGCGCTTATGGAGAGTTTGTTGATTAATCATCCTTTTGTGGATGGCAACAAGCGTGCGGCCTTTGCCGCCTGCGATGTTTTTCTGCGCATTAACGGCTATAGTTTGCAAACCGATACAAAATGGCTCTATGCCCGAATGCTGGCCTGGATTCAATTACAGGATAACCGCTGGCAACAAATAACCGAAGACCTGAAAGAGCGGATTATCAAGCTATAGACCCCAAAAAATTTGAGAGTGTTTACTCAAATATACCCCAAAAATCGCTGGTTTCCAATAGACGCTACTGGACGCCAATAAACACTGGATAAAAGAAAAAGCCCTGTATTCAACAGGGCTTTTGGACTTTATAGGACTCGTTTGAATCTCAATTTGGTGGCGGTGCAGGGAATTGAACCCCGGACACTACGGATATGAGCCGTATGCTCTCACCATCTGAGCTACACCGCCGCTACACCACCTTGACAACGTTGACAACAGACGCAATCAGTAAGCCGAACCTAAATCTAATGGCCGGAAGTGATTATGTCAAGAGAGAGGACAAGATTATTATCCGGACAGGAAGAGGGATTAGCTTTAGGATAAATCCCCCCGGACAGTGTGGAGAGAATGTTTCTTGTAAGTTTATCTGGCAGTTTCATACCATACCGGCATAGCGCATATGAGGCTGTCTTCCTGGCTTAGGGAGAGGAGTTTGCTGATATCTTCATAATCTCCCAAGTTGAGGATGCAGTTAGTTTTCATGCCCAGAGCCTCACAGGCCAGAAAAACATTCTGAGTCATGGCCCCTACCGCCAACACCCCCAGATCTATCCTTTTATAACTGCCTTCTGTGTTCTCGTGAAAATCCTCCAATAAAAATCCGTCCACCACAAAAGCCAACACCAGCGGCGGAGGTTCCATTGAAGGTAGGTTCAGGATTTTGCTGCGCGCGTCACGGCGGTTTATCAACAGTAGTTCGTGCTTGCGCCAGTTATATATAAATACGCCCTCGCCGGTAAGGGCATAAAGCCGCCAGTAAGGCTGGGGAGCGCTGGCGCTGGCTATGGGGACAACCCAGCCGCGCGCTTCCGGCCGGTTCAGGCCGCTGGCCGCCCAGAGCAGGTTGGAGATATCTTGCATATTAATAATTGCGGGGCTTATTTTATCTCTGGGAGTTATGGAGGCCCGGTTTTGCAACAGTTTGAAAATGCCGGGCTGATCATGGTAATCCATCAGAGGAGGGGGCAGGACGATATCCGCGCTTGCCGCGGCGCTTGCCAGGGTAAAGACAAAAATCGTGCTTAGGAGTACGCGTGCCAGCATGGATTTTATTCCTGTGAAACCGGGCGCTGTTGATGAAAATCACTGTTCCGTTGGAATTCCGCGCCCAAACTCAATAAAGTGTTTTCCCTCAAACGGGGAGCCAGTAATTGCAGGCCTATGGGCCGCCCCTGACTGCTGAAACCGGCGGGAATGCTCATACCGGGCAGACCGGTCAGATTGCAGGGAATAGTGTAAATATCTCTCAGATATATAGTCAGAGGATCGGCGCCGGCCTGTCCCAGATCCAAAGCCGGGTGAGGGGCTACCGGCGCGGCAATGGCGTCCACCTGGCGGAAGGCCTGATGAAAATCTTCTATTACCAGAGTGCGCGCCTGACTGGCTTTGGCGTAATAAGCGTCATAATATCCGGAACTGAGTACATATGTCCCCAGCATTATCCGGCGGATAACTTCCTGACCAAACCCCTGGCCGCGGGTGTTCAGGTATGATTCTTCCAGGTTCGCCCCTTGACGGGGAGCGCTGTAGCCGTATTTCACTCCCTCATAGCGGGCCAGATTGCTGCTGGCTTCAGCGGTGGCGATTATATAATAAGTGGAAATAAAATATTGCGTATGGGGCAGGCTTATGGGCACCAGTTCAACCCCTTGGCCGGCCAGCAGGGCCAGCCCCCGCTCCACTGCGGCTTGCACTTCCTCGTCCAGTCCGCTTACGAAAAATTCCCGCGGCACTCCTAAGCGCAGGCCCTTTACCTGCCGGGTTAGAGCGGCATTGTAGTCGGGAATTTCGCAGGGAATACTGGTGGAGTCTTTCCGGTCAAAACCGGCCAGGATTTGCAGCAGCAAAGCCACATCGGCCACACTGCGGCCCATAGGACCGGCCTGGTCCAGTGAGCTGGCATAGGCTATGATTCCGTAACGGCTGATCAGGCCATAGGTGGGTTTGAGTCCCACTATTCCGCAATGGGAAGCCGGCTGGCGGATGGAGCCTCCGGTATCAGTCCCTATGGAGCCAAGACACGAGCCGGCCGCCAAAGAGGCCGCCGATCCGCCGGAAGATCCGCCGGGAAAGGCTTTGAGGTCCCAGGGATTGCGCGTAGGCCCAAAATAAGATGTTTCCGTGGTGCTGCCCATGGCAAATTCATCGGCATTGGTCTTGCCCGTTAACACCGCCCCGGCCGCCAATAATCGCCGGGTAACGGTGGCGTCATAGGGGGGAGTGAAATTTTGCAGCATCCGGCTGGCGGCGGTAGTCTGAATTCCCTGAGTATTTATAACATCTTTCAAGCTCAGGGGGATGCCGGTCAAAGGAGTGGCCTTCCCCTGAGCGCGGCGCTCGTCCGCCCGGCGGGCTTGGTCCAGGGCCAGATCCGGAGTGACGGTGATGTAGCAGTTAAGCGAAGGCTCGGTCTCTTCCTGGCGCGCCAACACCGCCTTGGTAAGCTCCAGAGAGCTTATTTGTTTTTGAGCCAGTAATTGCGCGGCTTGGCTCAAGCTTAAGTCATACAGGTTCATGCTCAGAATTTTACCATAAATTTATATAATTTTGGGTACTATAAAGCCGCGTTCGCCGCCCTCCGGCGCGTTGGCCAGAGCCTGTTCAATACTGAGGCCGGCTTCGGCAATATCTTCCCGCAGTCCGGCTTTATGGTGACCCGGGTGGTAGGTGGGAGCAACCCGGCTGGTATCCAGTTGATTGAGTTGTTGCATATAGTCAATGATTTGTGTTAATTGGCGGGCAAAAACGTCTAATTGCCCCGGTTCAAAACTCAGCTTGGCCAGTTCAGCAATATGTTGAATTTCCCGGTCACTTATACTCACCTTTTTATCCTCCTTGGCGCTGTTCTTTTCATTAATTTCCTATGGCTGATGTTTCTGGGGAAAAATTAATACCCGGCCGTCATAAATGAGGCATCTCAGATCGTTTAAATCAGCATTTTGCAGCTGGCTGAAAATTTCACTTAAGTTGAAGACCGCAATTTTTTCTCCCGGCTCCAGCCAGTTCAGGTCATGGCTCATCTGTCTGGTGCGCAAATTGAATACTCCCACCATATGTTCAGCGAATTTCAGCATTTTTCCAACGTCTGAGGAATAACCGCTGGGCAGGGGCTGGTCGGCCCCTTGAGCCATGGTTATCCCCCGGCCGGCCATATATTCTCTGAGCAGGTTCAAGTGAATCAGCCACAGGTTATCCTTGGCCCGCACCAGGTGAACTCCCCAGGCTGATATCTGATCCTGGCTGGGGTTAACATGTTGTTCTGAAATTTCTCCCCGATACAAATCCAGTTGGCGCTCAAGTTCCGCCACCGGTATTTCAGCGTCATTCACCACAATGCTTTCATCGCTGCGCACAATTATATCCAGGGATTTGTCCAGACCGAACTCCGCCTTGCGTTCTTCCTGTTCCGGTGAATTCTGGCCGGGAATCAGGACCACACTGTCGCTATAGCGGCTGGGAGCGGGAATGCCGGGAGGGTTTTGCCGGTTCAGCTGCCCCTCGGCCGGAAGCGCGGCGGCGATATCACGGCCGGCGGCGTTATGCTGATAAAAAAAATACCCGCCCGCGCCTGCAAGCAATAAAATCAATACCGCAGCTATGATTTTAAGGCCATAGGCAGGCTGAGAGGGGGGAGCGGGGGGCAGAGCATCCCTTTCGGGGATAATGGTCAGAGGTAATTTTTCAGCCATTTATAATATAGCTTCCACCTGATTCACCTGCGGCAACCTGTCTTTAAAAATTTGTTCCACCACATTGCGCAGCGTATTGCCGGCGGAAGCGCAGCCGGCGCAGGCTCCGCTTAAGCGCACCAGGGCTACGCCCTGTTCATTGATGGCCAGCAGTTCCACCCGGCCCCCGTGCGGGCCGACCCGGCTTTGAATCTCCGCCAAGGCCTCGGCAACTTTTATGTCTTGTTTCACACCGTCAATATTCATAATTGCGCTCTTTATCAAACTGTGAGCAGTTTCCGGGCCAGCTCATCATATGGTTTTGTAATTTCAGCATAATCCTTCGCCTGTCGGTCAAGCTGCTGCAGCGCCGGATTCAGGGGAATTTGCCCCAGGAAATTGAGGTTCATCCGCCTGGCCAGAGGTTCCACCGTGTCCCGGCCAAAGATATAATGGGCGCTCTGGCAGGAGGGACAGATGAAATAACTCATGTTCTCCACCAGACCGATAATGGGCACCTGGCTGCGCTGGAACATGTTTATGCCCCGGACGGTATCATCCAGAGCCGCTTCCTGAGGAGTACTCACTATGATTACCCCGTCCAAAATTATGTGGCGCAAAAGAGACATCTGCACATCGCCTGTGCCGGGGGGCAGATCCAGCAAAAGAAAATCCAAACCGTGCCAAGCGGTTTTATGGAGCAGCTGGCGCACCAGTTTAATAAGCATGGGGCCGCGCCAGACCAGAGCCTGTTCCGGCGCGGTCATAAAACCTATGGACAGAGCCTTGAGTCCGTCCGGCAAAACCAGAGGGATGATGCGGCCTTCACTGTCAGCGTTTACTCTGGCCTGTTTGATATTCAAAATAGCGGGGAGAGAAGGGCCATAGATATCCAAATCCAGCAAACCGGCATTTTTCCCCATAGCCTGCAGACAGCGGGCCAGGTTTACCGTGAGAGTGGATTTGCCTACCCCTCCTTTACATGAGCCGACAGCAATTGTTTTGCCTACCCGATCGATTCGTACCGGCTGGTTGGGAGGCCGGTTGGCGGTGGGCCATTCAATGCTCACCCGCTCCACCTGGCCGAGCGTCAGAAGGGTTTTTTCAATCTGACTTTTAAGCAGATCAAGTTTTTCCTGGGGAGCGGCTATGGGGCGCAGAATGATCCTGGCCAGACCTTCCTGTAAAGAAGCTTCCTTAACTACTCCCATAGACAGTAAATCCAGTGAAAAATCCGGATAGATCACCTGACTGAGCGCTTCCCGCAACCGCTGGTCTATGGAAGTCAATTTGTGTTTCCTTATTTAAAGTATAGGGCAGTACGTTGTGAAAAAATTTCAGGCTGCCCCGGCCAGACGCTTGATTGCTTCTATTTCCTTGCGAATCTGGCGGGATACTTCCTGATCCACCAGTTTGGGCACAACCTGGTTTAAAATTTCGGTCAACGCCGCTTGATAAACTTCCCGCACCGTATCTCTCTCCAGATGGGGGGTAAGTCTGGCCAATACCGCTTCTATTTCAGGAGTCAGGCTTACAGTCAGGATCCGGGAATCCGCCGGCGGCGCGGCCTGTCTCTCCGGAGAAGGCGGAAGCGCCGGCCGCTCCGGCTCGCTCTGCTCCGGGTTAATATCCAGATCCCAGTCATCATCAGCCACTGTTTTTGCCGGAGCAGTATCCCGCGCCTCCACTGTTTCTCTCTCGGAAGGCGCGTTATTTTCCAGGTCAGCCAATAAAGCGTCCAGATCGTCTCCGCCTAAATTATCTTCAGGCTCCGGCGGGGCGATATCCACGGCTGGTTCAAGGTTTGCCTCTTCCTCCGGTTCAGACAAAAGGATGTCCATATCCGCGCCTGCCGGAGCCGGTAAGGGCGCTTTCTCTTTTTGCTCCTCCGCTGCCGCCGGCGTCGGTTCCGGCAAAACATCCAGCACTATATCCATCGCGGCCGGGGCGGGAACAGCCATATTTGCTGACGCCGCCGCTGGGGCTATTTCCGCCAGCAGGCTGTCTAAATCCTCACTGTCCAGCAGGCCGGCGCCAGCGGCGCTTTCCATTTTTTCTTCCTTCGGTTGAGCGGCGGCCAGGGGTTGAACATCGGTTTTCGCTCCCAATTCATTCAGCAGAGCGTCCAACTCACTGGTATCAAAAGCTGGTTCAGCCGCGGGGGAAGACTCTTTTTCCGGCGGCGGCTGGATAGCGGCGGCTTTTGTTTCTGTTCCCGCAGGCGCCGTTGACTGATTAATATCCTGGAGCAATGATTCCAGGTCATCAGGATTGAAGTCTTCGAAATCATCGTCCTGGGCGGCGGGCGCGGCTGTTTCGGGCAAAGGCGGGGCGGGAGAGGGGACAGCTTCTTCGGCATGAGCAGCCAGATCATTGAGCAGGCTGTCCAGATCATCGCCGACAGAAGGAACGGAAGAAATTTCTTCCGGAGGATTTATGGTCACCTCTTTCGGCGCCGGAGTCTCTTCCGCCGGCTCGGTCACGCTTGAAGAGTCTAATTTCGCCAGCAAATTATCCAGATCATCATCGTTTATGGGAGACGGAGACGGGGATGCTCCCACCACATTGACCAAATCAATGATCTTTGCTCCCGGCGGCGGTGTTTGCTGTGCCAAATTAGCCTATGCTCCTACTTTAAATTACTGTTTGATAAAGTTAACATAATTAGGATGATATCGTCAAGTTAAGCTTAAGATTAAAGCTGTTTTTATCTGTATTCCAAACCCAAGTTTGCGGCGATGGCCCGAGCGGTTTCTCCCACGAATTTTTTAAGTTCATTCCCGTACAAAGGCCGGCCGGTTTCCGGATGGGGGCCGGGCGCGCTGACTTCTCTGGGCGTATTGCTCAATTCTTTTTTAGGCTTGATCCCGAATTCCGGAGGGAAGGCGCCGTCAAAATACATTTGCTGAAAACCTATAAATTTCAAGTGGTGGGCCGTGGAATCCAGGATTACGTGCCGGTTGTTTTTTATCAATTTCAATTCTAAAGCCCGGCGCAGGCCAGCCAGAGATTCCCCTCCCTGGGTACAGGCTATGTGGCCGTGGCGGTTAGCGGTCAGCATGCTGTCCATGATTTCCTGTTCACTCACCCTCACTACCGCGAACTGGCCCCCTGTTTCCTGATATTGCGCGGCCAGACTGATCACCCGCGGCATGGAAACGGGATTGCCGATCATGGCCGCCTGGGCTACGGAAGGAGCGACGTCCACCGGCGCGAAACGGCGCTCTTCCGGCTGTTGGTAATAGCGGAATACCGGGTCCGCGTGTTCGCTTTGCACTCCGATTATTCCCGGCAGGCTGGTTATAATATTCAAGCGGCGCAGGCGCAGGAACCCGGCCATAATAGCGCTTATATTGCCGGCGTTGCCAATGGGTACCAGCAGGGTTTGATCGTTGAGGTCATAGTCCAAATCCTGGGCTATTTCATAGGCGTATGATTCCTGTCCCCGTATGCGCCAGGCGTTTTTAGAGTTTAAGAGGGCGACTTGATAATGTTCGGCCAGATACTCCGCCACTTTCATACAGTCGTCAAATACGCCGGGTATTTCGAAAACAACAGCCCCGGCTCCTAAGGGCTGAGCCAGTTGCTGGGGGGTTACCTTGCCGGCGGGCAGCAGCACGGCGGAGACGACCTGGGGGGCCAGATAAGCGGCATAGAGAGCGGCGGCGGCGGAAGTGTCGCCGGTAGAAGCGCATATGCTTAAAATTTGCCCGGCGTTTTTATATTTGAGCAGATAATTAATATAGCTCATGGCTCCGGCCATGCCCCGGTCTTTAAAAGAGGCGCTGGGGTTTTGCCCGTCATTTTTGAAGGCCAGATTTATACCCACTGCCTGAGTCAGGCTGGAACTGGCCTCGATCATGGGCGTATGCCCTTCGCCCAGATAGATGATACAGTCCAAAGGCAGGATAGGGGCGATGAGTTCGTGGTAGCGGAAAATTCCCCGTATCTGAGGCAAAGTGACGAGTTTACGCAGGTCGAAACGCCGCCGCCATTCTTGGGGAGTGAGCCGGGCAGGCTCCTCACTCTCAATTAAGAGAATGCCGCCGCAATGGGGGCAAGTGTAGAAGATGCGGTCAATATCACTGGAGCGGGAGCAATTTAAACAGTGATAATGCATATCCCCCCCCGCTGTTGGCATGATTAGGCGGCGGTCGTCAGCCTGAAAATCGTCAAGGCGCATAATTTTTTCACCATATTGGAAAATTAGTTTTCATCAAACAATATTCTATTATTACCTTAACTGGCAGATAAGGTCAAATTATGAAAAAAATAATAGCCGCCGCTTTGATCTCATTGACAAAACGAGCATGGTTTGATATATAAATATTCTATTTCCTGGGGCTGTAGCTCAGCTGGGAGAGCGCATGACTGGCAGTCATGAGGCCAGGGGTTCGATCCCCCTCAGCTCCACCAAAGAAATCTTTTAATTTAAGCTAGTTAGGTTTTTTGAGCGGGCGCTTTGGCGTGTTCAAAATTTTCCGGCTGAGCATGCTATAGATAGTTTAGACCGTCCCGCCGGTACTTCGTAAGGAGTGCCGGTGGAAAAAATTTCCAAGAAAATAGAGACTTGTCTCGCGCCGAGAGGTAGCCAGCACCCTGCGGGGTTTTGGTGTTTTACTCACTCCCAAAAGTCAATAATCACATTTTTATCTCCGGCCAGGGCTTCCCTGCGCCGGGGTTTTGTGTTTGGGTGCAATAAATGAACTTTAACAGCATACCGCCCCAGATTTCAGGCGCTCCGCCGGAAGATCTAGCTACCCTGTTCGCCGCCGCCTATGGGGACAGCCTGGCCTTGGAGAAGATGACCGAATCGGTTGATGATCGGAGCCTGAACATAACTACCGCCCTGACCCTGGCCGGCAATTTTTTGCCAAGCATATTATCTAATAATTTAAGCATATTATATCGACAACGAGCTGAAAAACGCGATTTATCGGGTTTTTGCCAGGCAATTTTTTGCCAAGCATATTTATCAATAAAAACAAATATTTACCTTGTGTTTGTCGGAAAAAAGTATGAAAAGGGCCTTAAAGCCTGGCAATATCTTGCTCAGTTTTAAGATCTTCAAATTTATAATTTATTGTTATCATTAGATAAAATTTTTTGGCACAGTAGTTGCTATTCAATTATCTGGAATCGTTAACTGTTAACCGTTAACCTAAGGAAGCGCTGATTAATTAAATATTGCATCTTCATTTTTCTTCCAATTTTTTTCAAACGTGTAAAATTGAGAAAAATTGGCCTTCTGAGGGCAAAAAACAGCCCATATTTTTTCGATGTTGCCCCT
>JAIRYI010000004.1 GCA_031267815.1 Desulfarculales bacterium | reverse complement strand
TATCCCACCTATATATGGCTTCATAGGCATAAGTTATGCCTGACCGGTTGTCTTTTTGATGGATGATTGCCATAGTTATACCTCGTCACGCGTTTCTTTATTATAATACATGACGAGGTATTCTGTCAACTCTTATTTTGCCATTTCTTCATAAATTCAATATGTTTTCTACTTATTCCCGCCTGTTTACTCCCATCATCGTTATGTGTTTTCGGGAATCCAAGTGTCAATGGATTTTAATAGATTTAACTGGATAAAGAAAAAGGCTAAAAGCCTTGTTTTTCAATGACTTTTAGCCTTCTATGGACTTCCTTGAACCTTAAAATGGTGCCGGAGGTCGGAATCGAACCGACATGAGGTTGCCCTCGCGGGATTTTGAGTCCCGTGCGTCTACCAGTTTCACCACTCCGGCGGTATAATTTCAAAGATAAATCATAGAGGTTTAATTCCCCGAGGTCAATAGCCGGGCGCGGATTAAAGGGCGAAAATGCGCCGGGCGCGAAAGCAAGGAGCCGGATTATGAGCGATTCCCAAATTATTTTCGGGCAGGAGGAGATAGAAGCCATGCTCAAGGATATGGCCGGACGGATATGCCGGGGCGGCGAGGGCGCGCCCTGTCTGGTGGGTATCCGCACAGGAGGCGCCTACCTGAGCCACCGCCTGGCCATGATCATCAACCCCGGTCCCGGAGGCCCGGTTCGCCAGGGAGCGGTTGATATCAATCTTTACCGCGACGACTGGAGCCTGCGCCATATCAAACCCCGTCTGGGCGGCACGGAAATAGATTTTGACCTCCGGGACCAACGCATAATTCTGGTGGATGACGTCCTCTACACCGGCCGCACCGTACGCGCGGCCCTGGACGCCATTTTAGATCTGGGCCGGCCCCGGCGCATTGAACTGGCGGCGCTGATCGATCGGGGCGGCCGGGAACTGCCCATTGCCCCCGACTATGTGGGAGCGGCCCTGGACGCGCGGCCGGGACAGCGGGTGGACGTACTCCTGCGCGAAAGCGGCCATGGGCGCGATGAGGTACGGTTGTTATTTTGACCCTTTTTACGTCAGCATTTTGACAAGAGCCGTGCTTTTGACGCTACCGTAAAATCCAGGCCGCCGCCGCTATCCTTTAACGTTTATTTTTTATTCGTTTTTTACTTTTCGCCGCTTGGCACATCCTTTGCTTATTACAATTAACGCATTGATACCAGATCTAAGGCATAAAATTACGGACAGTGGGGGCCGCTCCGGGGCGGACTACCATAGAGTCCGTCTCGGGCAGGACCGGGTTTATGCGCTAATGAGGAATTTTTAAAATTATGGCCGAAACCGACAAGCAACTGGTAGCCGGCGGGGGCGAGGCGGAAGCATCTCCCCCTAAGAAAAAAAGCAAGTTAAAACTTATTATTATACTGCTCGTGGGCTTAATGCTCCTGGGCGGAGGCGGTTTCTTTGCCTGGAATTTTCTGTTTTCCGGCTCCGGGGCGGAAAACGGAACAGAAAGCGGGACGGAAAGCGGCCGGGAGGAAAGCGCGGCCTCTGCTTCCGCCGAGGGCGGGCATGGAACGGGCGGCGAGGCGGTGGACAAAGACGGTAAGCCCCTGCCCCCCCCTCTGGCCCCCGCCCCCCAACTAGTGATTAACCTGGAGCCTTTTATGGTCAATCTGGCCGATACCAATGCCCGGCGTTTCCTGCGGGTGATTGTGGCCCTGGACGCGGGGACAGAGACTATGCAGGAGGCGCTTAATGCCCGTATGCCCCTCATCCGCGATTCCCTGATTCTGCTTTTCAGCAGCAAAAATTCCGGGGATTTGACAAGCATTCAGGGCAAATACCGCCTGCGCATGGAAATTTTGCGCACCATCAACAATGTATTGGGCCTTTCTGACGTGATCACCAAGGCTTACTATATGGAATTTGTGGTGCAGTAGCCAATGAACAAAGTATTAAGCCAGGAAGAGGTGGACGCCCTCCTGCAGGGCATGAGCGGAGGGGAAATCGAAGTAGAGACCGGGGCCGGTTCCGGCGCCGATGGAGTGGTGGTTTATGACCTCACCAACCAGGACCGCATTATCCGGGGGCGCATGCCCACCCTGGAAATCATTAACGATCGCTTTGCCCGCCTTTTCCGCACCACCATCAGCACCTCACTGCGCAAAATTGTGGATATCACCACCACCAGCGTGGACATGGTCAAATTCGGCGAGTTTATGCGTTCTCTGCCTGTGCCCACCAGCCTGCATATTTTTAAGATGGATCCCCTGCGCGGCCACGCCGTCTTTGTTCTGGAAAGCAAGCTGGTTTTTAATCTGGTGGAGACTTTTTTTGGAGGCACGGGCACCGGCGAAGTAAAGGTGGAAGGCCGTGACTTTACCGCCATAGAACAGCAACTCACCCGCAAGGTGGTGCTTATGGCCCTGCAAGACCTGGAACAGGCCTGGAAACCGGTGCATGACCTCACTATGGTCTATC
The DNA here is from genome assembly GCA_031267815.1 of Desulfarculales bacterium. Taxonomy (GTDB): domain Bacteria; phylum Desulfobacterota; class Desulfarculia; order Desulfarculales; family Desulfarculaceae; genus JAIRYI01. Next base: position 15,310 of record JAIRYI010000004.1, on the reverse strand, counting down.
AGCGCACGGAAAACAACCCCCAGTTCGCTTCCATTGTCCCGCCTTCCGATGTGGTGATTGTGGTCAAATTTGAAATGGAAATGGAACACGCCGCCGGGACCATAACGGTGTGCATTCCCTATTCCACCATTGAGCCCATCCGCAACAAACTCTATGCCGGCTTCCAGAGCGACCAGCTGGAAGTGGACCATGAGTGGATGCGCCGTTTCCGCGCCCAGCTGCGCGATGCGGAAATAGAAATAAGCGTGGAAGTGGGCCGGGTGGAGATCGTGAGCGGAGACTTGCTCAATTTTAAAGTGGGGGATGTGATCACTTTGGATAAAGACATAACTGAACCCCTGGTCGCCCTGGTTCAGGGCGTACCCAAATTTTTGGGCCGGGCCGGAACCTTCAAAGGCAATAAAGCCATTAAAGTGGAAGGATATTACTGACCTGCCGGGAAACCCTTGCCGCGGGCAAGAGAGGCCGGGTAAGACAGAGAGGCCGGCGGGGATCAAAGGGACAATCCGCGGCAAAAACAATGGGGCTGATTGAGATAGGGCACGGGGTCAATTACAGGCGGCGGGATTGCCGCTTAAGGAGAGGCGATAATGGCTGATGAATGGGATTTGGGCGGCGGCGAGAGCGGAGGGAATCTGGACGCCTTTGACGTGTCCCCTCAGGATGAAGGCGAGGCCCACGGGGGGCAGAGCATAGAATTCATCCTGGACATTCCTCTGGAAGTGACGGTGGAACTGGGCCGGACTTCCATGCTTATCAATGACTTGCTGCAACTGGGGCAGGGATCGGTTATTGAACTCAACAAATTGGCCGGCGAGCCTCTGGAAATTCTGGTGAACCGCAAACTTATCGCCCGGGGCGAGGTGGTGGTGGTCAATGAGAAGTTCGGAGTGCGTCTGACCGATATAGTTTCCCCCATTGAGCGGGTCAAGTCACTGGGCTAAAAGCATGAGGTGGCGTCTGCTGGCAATTGGGTTGGGGCCGGTTCTTCCCGGCGCGGCCGGGGCGGCGGAAACGGCGGGAGCCGAGGCTCCTTCTTTCAGCTTGGCCTTTATCCAGATGATTATGGCTCTGGCCGTTGTTCTGGCTCTTTTGCTCCTGCTTTACTGGCTGTTGCGGCGCTTCAATCCCGGCCGGATCTTGCCCGTCTCTCCCGGAGGGATGAAAATATGGGGGCGTCTGGCTCTGGGAGGACGCAAAAGCGTGCTTATGCTGGAGGCGGGGCGACAGCTTCTGATTCTGGGGGTGAGCGAAAAAGATATAACCTTGTTGCGGCGCATCGCTGACAAGGAAGAAATTCAGGAAATAAAGGACAAAAATGAGTTTGGATTCAAAAAATTCATGAAAAAAGCCGGTTACGGTAAAGAGAGGGAAAAATGAGACTGCTGGCCGCGGCGCTGCTGTGCGGGGGCCTGCTCCTTTTCGTTCCGCCCCTCCCGGCCGCCGAGGAGCCGGCTCCGGCTTTGCCGGCAGATCTGGGCGATTTGCCCCTGCGCCTGCCCACAGTGAGCTTCAGTATGGAGGAAGCCAGGAATAACCAACAGTTTTCCTCGGCTATCCAGATAGTTATCCTGCTTACGGTTTTGACCGTGGCTCCGGCTGTCCTGATCCTCATGACCAGTTTCACCCGCCTGGCGGTGGTGTTTTCTCTGTTGCGCAACGCCATCGGCACCCAGCAGGTGCCGCCTACCCAGATCATTGTGGGCCTGTCTTTGTTTCTGACTTTTTTTATCATGGCGCCGGTATTTTCGGAAATTAATGACAAAGCCCTCCAGCCCATGCTCCGGGAGGAAATCAGCCAGCGCGTTTTCTTCGATGAGGCGATAAAACCTTTGCGGGAATTTATGCTGCGCCAGACCCGCAAAAAAGATCTGGGCCTGTTTTTGCACATAGCCGGTGAGGACCGCCCCATCAACGCCGATGATGTGCCTTTGACCAGCCTGGTGCCGGCTTTTGTCACCAGTGAACTTAAGACCGCCTTTGAAATAGGATTTCTGCTTTATGTGCCTTTTCTGGTCATTGACATGGTGGTGGCCTCGGTTCTCCTGTCCATGGGCATGATGATGCTGCCCCCGGTGATGGTGTCGCTGCCTTTTAAACTGATGCTGTTTGTCCTGGTGGACGGATGGTATCTGTTGGTGGGATCTTTGACCAAAAGTTTCTTTTGAATGACGCCGCTTAGGGGGAAAATGAGGGTCCGCTCCGGCCGGCTTTTGTATAACAGGCTGTTCTTTAAGGTAGTCAGATTATGTCCACCGATTTTATCATAGGCTTTGCCCGCGGCGCGATTGAAATCACCTTGCTCCTGTCCCTGCCTCTGTTGCTGGTGGGCATGGTGGTGGGCCTTATTGTCAGCATATTTCAGTCAGTCACTCAGATTCAAGAAATGACTTTAAGCTTTGTGCCTAAAATTATTGCCGTATTCCTGGCCCTTCTGGTTTTCGGCCCCTGGATGCTGAACAGGCTGTTAAGCTATTGTGAACATGTCATCACCAATCTGCCCCAATATATCCGCTGACGGAAGGCCGCCGGAGGCGCAGACGGAAAGAAGCTTGGGAACGGATAAGGGGCGCATAAGGGAAGGACGGCTAAAGACGGCTGCCCGCCGGGATTATGTAAGGGAATGGAACTGATCAGCGATTACACTTTTAATCAGTGGGCAATATTTTTGCTGATTTTGCTGCGCACCGGCGCTTTGTTTATCACCATACCTTTTTTCAGCTCGTCCAATATCCCGGCTATGGTGAAAATCGGCCTGTGCCTGGCCTTGAGTTTTATGCTTCAGCCTTTGCTGGATATAAGCGCCGACGCCTATCCCAGGGAAATAATCGGCTTTTCCCTCCTGGCGGCGGGTGAGCTGATGATCGGGGTCATAATGGGTCTGTGTGTGCGCATACTCATCGCCTCGGTGCAGATCATGGGCCAGCTGGCCGGGTTTCAGATGGGTTTCGCGGTGGCCAATGTGATTGACCCCATCGGCGGGGAGCAGGTTTCCATCCTGGCTCAATTTTGCTATCTGATGGCTTTTTTGTTATTTTTGATTCTGGACGGGCATATGCTTATCATTGGGGCTTTGAAGGAAAGTTTTGTTTATGTGCCTCCCGGCACTTTCGGCATAAGCTCTTCTCTGTTCGAGACCGTGATGGAACAGGCCGGCTCCATGTTCACGCTGGCTCTGCGCATTGGTGCTCCTCTCATAGGCGCTTTGCTCTTTACCCAGGTGGCCATGGGGGTGGTGGCCAAGACCGTGCCCCAGATGAATATCCTGATTGTGGGATTCCCGGTCACCATATCGGTGGGCATGATTTTTCTGGCCCTGATTATGGCCACTATGGTCTCAATTTTATCAGGCCGCTTCCTGGGGCTGGGCGAGCTGATGAGGCAACTCCTGCGAGGCATGTAATTTATGATAAAAACCATGCCCGGAGAAAAGCGGGGAATAACGGAGATTATAAATGGCGGATAACAGCGCTCAGGAGAAAACCGAGAAACCTACTCCGCGCAAGAGGAGCAAGGCCAGAGAAAAAGGGCAGGTGGCCAAGAGCGCCGAACTGGCGGGAATCATGGTGCTGATGGCCGGCCTGGTCTCCTTTCTTCTGTTCGGCGGTTTTATTTATAATCAGGTGAGAGGTTTTTTAAGCTACATGCTGGCCAATGTGGCCCAGCAGGAAATCAGCCCGCAAAATATACTGGGCATGTTTCAGGAGTGGTGCTATTTTTTGTTCGTAACCGTGGCCCCGGTTTTTTTGTTTGTGGTGCTGGCCGCGGTTGTTTTTAACGTGATTCAGGTGGGATTCATGTGGGCCCCGGCCCGGATTAAACCCGATTTGAATAAACTTAACCCTTTAAGCGGCTTTAAACGGTTATTTTCTAAACGTATTTTTTTTGAATTATTTAAAAATATAACAAAATTGGTGATAGTGGGATCAGTATCCTACATCACGGTGGCCGGGGAAATGACCAACCTGTCCCGTCTGGGCGATACGGACACCATGGCCACGGTCATATATCTTCTGGATGTGTGTTTCAAGATTTTCTGGCGCGCGGTGCTGGCTATGCTGGCCCTGGCGCTTCTGGACTGGGCTTTTCAGAAATATAATTTTGAAAAAGATCTCAAAATGTCCAAACAGGAAATCAAGGACGAATTCAAGCAGATCGAAGGAGATCCTCATGTCAAGGCCCGCATCCGCAGCCTGCAGCGCGACGCCGCGCGCAAACGGATGATGAGTTCGGTGCCTCAGGCGGATGTGGTGATAACCAACCCCACCCATCTGGCCGTGGCTTTGACTTATAAACCGGGCGATATGGACGCCCCCCAGGTTGTGGCCAAGGGCGCCAACCTGGTGGCCCAGAAAATAAAAGAACTGGCCTATGAGGCCAACATTCCGGTGATTGAGGACAAGCCCCTGGCCCAGGCTCTTTATAAAAGCACAGAAGTGGGACAGAGCATACCTTTTGAACTGTACGAGGCGGTGGCCGGCATCCTGGCCCATATTTACCGCCAAAACAACCGCCAGCATGAGATGCTGGACGCGACCGGAGGTTAAGTAAATGGCGGACAGCCAGGGAACGCTTAAAACCATCCGCATCAACGCGGGCAATATATCCGAAGTGGGCATGGCCGTCGGCCTGGTGGCGGTGCTGGTGGTTATGATTATGCCTCTGCCCACCTTCCTTTTGGATATCCTGCTCACCTTCAGCATAACTTTCGCTCTGGTAGTCCTCCTGACTTCTCTTTACAGCCTGCGGCCTCTGGATTTTTCCATTTTCCCCTCCGTGCTTCTGGTCACCACTTTGCTCCGTCTCTCCCTCAACGTGGCCTCCAGCCGCCTGATTCTGCTCCGGGGCGAAGAAGGCCCTTCCGCCGCCGGCGAAGTCATCCACTCTTTCGGCATGTTTGTAGTGGGCGGAAACTATGTGGTGGGCATGATTATCTTTCTGATTCTGGCGCTTATTAACTTTATCGTCATCACCAAAGGCGCCGAGCGCATTGCCGAAGTCAGCGCCCGCTTCACCCTGGACGCCATGCCCGGCAAACAGATGGCCATAGACGCGGACCTCAACTCCGGCCTCATTGATGAAGATCAGGCTCGCACCCGCCGGGCCGAAGTATCCCGGGAAGCCGATTTTTACGGCTCTATGGACGGGGCCAGCAAATTTGTGCGCGGCGACGCCATTGCCGGCATGTTCATCATCCTGGTCAATATTCTGGGCGGCCTGCTCATCGGCATGGGCCAGAAAGGCATGAGCTTTGCCGAGGCCGGGGTTACTTATACCATCCTCACCGTGGGCGACGGTCTGGTTACTCAGATTCCCGCCCTGGTCATCAGCACCGCCGCCGGCATTCTGGTCAGCCGGGCGGCGGGCGAGTCTTCCATGGGGCAGGAATTTTTCCGCCAGTTCACGGTGCAGCCGTTGGCTTTGGGTATAGCCGGGGGAATTATTTTTATCCTGGGCCTGGTTCCGGGCCTGCCCCACGCGCCTTTTCTGCTCCTGGGGGGGCTGGTTTTGACCGGCGCCATTTATCTGCGCAAAGAAAAAGTCAAACAGGAAAGCGAGCAGAAAGAGATGAAGCAGGCCAAGGCTCAGGAAGCGGCTCAGGCCGGTCAGGCCCAGATGATGAGCCCGGAACAGGTGGAAGCCCTGCTGCCCCTGGATGTCATGGAGCTGGAAGTCGGCTACGGGCTTATCCCGCTGGTGGATGAGGAGCAGAACGGAGACCTGCTGGACCGTATCCGCAGTATCCGTCAGCAATTGGCTCTGGAAATGGGTATTGTGGTGCCGCCTTTGCATGTGCGTGACAATCTGCAGCTCAAGGCCGGGGCTTACTCCATTCTCATCAAGGGCAATGAGGTGGCCCACGGAGAACTGATGATCGACTATCTCCTGGCCATGGATCCGGGCGATGCCAAAAAAGCCATTGACGGCATACCCACCCGCGAGCCCGCTTTCAATCTGCCCGCTCTGTGGATTCCGGTAAGCCGCCGCGAAGAAGCCCAGTTCGCCGGTTACTCGGTGGTTGATATTTCCACCGTTATAGCCACTCACCTGACCGAAATCATCCGCAGTCATTCCGAAGAACTGCTGGGCCGCCAGGAAGTGCAGAAGCTCATTGACAACTTAAGCAAAACCGCGCCCAAGCCGGTGGAGGAAATGATGCGCGGCTTAAGCCTGGGCGCGGTGCAGAAAGTGTTGCAGCAGCTGCTCAAAGAGCGTATCAGCATCCGCGATCTGCTGACCATTACCGAAACCCTGGCCGACTACAGCCCCATGACCAAGGATGTGGAGCTTTTGACCGAATACTGCCGCCAGAAACTGGCCCGCGGTATCCTGAAGGGCATTCTGGGCTCCAATAACCGCGATTTATATGTACTCACCGTGGACCCGGTGGTGGAGGACGTAATTACCGGCGGCATGCAACAGACCGACCAGGGTGTGTACCTATCGCTGGAGCCGGACCGGGTGCAGGCCATCCTGAACGGCATCAGCGCGCTCCTGGACAAATTCGCGCCTTTGGCCCAGCCGCCGGTGGTTCTGTGTTCGCCGGTGGTGCGGCGGCATTTGCGTAAAACCGTGGAGCGGTTTGTCCCCACTCTGGCCGTACTGAGCCATAATGAGCTGGTGGGCGACATTAATGTTCATTCAGTGGGCACGGTGCAGATGCAGGCTTCGCCTGAAACGGGAGGCCGCGGCTTATGAGGGTAATCAGAGTCACCGCCGAGGATATGAACCGGGCCATGCGCAAAGTGCGCGAGACCTTGGGCGACGACGCTATTATTCTGGCTACCGGCAAATTACCCGATGGAGGAGTAGAAATAACCGCGGCTATCGATCCGCCGGGAGATAAGCCGGAATCTAAACCCCCGCCGCCGGAATCCGCGCTTAACTCCGGCCTGTCCGGCCCGGTCCTGGATGAGCTGACCCGGAAAGTGGAAGGGTTGAGCCAGATGCTGGGCCGGCATGTAATAGCCGCCGAAGCGGCCGGCAATTTCGCCGCCCGTCCGGAACTGCTGCCCATATATGATCATCTGAAGCGGCAGGAAGTGGACCCGGCCATCATTGCCCAGCTTTTGGACGGACTCAGGCCCTCCGGCGGACGGGGGTTGCTGCCCCGTCTGGCCATCCGCCTGAAGAAAATGCTGAAAGTCAGCCCCGGCCTCCACTACAGTCAGCGAAGGCCTGATATCTGGACTCTGGTGGGCCCCACCGGAGTGGGCAAGACCACCACCGTGGCTAAGCTGGCCGCTCTGTGCGCGCTTAAACTGGGCATGAAGGTGGGGCTGGTGACTTTGGATACCTTCCGTATTGCCGCCACCGAGCAGATCAAGGTCTACGGCCGGATCATGGATCTGCCCACCTGCGTGGCCTCCAACGCCGGGGAATTCAGCGAGGTGTTAAATAATTTGCGTGAACAGGATATTATTCTGGTGGATACAGTCGGCCGCTCCCCTAAAGACCAGGACAATATGGCCGACCTGGAAGCGATTCTGGCCGGAGGCGCCCAGGCCACCTGCCATCTGGTCATGGCCTGCCCCACCAGAGACAGAGATCAACAGGAAGTGGTGCGCAGTTTTGGACGGTTTAAACCTAAAACCTTGATATATACCAAACTTGATGAAACCAGCGTTTTTGGCCCTATTTTAAATCAGGTGGTGAGAAGCGGGCTGCCGGTAAGCTATGTGACTTTAGGCCAGAAGGTCCCCGATGACCTGGAAGAGGCCAACCGGGAAATGTTGGTCAAGCGGCTGATGCCGCCCCGTGAGGAAGAACAGGAATATTTATGAGCAAAGAGTTTCCTAATGATCAGGCCCAGACCTTAAGACGCCTGGCGGCTCAAAAAAGAGCGCGCGGTTCGCCTGCCGCGGTAGCGGCCCCGCAGGCGCGTCCGGTGCGCACTTTATGCGTCACCAGCGGCAAAGGCGGCGTAGGCAAGACCAATATGGTAGTCAATCTGGCCCTGGCTCTGACCAGATTGGGGCGTAAGGTATTGATTATAGACGCTGACCTCGGCCTGGCCAACGTGGATGTAGTGCTGGGCCTCAATCCGGCCTACACGATTCAGGACGTGCTTAACGGCTCCAAACAGATTGCCGAAGTTCTGGTGCGCGGCCCGGCGGGAATATGGGTTTTGCCCGCGGCCAGCGGGGTGGCCCAGCTCAGTAATTTGGCCGCCAATGAAAAAATGGCCCTGCTCCAGGCTCTGGACGGCTTGCCGGATGATATAGATATAGATATGGTTATAGTTGATACCGCCGCCGGTATAAGCGATACGGTGTTATACTTTAATATGGCGGCCCAGGAACGCCTGGTGGTGGCCACGGGCGAACCCACCAGCCTGACTGACGCCTATGCTCTGATGAAAGTGCTGTTTGCTCAGCATCAGGAGCGCAAGTTCTACCTGGTGGTCAATAATGTGGAAAGCCCGCTGGTGGCGAAAGATGTCTACCGGAAACTTTCCACCGCGGTGGATCACTTCCTTACCGGCCTTTCTCTGGATTATCTGGGTTATATTCCGGCTGATCCCCTGGTGAGCAAGGCGGTGATCAGACAAACTCCTTTTCTGGAAGCGTTTCCCAGTTCGGAAGCTTCCAAGGCGGTGGGTATCCTGGCCAAAACCTTGCTTACCCGGCCGGTGGAAGATCCCTCCAGGGGAAATATTAAGTTCTTCTGGAGAAGGCTGGTGGAGATGAAGTAGAGGGCGATGAAAAAAGTGACACAGGCATACGACAGCCAAGGACGTGTGAACAGCCGGGCGGGTTATAATCCGGCGGAGCGGGAAGCTCTCATTATGGAGCATGCCCCCATTATCCGCTATGTTGCCGGACGCATTGCCATGCGCCTGCCGTCTCACATATCTCTGGAAGATCTGATGAGCGCCGGGGTGTTGGGTCTGATTGACGCGGTAGACCGTTTTGATCCCGGCCAGAATGTCAAATTCAAGACATATGCGGAATTTCGCATTCGCGGAGCCATTTTGGACGAACTTCGGGCCATGGACTGGGTGCCTCGCAGCATCCGCCGCAAAAGCGGCAAATTGGAGGATGTTTACAACCAATTGCAGAGCCAGTTGGGACGGGCGGCCAGCGATGAAGAAGTGGCTCGGGAACTGGATATAGATATTGAAGAATTCTATCAGTTGCTGGATGAGGTCAAAGGAGTGACTTTGCTCAGTTTGGATGATCAGAACGGGCCTTTGGGCAATCTGGATCCGGATCGCATTATGCAGGCCCTAAGCAGGGAAGAAGGAGAAGATCCTCTGATGATGCTGGGTCTGGCCGAGTTGCGCGCCCAGATGGCCAAAGCTATCGACTCTCTTCCGGAAAAGGAAAAATTAGTTATATCGCTGTATTATTATGACGAACTCACAATGAGGGAAATTGGTGAAGTTTTAGGTTATACTGAATCCAGGATAAGTCAGATGCACACTAAGGCTATTTTGCGGCTGAAAGGCCGAGTGAAGACTTTAGTGGCCGATTAACTGACGAAGCTGAGCGAAGAAGGGAAAATAAATGGGCTATGATATTAAAATGAAAGTTCTGGTGGTGGATGATTTCTCCACCATGCGGCGAATCGTGAAAAATATTTTAAGACAACTGGGATTTGAAAATATTGTGGAAGCTGACGATGGAGAGACCGCGGTGCGCAAACTGGAAAGCGAACGCATCGATTTTGTGGTCAGCGACTGGAATATGCCCAAAATGAGCGGACTGGAACTTCTTAAATGGGTACGCAACCATCCGGAATTTAAAGATATGCCTTTTCTGATGGTCACGGCTGAAGCGCAAAAAGAAAATATATTGGAAGCGGTTAAGTTTAAAGTCAGCCAGTACATTGTCAAACCTTTCACCGCTGAAACCTTGGCGGAAAAGATTGAGAAAATTTTTGCCAAATAGCCGTTGCCCCCGGCGCGTTACCGGCTCTGATGAGCAGGAGACTCTAAAAGTGAATGGCTGAACAAAAGCAGGAAATGGCCGGAGGCAAGGTTGTCTTGGACAAAGCAGACCTGCCCGTGCCTCAGGAAGAAGAGGATGCGCAGGAAGCGGTTCTCCCCCCGAAGGAGAAATATGAGCCTACCTCATCCTCTCCCCCTCCGCAGGCAGCTTCTTCGCCGGATAAAAAGCGCAAATTTATAATTATAGGCGGCGCGGCCGGGCTGGCGCTTTTACTGGCAGGGGCGGCCTGGCTGTTTTTTGCGCCTTCATCCTCCCCCCCGCCGCCGGACCCGGTTGCCCAGGACAGCCCCGCCCCGCCCCCGCCGGCACAGGCCGGGATCGGCCTTAACCGGCTGTCTTTGGAGCCTTTTCTGATTCCCCTTGTTTCCGACGGCCAGGGGCGTCTCCTCCGTCTGGCTGTTATTCTGGAATGCCAGAATACTCAGGAGCGGGATTTTATCCTGCAAAATGAAAAAGACATACTGATAATCAGGGACGCCATTTACCGCGGCTTCGCGGGCCGCTCCAACAGCGATCTCAACTATGCCCGGCAAAACAATTTTCTTTCCGACCAGATTATGGAGCATATCAATCAGGCCCTGGGACGTCATGTCATAAGCCGTATATATTTTCCTGAATTTTTATTCGCCGGTTAGATTTTAATAAGGAGGGCGCGCCTCATGGCTACAGGAACTAATTTAGTAATCCAGCAGGCGGGCGATATTGGGCGTTTGCAGCAAACGGTGCAGAAAACAGGTGAACTGCAGCAGCAGGCCGCCGCTTTGGAGCAGCAGCAAAAAACCCAGGAAGAGCGCCGCCAGGTGATTCAGAGTGAGCAGTCCCCAGCGAAAAACAAAATCAACAGAGACGGCCGCCAGGACCAGGAGCGGCGGGAGAGCCGGCCTCAACGGAAACCCAAGGAGGGAGAAAAAGCGGAAGAAGAAGGCAACCCCGGCCTTCACGGCAAAAGTACCCTGGATATTATCGTGTAATTTATAAACAAATTAAAATATGGAATTTTTATATCGACAGGAAATCTGGTGGATCATCCAGATCGTCATTGATATTGTCCTGTTGCTGGCGGTATTTTTGCTGGCGTCACGGACCAAAGGCAGGCCGGGCGTCCAACAGGCGCGGGAGCAGGCCGGTCTGGCGGTAGCCGATTTTGTGACCGAAGCGGGCAATCTGGCCCGCGAGTTTGACCGGTTACTGAGCGAGAAGCGGGAATTGGTGGGCACCACTTTGGCTACCCTCGATGGACGCATCAGCGAACTCAAGGCCATGGCAGAGCAATTGCGGGAAATTAAACCGCAGCCTGCTGAACATTCATCCCCTCTTGCCGCCCCTGCGCCTCTCGCTCCGGCCCCGGCTCGGGGAGAAGGCCGCGCCTCTTTGCTCACTCCGCCGCTTCCGCCCGAGGATCCTTTCAATCTGCCCCCAGGACACCCCCTTCACCGGATGAACGCCGACGAGCCGCCTTTGTTCAGCGATCAGGACTTCCGCGCCCAGGTAATCAAAATGGCAGGCAAAGGCCACAGCGCTCAGGATATTGCTTCCTCCACCGGCCGCCCCCGGGCGGAAGTGGAATTGCTGCTGGCCCTGATCCGACAGTAAAAAAAGGTTATTGTCTTTAAGCGCTTCAAGATTTGATTCGGCGCGGCGCTTGGTTATGCCGATCATTTCGCTGAGACCGTGTTCCCTGATTTTATTCGCCTGCTCCTTCATAAGCCCTGATTATATCACGCACCAATTTATGCCGCACCACATCCTGGCGGCTGAAGCGCACGAAGGCGATGCCGTCAATTCCTTCCAGCAGGCGCATGGCTTCAATCAGGCCGGAATTAATACCCCCAGGCAGATCAACCTGAGTGATATCGCCCGTAACCACTGCCCTGGAGCGGTGCCCCAACCTGGTAAGAAACATTTTCATCTGTTCGGAGGTGGTATTCTGGGCTTCATCCAGAATTATGAAGGCATTGTTAAGTGTGCGCCCGCGCATGAAGGCCAGAGGCGCCACCTCAATGACTCCTTTGTGCAGGAGCCGGGTATATTTTTCAAAATCCATCATGTCGTGCAGAGCGTCATACAGAGGGCGCAGATAGGGGTTTACTTTTTCCGCCAGATCCCCGGGCAGAAAGCCAAGCTTTTCTCCCGCCTCCACCGCCGGGCGGGCCAGGATGATGCGCTCGTACTCATTTTTCAATAAACTGTCAACCGCTTTGGCCATGGCCAGATAAGTTTTTCCCGTGCCGGCCGGGCCGACGCCAAATACCAGGTCGTGCGCGCGCATAGCCTGCAGATAATCCTTCTGCACTTTGCTTTTGGGCGATATTATCTGTTTTTTTCCGGTAAGATAGACTTGGTCGAGGAAAATATCTCTCAGCCTGGCTTTGGGGTTGTCCCGCAAAATGCGCAACGCGTAGGAAACATCGGCGTCATATACCGGATAACCGTCCCGGATTAATTGATAGAGCTGTTCAAGCACAGACCTGGCCAGTTCCACCTGGTAATCGGCGCCGTTTAAAGTGAGCTGATTTCCTCTGAACCCGGTACTGACCTCAAGCTCCCGGCTGATAAATTTTAAAGTCGCGTTTTGCGCGCCGAAAAGCAAGCGCACCGCTTCCTGATCATCGAAAAAAAGTTGCAAAAAACCTGATTCCTCTAAACTTCCCTGCCGGTAAGGCAAAATGAGCGGCCGGCCTGGCGGTATACCGCCCCCCAAACCTCAAGCAGGCGGTGAAATATAAAAAGTCCGTTTTCCAGGCTGGGATCATAGACCGCCTTTGTACTGCGACACAGTCTGCCGTTGCTTACCGCTGCTTCCTTCCGGACCTGACGGGGTTCACACGCGTCTGTTGCGCTTTAAACGCGATTTTTGATCCCAGTCTGTGAAAACGGACTTGGGGGATTTTTATCTGCCATGTATATCAAATTAATTTGCATCTTGAACAGCCTCATCAGGTCCGGCTGTCAAGGTTCATTTATCCACGCTTTCCTTGAGTTCTTTCCCTACCTTGAAAAAAGGCAGCTTCTTTTTCCCCACGCTTATAACTTCGCCGGTTTTAGGATTGCGCCCCTGATAACCATCATATTCCTTTACTTTAAAACTGCCGAAATCCCTTATCTCCACCCGGTCTCCCCGGGCCAGAGCGTCTTCTATGGCGTCAAACATGATATTGATAACGGTTTCCGCTTTTTTGATGGTTAGGCCTTCCGTTTTGGCCAGAGCTTCAATTAACTGCGATTTGTTCATATGCAATCCTTCCTGAAAATACTCAAATCTTAACTTGCAAGTATAGCAAAATTGAGTTTATTTTACCAATTAGACAAGCAACGCCCGTCTTCTCCGGCAAAAGTTGCCGCTAAACCGTTTCACCGGGAATAAAAAATAAAGCCTTTGCTCTGATATTAATATTTTATTATATATAATAGAGTGTTAGCCTTTATTTGGCAAGAATTATTTAAATTGTCCGGCAAAAAAGATAAAACGGATTCATTTTCATTCCCGCCCCTGTTCTTTAACGGCATTTTTGAACTCCCGGTTGGCGGCGCGCAACAGAGTTTCTCCGTCAAGATGGCGCTGGCTTGCCCATATGACCAATTTAAATAAAAAATCCGCCAATTGCCGGGCCTCGCCTGAAATCAGGGTCTGCTCCAGCATATCTTTTAATTCCCGTTCCCTCACCGGTTTATCCTCCACCAAACCCAGGCGGCTGGCCCTGCTCCACAGACGTTTTGTTTGCGCCAGGGCGGGCAGAGCCAAAGGGACACTGTCCAGAGGATGACCCTGCCTGTTTTCGCCGAGTTTGATTTGTTCCCAGCGGTTAATCACCTGGCGGGAAGTGGTGAGGGTCTCGCCGCCGAATACATGGGGATGGCGGCGGATCATTTTGGCGGCAATTCCGTCTATAACCTCATCCAGGCTGAACTGTTCCTTCCGGGCATAAATATGGACGACAAATAATAATTGGAACAACAGATCGCCCAGTTCCTCAGCCACCTGCAAAGGGCCATGGTTTTCTATGGCGTCCACCAGCTCAAAAGCTTCATCTAAAATGCCCGCGCACAGGCTGGCCGGGGTCTGTTCTCTATCCCAAGGGCAGCCGGTTTGAGGATGGCGCAGTCTGTCCAGTAATTTTAACAGGCGTTCCGGCATTTTATCTGGATGGAGGCAACTGGGGAGGGATAGTATCCAGGGCCTGCTCTTTGATTAATCCGGCTCTTTCCTGCAAGCTGACAATAAAATCGTCGGGAATGAAAGCAAGTATAAGACGGCCGCCCTGAACCACGATGGGCGCCAGATAAGAATCGCTCACCCAGCCGGTTTTCTCTTCACTTCCTTTATGATCAGCCGGGAAATTGACGAAGGGCTGAACCATGAGCAGTATGTTTACCAGCAGATAGCAGATGACAATGCTTTTTAATATGCCCAGACAGGCGCCCAGAGCGCGGTCAATAAAGGACAGGGACGAGCGGTGCAACACTTTGGAAATGCGCCCGGCGATGAATATGATAAGCAGGTAAATCAGGAAAAAACATAGCAAAAAGGCCACCGCTTCCCACCAGAAATCGGCCACTCCCACTACCCGGCGCAGAAATTGGGCCACCGGCTGGTACCATAAAAACCCGCCCCCCACAGCCAGCAACAACCCCGCCAGATTACCGAATTCGCGCAGTAACCCTTTGTACAAGGCTCTGACAACGAAAACCGCCCCGATAAGAATCATGGCCCAATCTAAAATATTGAAGTGTTCCAGCATGCTTATACTATTAACTTAATATGGCTGAGATGTCAATATGCTTTGGGTATGTTTGAAGCGTCAAACAGCCTTTTTTCGACCCCCCCCCTCCCCACGCCTGTCAGCGCCTGCCCGCCTACTCTGGAGAGAGAGCAAGCCGGAACCCCAGGCCACCGCCGCCCTTCCAGCTAATCGACGCAACGTTGAGGTAGCCGTCCGGCTCAAGGGCGTAGCGAGCGCCCGAGTAGGAATATCCGCCGGAGGATTGCCAACTGCCACCGCGAACCACCCGGGCAGTGCCTGATGCGGGGCCGCCCGGATCGCTGTCAGGACTTCTGGAATAGTAGGTGACACCATCATACCAGTCTTGCACCCACTCCCAAACGTTCCCGTGCATGTCGTACAATCCCCAGGCATTGGGCTGCTTCTGACCCACAGGATGCGTCGTATTTTCGGCATTATCCGCAGTCCAAACATAACGGTCATAATTGTCAAACCACTTATCACCAAATGAATACGTGCTTGTCGTTCCCGCCCTGCACGCGTATTCCCATTCCGCCTCTGTGGGCAGACGGTAACGGCTATGCCCTTCCTTCTGGTTCAGACGCTGGATGAACACCTGAACATCTTCCCAGGACA
>JAIRYI010000056.1 GCA_031267815.1 Desulfarculales bacterium | reverse complement strand
TATCCCACCTATATATGGCTTCATAGGCATAAGTTATGCCTGACCGGTTGTCTTTTTGATGGATGATTGCCATAGTTATACCTCGTCACGCGTTTCTTTATTATAATACATGACGAGGTGTTCTGTCAACTCTTATTTTGCCATTTCTTCATAAATTCAATATGTTTTCTACTTATTCCCGCCTGTTTACTCCCATCATCGTTATGTGTTTTCGGGAATCCAGGTTGTAAACAAGACTTGCTAAAGGCAGCCTGATGAGGGAAAAGACAAGCTAAAATACTGTAGTTGCCTGTCGAAAAAAGGGGGCCACCTCAGTTCATCAAGCCGGGCAGTCCTTGGAAAAACGACTGCGTGTAATCGTTCAACGGCAAACTTCGAGATGAGTTTTTATCTGGAAACTGTTCGACACTTTGGGCGAAGTGCGAGTGTTGACGGAAAGACGATGGGGCGTTTACAATACAATCAGGCCGCATAGTTCCTTGAGCTATCGGCCGCCGGCGTTCAGCCCCACGCTCTTCGGCCCCTACGGGATCTCATCACTAAGGGCTGAACGGCAAGAAAGCACACAACACTATAACACTTTCATTGAGGGTGGACTCGCTTTAGGGGACAGGTCATAGCAAGGCAAGCTGTTTTTGCCGCCTTACTCCCCCAAAAAATACCGTCTCATTCTAATTCCTGATAAAAAATTTCAAAATTTTTATCGGGAAATATATTTGACTTCAAGCCACCGTCATGGTGATGATATTTGAGGGTGATGATATTTTGGGAATCCAGGTTGAATCTGGGGGGAAAAAGATATACAATTTGGCAAAGCGCCTGATGAACGTATTTTGGGCAACCAGTTAAAATCTATCAAAAAATAAGGCCATTTCCGGCTTTAACTTTAGGAATAATACAATAACTCATGGATAACAAAATAAAAAAAGTTGTGTTAGCTTATTCGGGAGGGCTGGACACCTCGGTAATTCTTAAATGGATCGCCCAGACTTATAACTGCCAGGTGGTGGCTTTTGCCGCGGACCTGGGGCAGGGGGAAGAACTGGATCCGGTGAGGGAAAAGGCTCTGCACACCGGCGCTTGCAAAGTTTACATCGATGATTTGCGGGAAGAGTTTGTGCGCGATTATGTCTTTCCGGCCTTCCGGGCAGGGGCGATTTACGAAAGCTCGTATCTTCTAGGCACCAGTCTGGCCCGGCCTCTCATCGCCAAACGGCAGATTGAAATAGCCAGAGAGGAGGGAGCGGACGCGGTAGCCCACGGCGCCACCGGCAAAGGCAATGATCAGGTGCGCTTTGAGCTGACTTATCAGGCCCTGGCCCCGGATATAAAAATCATCGCTCCCTGGCGGGAGTGGGATCTGAATTCGCGTGAGGCCCTGATGGCCTATGCCGGCCGCCACGGAATACCCATTCCGGTGAGCAAGGAGCGCCCCTGGTCCAGCGACCGCAATCTTCTCCATATTTCCTTTGAGGCCGGCATTCTGGAAGACCCCTGGCTGGAACCGCCCGAAGAGATGTATCTGCTCAGCGTGTCTCCGGAAAAAGCCCCGGATACGCCTGAAATAATCACCGTGGATTTTGAGCGCGGCGATGGCGTGGCCCTAAACGGCCAGCCTCTCTCCCCTGGCAAATTTTTGACGGCGCTCAATGATCTGGGGGGCCGTCACGGCATCGGCCGGGTGGATATGGTGGAAAACCGCTATGTGGGCATGAAAAGCCGGGGGGTCTATGAGACTCCCGGCGGCAGCATCCTGCGCGCCGCTCATCTGGCTATGGAATCCATCTGCCTGGACCGCGAAGTCCTGCGCCTGCGCGACAGCATGCTGGTAAAATACAGCGAACTCATATATTACGGCTACTGGTTTGCCCCGGAGAGAGAATTATTGCAACAGTTTATGGATAAAGCCCAGGAACCGGTGAGCGGCCAGGTGAAACTGAAGCTTTATAAGGGTAATGTTACGGTGCTGGGACGCCGCTCTCCCAATTCCCTCTACCGCCCTGATATCGCTACATTTGAGGCGGATACAGTCTACAACCAGGCTGACGCCGCCGGTTTTATCCGTTTGAACGGCCTGCGCCTGCGCATTGCCCACGCCTTGCAGGGGAGAAATAAGTAAGTGGGGCAAAAACTCTGGCAGGGAAGGTTCCATGAACCCACCAACAGCTTAATGGAACGGCTGAACGCTTCCATCCATTTTGACAAGCGCCTCTTCCGCCAGGATATAAAGGCCTCCAAAGCCCATGCCGCCATGCTGGGGGCGCAGGGAATATTGAGCGAAGAGGACGCCAGGGCCATCCGGGACGGTCTGGACGCGGTGCTGGCGGAGATGGAGCGCGGGGATTTTCCCTGGCGGGAGGATTTGGAAGATATTCACACCCACGTGGAGAACCGGCTTAAAGAACTCATCGGCGAAGCGGCGGGCAGGCTGCACACCGCCCGCTCCCGCAATGATCAGGTGGCCCTTGATCTGCGCCTGTGGACAGCCGACAGCATCGAAGAGCTCGATCTGGCGCTGGCGGAATGGCAGCGCGCCCTGGTGGAGCTGGCGGAAAAGTACGGCCAGGTGATCATGCCCGGCTATACCCACCTGCAGCGGGCTCAGCCTCTGCTTCTGGCTCATCATCTTCTGGCTTACGTGGAAATGGCCTGGCGGGATCGCCAGCGTCTCGCCGACTGCGCCCGGCGGGTGAAAGTCCTGCCCCTGGGGGCCGCGGCCCTGGCCGGCACCACCTATTCCGTCAACCCGGAACTGGTTGCCCGGGAGCTGGGCTGGGACGAAATTCTGACCAACTCCATGGACGCGGTCAGCGACCGGGACTTTGCCGCGGAATTCATTTTTGCCTGCGCGCTCATTCAGACCCACCTCTCCCGCCTGGCGGAGGAGCTGGTGCTGTGGTCTTCCAGCGAATTTGACTTTATCCGTCTGGCCGACGCCTTTTCCACAGGCAGTTCCATTATGCCGCAGAAAAGAAATCCGGACGCGGCCGAACTCATACGGGGCAAGACCGGGCGGGTCAACGGTGACTTGCTGGCTCTGCTCACCGTGTTGAAAGGATTGCCTTTAACTTACAACAAAGACCTGCAGGAAGATAAGGAGCCGGTATTTGACGCTTTTGATACGGTCCTGGACTGCCTTAAGGTTATGGCCCCCATGCTGCGCGGCCTTGAAATCAAGGCCGGCAATATGCGCCAAGCGGTAAAAAAAGGTTTTCTGAACGCCACCGAGCTGGCCGATTATCTGGCGGCCCGCGGTCTCCCTTTCCGGGAGGCCCACGCGGTGGCGGCCCGGGCGGTGACGCTGGCGGAAAGGGACGGGCTTGCCCTGGAAGAGCTGAATCTGGAAACTCTGCAGGCCTTGCATCAACTGATAGGCCCTGACATATATGAGGCCCTGACCCACGAGCGGGCGGTGGCCCGCCGCTCCAGTCCGGGCGGAACCTCTTATGCCCTGGTGGCCCAGGCCCTGACCAGGGCCAGAGAAAAATTATGGCTTTGAAAGCATCTCTCCTGGCTTTGGTCCTGCTTTCGGCCGCGGCCGCGCTTGCCGGCTGCGGAGTGAAAGGGTGGCCCATACCCATGACCCAGCAGAATCCTGCTCCGCCGGTCCTGGCCGCTGTCACCACCGGCCGGGGCATAGAAGTGGCTTTCCGCCTCCCGGCGGCGGCCGGGCCGGATAAGGCCATTGTGAGGGTCATCTTCAAATACGCCTATCTGCCTTTTGAGCAAAGTCCGGAATGCCAGGAGTGCCTGCCGCTGTTATCTTCCTCCAGAACTTTTGATCTGGATGAATCCGCGCGCAGCGGAGAAGAAGAGAGCTTTGTTTTCATTGACGATGAAGCACCTTACGGTCAAAAGGCGGCTTATCAGGCCATTGCGGTGGACCGGGCCGGACGCCGCTCCCTTCCCTCGGCTCTGGTTTACGGTTATAATTTGAGCCTGCCCCCTCCCCCGCCAACGGTGGAAGCCAAGACTCTGGAAGACCGGAGGAGTATTTCCTGGCAGGCGGAGGAGAATTTTTCCGACCCTCTTTTTCAGAGCGATCACCTGGCTTACCTGGTGGAGCGCCGGGGGCCGGAGGGAACGGTCAATTTAAATACGCGTCCCCTGACCGGCTTTAATCTCAATGATTTCACTGCCAATCCCTCCCGAACTTACCGTTACCGGGTGCGTGGCGCCAGGGTATGGGGTGATGAAATCCTGGTGCTGGGCCCGCCCGGAGACTGGGCCAAGGCCGCGCCCTGGGGCCGGATGAGTTCTCTGGCCGCGCCCACGGATTTGGACGGGGTAAGCCTGCCCGCGGGAATCTATCTGCGCTTTGAACCCGTGGCCGATCCGGAAGTAAAAGGTTATATTATTGAGAGAAGAGAAAGGCGTGATCCCTGGCGGCAGATTACTCCGCCCGATTTTACGGAAAACACTTTTATTGACCGCCAGGTAAAAGCCGGTCAATATTATGAGTACCGGGTGACGGCTCTGGACGAGGAAGGAGACAGCGGCGATCCGGGTCAGGCCTTTGCCGTATTGTATCTGCCGGAAGGAGATCTGTGAGTGATGTTTGACGGTTTCAGTTATCGGGAGGGACGGCTCTGCGGGGAAGAGACGCCTCTGGAGGATATTGCCGCCCAGACGGGGACGCCTGTTTATGTGTATTCCCGGGAAGCCCTGCATAAGGCCTGGCAAAAACCCGTCCAGGCCTTTACCGGCATAAATCCGCTCATCTGCTTCGCGGTCAAGGCCAACAGCAGCCGGGCGCTTATGGCGCTTCTGGCCTCCTGGGGCGCGGGAGCGGATATTGTCAGCGGCGGCGAAATGCAAAGAGCCATATGGGCGGGCCTGGATCCGGGCAAAATCGTCTATTCCGGAGTGGGTAAAACCGGCGCGGAAATAGAGGCGGCCCTGAAGGCGGGGATATTGCTCTTTAATGTGGAAAGCGCGGCGGAACTCGGGCTTGTCAATGAAACGGCGGGGCGGCTGGGGGTCAGGGCGCCGGTGGGATTAAGAGTCAACCCTGATGTGGACGCCAAAACCCATCCTAAAATCACCACCGGGCTGGCCGCCAACAAATTCGGGCTGGCGGCGGACGAGGCCTTGGCCCAGTATAAACTGGCCACCCGGATGCCTCATCTGGAGGTAAAGGGAATATCCTGCCACATTGGCAGCCAGATCACCGATACCCTCCCTTTCGCCGACGCGGCCGGGCGTTTGCTGGACTTGAGCAAGCGCCTGGAGTCTTTAGGGATTACCCTTGAATATCTGGATATGGGCGGCGGGCTGGGCATAACCTACCAAGATGAAGAACCTCCGGCCTGGCGGGAATATGCCGCGGCTGTCGCGCCCCTACTCCGGCAGTCGGGGCTGAAGCTGATTTTGGAGCCGGGGCGCTCCCTGGTGGGCAATGCCGGAGTGCTGCTGACCAGGGTGCTGTTCACCAAGCAAGGCCCCCGCAAAAAATTCGCGGTGGTGGACGCGGCCATGAATGATCTGCTCCGGCCCAGTATGTATGACGCCTATCACCGTATCCTGCCCCTCCGGGCGCCCACTACGGCCGCGGCCGAGACTGTGGACGTGGTGGGTCCGATATGTGAAAGCGGCGATTATCTGGCCAGGGAGCGGGAACTGCCCCCTTTGGAAAGCGGTGATTATCTGGCGGTCATGAGCGCCGGAGCCTATGGCTTCAGCATGTCGTCCAATTATAACTCCCGGCCTCAGCCCCCCGAGGTCATGATAAAAGGAAAAGAATGGGAGCTTATCCGGCCCCGCCAGACGGTAGAGGCACTGTGCGCCGGGGAGCGCCTCCCGGGATGGATGAAAAACAATGACTGACCTTGATTTAAGTTGCCTGAGCGGGTTTGAGTTCCGCAAAATGAACGGCACAGGCAACGATTTTATTATGATAGACAACAGCCGGGGAGAACTGAACCAGGAGATCCTGCGCGCTCTGACGGTCAGACTGTGTCCGCGGGGAACCGGAGTGGGGGCCGACGGCCTCATTGCCTTAAAAAAGGCGGGCGCCGGGCAATCCGCCTGCGGGCCTTTGGATTTCGCCTGGGATTTTTTCAACGCCGACGGTTCCCTGGCCGAGATGTGCGGCAACGGCGCCCGCTGCGCGGCCCGTTTTGCCCATGATCTCAAGCTGGCGGGCAAGAGTATGGTCTTTGCCACCTTGGCCGGAGCGGTCCGCGCCTGGCTGGAGGAGGGGAATATTGTGCGGATTGGCCTGCCCCTGCCTTCCGGCTTTTATTACGGGCTTGAATTGAAGGCCGGGGGAAAGGTATTCAGCCTCATGGGCGCCAATACCGGCGTGCCCCACACGGTAACCGAGGTCACGGATCTAGCCGGCGCCGATGTGTCCAACTGGGGCCGCGCCCTGCGCCGCCATGAACATTTCGCTCCGGCCGGCGCCAATGTCAATTTCGCCCTCTTAAGCGGCGGGCAGGTGCTGATCCGCACCTATGAGCGGGGCGTGGAAGGAGAAACTCTGGCCTGCGGCACCGGAGCGGTGGCCGCGGCCCTGACCATGGCGCGCCGCCACGGGCTGAGTTCGCCGGTGTCGGTGAGAGTGAAAAGCGGGGAAATTCTAAAAGTGTATTTTACCGATAAGGGCAGCGAATTTGATCAGGTATTCCTGGAAGGCAAGGCCGCTTATGTCTACAGCGGCCGCCTTGACAGAGAATTATTGCTTTAGGAGTTGAGGACAATGTTCAAAGGAGCAATCACCGCTCTGGTCACGCCGTTTGCCGGGGGCAGAGTGGATGAAAACAGCTTGGCGGATCTTATTGAAACCCAGATAAGCGCGGGCATAGACGGCTTGAGCCCCTGCGGCACTACCGGCGAGGCGGCTACTCTGAGCTATGAGGAGCACAAACGGGTGGTGGCCTTTGCCGTGGAAGTGGCGGCCGGGCGGGCGCCGGTGGTGGCCGGCGCCGGTTCCAACAACACCGCCGAGGCCATTGCCCTGACCCTGCACGCCAAACATGCCGGCGCGGACGCGGCTCTGCACATTGCCCCCTATTACAACCGCCCCACCCAGGAGGGCCTTTATCAGCACTTTGCGGCGGTGGCCGAGGCGACAGACTTTCCTTTGGTGATATATAATATAATGAGCCGCACGGGGGTTAACATCACCCCGGCCACCATGGCCCGGCTGGCCGGGATTCCCCAGGTGGCGGCCGTCAAGGAGGCCAGCGGCAATGTGCAGCAAATGGCGGAAATAAAGCTTTTGTGCGGGGATAAAATAGATCTGCTTTCCGGTGACGATACCCTTACCCTGCCGGTGCTGGCCATCGGCGGCAGCGGGGTGGTGAGCGTACTCAGCAATCTTCTGCCCCGCCAGACAGCCGATATGTGCCGTCTGTGGCGGGAAGGCGAAATCGGGGAGGCCAGGGAAATATATTACCGCTATCTGCCTCTGTGCCGGGATTTATTCATAGAGACCAATCCCATAATGATTAAAACCGCCCTTTACCTGGCGGGATTGATCAAAAGCCCGGAATTGCGCCTGCCCATGTGCGGGCCCGAACGGGAGAGCAGAGACAGGCTGGCCGCGGCTCTGAGTCATTACGGATTGCTGGCGGAGGCTTGATATATGACCGATTTCGCCATTGCCGGCATAGGCGGCCGCATGGGCCGGGCTCTAGCCGGGCTTATTGCCTCCCATCCTTATGACTATACTCTGAAGGCCGGATTTGAATATCCCGCCCACCCGGATCTGGGCCGGGAACTGGCTCTGTTTCTGGGCGAAAGCTCTTTGCCGGGCCGCCTGGCGGCAATGGAAAGTTCCGCTTTGCGCGGGGCCGAGGTGCTGATGGAATTCACTGCTCCGGCGGCCAGCCTGGAGCATCTGGCTCTGGCCGTCCGGACCGGGACTCCGGTTGTGCTGGGCACCACCGGTTTCAGCGAGGAAGAAGAGGAAAAGGTCAAAGCCTTTGCCAGGCAAATTCCCCTTCTCTTCACCTCCAACACCAGCTTGGGCATGAATCTCATGATCTCTCTGGCCGGCCGCATAGCCACGCTTCTGGGTTCAGATTATGCCCTGGAAGTTATAGAAGCTCATCATGATCAGAAAAAAGACGCGCCCAGCGGCAGCGCCCGGAAACTTTTGAATGCTCTGGCCCAGGCCCGGGGCCTTGATCCGGACAAGGTCTGCCGCCATGGCCGCTTGGGCCTGACCGGCCCCCGCGGCCGGGATGAAATAGGGGTTTCGGTAATCCGGGGCGGCGATATAGTGGGTGAACACACGGTGATGTTTATCGGCCCGGGCGAGCGTCTGGAACTTACTCACCGGGTGCAGAGCCGCGCCACCTTTGCCGCGGGCGCTTTGCGGGCCGGGGTCTGGCTCAAGGACAAAGAACCGGGTCTCTATGATATGCAGGATGTTTTGCATTTAAAATAAACCGTAAGGAAGCGCATGTTTGATTTCAGTGAAAATATCTATGCCCGGGAAGCGGTGATGCGGGTATACAGCCAGGGGCGCGTATCTTACGCCCTGTGGCGTCAGGGCCGCCTGCTGGCCTATGACGGATCGCCCTTTGCCAACGGCAGCCTGAGCCGGCGGGAGCTGGATCCGGACAAGGTGGAGCCGCTGGCCCCCTGTGAACCGGGCAAGGTAGTGGTAATCGGCCTTAATTACCGTCTCCACGCGCGGGAAATGAATCTGGATGTGCCCCAGGAGCCTTTGCTGCTGACCAAACCGTCATCTTCGGCGGTGGGTTTCGGGGCTGCCATCCTGCTGCCCTCTTCCAGCTCTCGGGTGGAATTTGAAGGGGAGATGGGCGTGGTCATAGCCAGAACCTGTCATGAGGCGGAAGAGAAAAAAGCCGGAGATTATATTATGGGTTACACCTGCCTCAATGACGTCACCGCCCGGGACCTGCAGTTTAAGGACAGCCAGTTTACCCGGGCCAAGGGCTTTGACACCTTCTGCCCCCTGGGCCCGGCTATTGCCCTGGACCTCTCCCCGGATAATTTACGCCTCCGGACTTTCCTCAACGGTGAAGTCCGCCAGGACAGCAGCACTTCCGATATGATCTTCAGCGCCGCTTACCTTGTTTCCTACGTGAGCCGGATAATGACTTTGCACCCGGGCGATGTAATCGCCACCGGAACTCCCTCCGGAACAGGCCCTATGAAAGAAGGAGACTTAATCTGCGTGGAACTGGAAGGCGTGGGCCGTCTGGTCAATTATCCGCGCCAATGAGAAAGGATGTTTATGTTTCAGAAAGCCCAACGCTTACAGCAACTTCCGCCTTATCTGTTCAAAGAGATAGACCGGCTGCGCGATGAAGTGCGCAGGCAGGGCAAAGATATTATAGACTTGGGGGTGGGAGACCCTGATCAGCCGACTTTCGCCAATATTGTTACGGAATTGCGGAGAGCGGCCCAGGATCCGGCCACCCACCGCTATCCCGCCTATTCCGGCCTGAGTACTTTTCGCCAGGAGGCGGCCCGCTGGTATAAAGAGCGTTTCCAGGTCAGTCTGGAGCCGTTAAGCGAAGTGGTCACTTTGATCGGTTCCAAGGAAGGTTTGGCTCATTTCCCTTTGGCCTTTGTCAATCCCGGCGAGGTGGTGCTGGTGCCGGATCCGGCTTATCCGGTTTACAGCGCCGCCGCCGTCATGGCGGGGGGGATCCCGGTGAAAATGCCGCTTCGGCGCGATAACAATTTTTTGCCCGATTTGCAAGCCATTCCCGCGGAGGCCCTGAAAAAGGCCAAAATGCTGGTTATCAATTATCCCAACAATCCCACCGCCGCGGTGGCGGAAAAGGATTTTTACGCCGCGGTGGTGGAATTCGCGCTGCGGCACAAGCTGATTGTGGTTTCCGACGCCGCTTATACGGAAATTGCCTATGACGGCTACCGCCCTTTGAGCTTTATGGAGATTGACGGGGCCAAGGAAGTGGGGATAGAGTTCCACAGTCTGTCCAAAACTTTTAACATGACCGGCTGGCGCCTGGGTTTCGCGGTGGGCAACGCCGAGTTGGTGGCGGGCCTGGGCCAAGTTAAAAGCCAGATAGATTCGGGAGCTTTTGACGCGGTGCAGCTGGCCGGCATTGCCGCGCTGAAATATTCGGCCCCGGAAGTGAAGCGGATGTGCGCCCTCTATCAGGAGCGGCGCGATGTTCTGGTGGCCGGGCTGCAGGCCGCCGGTCTTGACGTCACCCCCCCTAAAGCCAGTTTTTATGTGTGGGCGCCTTGCCCGCCCGGTTACAGCAGTTCCCAGTTTACCATGAAACTGCTTACTGAGATTGGGGTGGTCAGCACTCCGGGGAGCGGGTTTGGTCAGGCGGGCGAGGGCTATGTGCGTTTTGCCCTGACCGTGGATAAGCGCCGCCTTCGGGAAGCGGTGAAACGGCTGCGTTCATTGGAGTTATAAGCCTTGGTTTATATCGGCCTGGGCGCCAATTTGGGCGACCCTGCCGCCACTTTTGGCAAAGCGCTCCGGCAGCTGTCCGCCCTGCCCGCTTACCGGGAACGGGCCCGCTCCTCACTCTATGGGAGCGCGCCGGTGGGAGGGCCGCCCCAGCCGGATTATTATAATCTGGTGGTGGCGGCCTGTTACCGAGGGAGTCCTTCATGCCTTCTAAAGAGGCTGGGAGAAATAGAAACTCTGCATGGCCGGCAGAGGAGAGTAGTCAACGGCCCCCGGACCCTGGATTTGGATATTCTGATTTTCGGCCGGGAAACCGTCAACTTGCCCGATTTAATCATTCCCCATCCCCGGCTGGCGGAACGGGCTTTCGTTCTTCTGCCTCTTTTGGAACTGGCCCCGGAATTGCCGGTGCCGGGATATGAACAGACCGTGACCCGCCTGTGGGAAAATATGGATCCCAGGCTCAAGCGGGAACAGAGAATTGAGAGAATAGCGTGACAGGATTTTTATGGCGGGTATTTTTGGTCGCTCTGATTATCTGGCTGTTATACCGCCTGATAGTAACCTGGCTTAGAAACAGATCCAAGAGCGCCGCCGGCGCGGAAGAAGCGAAGTCGTCCGCGCCGGAAGGCCTGCATGAAATGGTGCAGGACAACATTTGCAAAGTATATCTGCCCCGCAATCAGGCTCTGATGTTAAAGCATGGCGGCCGGGAACACTTTTTTTGCAGTGTGGAGTGCAAAAATAAATTTCTGGAAATGGTAAGAGGCAAAGAGGAACGGCCTTGAGCAAGTACGGTTTACTGCGGCAAATGTAAAAGAATATGCCCGAGCGCGAAGAAAAACACGCCCAGACGCCTGGGATTCATTTAAAAGGCCTGAGAATATGCCCTTGAGGGGGGCCGTTTCGCCTCCGCCTCCGGGTGGTATGGGGCCGCATAAGGAAGAGAAGATGAAAATATTTATTGATACCGCGGATATTGCTGAAATTAAAGAGGCCTTGAGCCTGGGGGTGCTGGACGGAGTGACTACCAACCCCTCTTTGGTGGCCGGGACCGGTAAAGAATTCGTGTCCTGCATCAAAGAAATTCTGGAAGTGGTGGACGGCCCGGTGAGCGTGGAGGTGCTGGCCCTGGAATATGAGGAAATGGTTGCCGAGGCTCTGGTCTATGCCGGATGGGCGCCCAATGTGGTCATCAAACTGCCTGTCACCAAAGATGGGCTCAAGGCGATCCGCCATTTAAGCGGACACGGCATAAAAACCAACTGCACTCTGTGTTTTTCTCCCATGCAGGCCCTGCTGGCCGCCAAGGCCGGGGCTACCTATATCAGCCCTTTTGTGGGCCGGCTGGACGACGTCAGCCAGGACGGCATGGAATTAATCTCCCAGATTGTGGAAATTTACGGCAATTATTCTTTCCCCACCCAGGTGCTGGCAGCCAGCATCCGCCATCCCCTGCATGTCCTGCAAGCCGCGCTGCTGGGCGCGGACGTGGCTACCGTTCCTTTAAAAGTCATTGACCAGCTGCTTCAGCATCCTTTGACTGACAAGGGAATTCAACAATTTTTGCGCGATTGGGAAAAACGGGCTCAATGAAAGACTGGTACTGGCTGAACATTCCCAACATGATAACCATGGGCAGGGTCGCCTGTATACCCCTGCTGGTGATATTATTGTATTTTTCCAACCCCTTCTGGACAGCGGCGGCGGCGGTTATCTTTGCCCTGGTGGGGATTAGCGACTGCCTGGACGGCTGGCTGGCCCGGCGTCTGGATAAAGTCACAGTGCTGGGGCAATATCTGGACCCTCTGGCCGATAAACTTCTGGTGGCGGCCATGCTGGTCATGCTGGTGTGGCTGAACCGGCTTCCCGCCTGGGTGGCCATCATTATAATCAGCCGGGAAATTTGCGTAACCGGCTTGCGGGCCATGAGCGCGGAGAACGGGTTTCGCCTGCCCAGCGACGCCTGGGGGAAAATAAAAACCATTTTGCAACTGATCGCCCTGGATATGCTGATTCTCCATTATCCCCGTTTTGACATTGATTTTCACGAAATAGGCAGTTGGGTGATGTGGGTGGTGCTGGTGATCACGGTATGGTCAGGGGTGCGCTATGCCATTTATTTCAAAAAACTGTTCCCTCAGCGCGGCGGGGAGGGTTAAGCCTTAGGCCGGCCAAAGCCGTGAAATAATTCCTGGTGACGTTACTCTATTGCGTGAGCGCTACTCGCGGGCAACGAACGAATAAAGGAACCACAGACTATTCTTTTTCAGCATGTTGCAGCATCCGGAGCGTTGATTATTAGAGGTACTCCCCAAAATTAGGACAGTTGTGTAAGCTATACTTGAACGAAAGGAGTATTTAATGTTGAAGCGTAAAAATCATTCACCGGCTTTTAAGGCCAAGGTGGCATTGGCAGCGATTTCAGGTGATAAGACCATTGCCGAATTAAGTTCGGAGTTTGGCGTCCATCAGACGCAGATTCACCGTTGAGTGAAGCAACTCAAGGATTCAGCGGCTGATGTTTTTTCCGGTGCAATCAAGACGGAAGAAGCCAAGAACCAGCATTGGCAACCGTGAACACAGACGTTACCCCTATTTGTTGCGTAATCTGACCATTACCCGGCCCAATCAGGTATGGTGTGCTGATACAACCTATATCCCCATGCGTAAAGGCTTTTTGTACCTGGTTGCCATTGTGGACTGGTACATCCGCAAAGTGCTAAATTGGAGACTCTCCAGCACCATGGATACGGATTTTTGTGTGTCCGCCCTGGAAGAAGCCTTGGCCAGATACGGAGTATCGGATATCTTTAATACCGAGCCTTTACAGCTTTCGGAATTTGGCTTACTCGTAAGGACAAACCAAATGAGAAATAATCCCTAAAATCCAAAAATTCACCCCTTCTGCTTTATATTGGAGCCAACATGAGCAAAACGGTCATCGGATTTTTAGCTTTCCCCGGCCTGCTTCAACTTGATCTTACAGGCGCATACGGTGTTTTCGCCGCCGGGCCAGAGACAGCCGTGCATCTGATCTGGAAAGACCTAACGCCAATAAAATCCAGTGATGGTTTGGCAATCGCTCCGACAGTCACTATGGTAGATTGCCCTCAGCTTGACGTCCTTTGTGTGCCGGGTGGTTCCGGCATACTTCCATTGCTGGAAGATGAGGAAAGTCTTACCTTTTTGCGTAAACAGGCGGAAAGCGCAACTTACGTCGCTAGTGTTTGCACGGGCGCTCTCGTTCTGGGCGCTGCCGGCCTTTTACACGGGCACAAGGCAACAACACACTGGTCTTCGACTGATCTTCTTGCCCCTTTGGGAGCCACCTATATTCCACGCCGGGTAGTCAAGGACGGCAATCGTATAACCGCTGCGGGTGTTACGTCCGGTATTGATATGGCGCTGACCCTCGCGGTAGAGCTGTGGGGAGAGAATACAGCTAAAACCATTGCGTTAAATATGGAGTATGCACCAGAACCTCCCTTTGCCTCTGGCAGCCCCGAAACCGCACCGAGAGAAGTTCTACAAGCCTGGTTGCAAAAAAATGCTAATCGCCAGTCTGAACGAACGGCGGCTGTTACCAGGGCGGCGTCCAAACTGTCTGTGGAAAAGCCGGACATGGCGCGGGGCCGCCCTGGCACGCTATAATTGGGGCGGACAGCCTGGAGGCGTTTTTCAGATATGACCAATACCCTGGAAATAAAAAATCTCACCGTGATCCTGGAAGGCCGGGACAAGGCGCCGCTCAAAATTATTGACCGTCTGAACTTGAGCCTTGCTCCGGGGGAAATTCTGGGGCTGGTGGGGGAAAGCGGAAGCGGCAAATCCATGACCGCCCTCAGCGTCATGGGCCTGTTGCCTCCCGGCGTCAGAATAAGCCAGGGGGAAATTTTCTTTAAAGGCCGGAATCTGACCGCTCTGACGCCGGAAAAGCTGCGCTCCCTGCGCGGTCTGGATATAGGCATGGTCTTTCAGGAACCCATGACCGCCCTCAATCCGGTTTTTACTGTGGGCCGCCAGGTGGCCGAAGTTTATACCGCTCATCTTGGCCTCAGCAAAAAACAAGCATGGCAGGAGGCGGTGACTATGCTGGGCAAAGCGGGCATGCCCGACCCGGCCCGGCGGGCCGGCCACTATCCCCATCAACTGAGCGGAGGAATGAGGCAGCGAGTGCTGATTGCCATGGCTATGGCTTTGAATCCTGCCCTTCTCCTGGCCGATGAGCCCACCACCGCCCTGGATGTGACCATTCAGGCCCAGATTCTGGCCTTACTGGGACAATTGGTACAGGAAGAAAAATCAGCCTGCCTGCTCATAACCCATAACTTGGCGGTAGTGGCTCAGATGGCCCAGCGGGTAGCCGTCATGTATGCGGGCCGCCTGGTGGAAGTGGCCGCCATAGAACAAATGTTCAGCGCCCCGTTGCACCCTTACACTCAGGGCCTTTGGGCCTGTCTGCCGGCCCAGGCCAGGGCGGGTGAAAAGCTGCCTGTCATTGCCGGAACCGTGCCCTCCCTGGGCGAAGTTCCGCCCGCGGCCTGCTCTTTTGCTCCCCGTTGCCCCCAGGCCCTGGACCTCTGCCGTCAGGCTGAACCGGCTCTGCTGAATCTGAACGGAGACAGGCGGGTGGCCTGCTTTCTCCGCCATCAGGAGAGAAAATAATCATGCCTTTGCTCCGGCTGGAAAATGTGTCCAAAGATTATAACGTGAACCAGGGATTTATGGCCGGACGCGGGATCAGACTCTCCGCTCTGGCCGGGGTCAGCCTGACTCTGACGCCCGGCCAGACTCTGGCTTTGGTGGGGGAGAGCGGTTGCGGCAAATCTACTTTGAGCCGTCTGGCCCTGGCCCTGGAACGTCCCAGCGCGGGCAGGGTCTTCTTCTCCGGCCAGGATCTGAACGCCCTTTCTCCCCGCCGCCTGCGCGCCCTGCGCACCCAGATGCAGATAGTTTTTCAGGACCCGGCCACTTCCCTGAACCCCAAAATGACGGTCCGGGAAATTTTAAGCGAGCCTTTTATTATTCACAACCGAAAAGAAAATATGGAGGAGGAGATTATTTTCCTCCTGCGGGCGGTGGGCATGGCTCCTGAGCAGGCCCGGCTCTATCCCCACCAGTTCAGCGGCGGACAGCGCCAGCGCATCGGCATCGCCCGGGCTCTGGCCTTGCGCCCCAGTTTACTGCTGGCCGATGAGCCGGTGAGCGCCCTGGACGTCTCCGTTCAGGCTCAGGTACTCAATCTTCTTTTAACCCTTAAGGAACAGTTCGGTCTCACTTATCTTCTAATCGCCCATGATCTGAGCGTGGTCACCCACCTGGCCGACCGCCTGGCCATAATGTATCTGGGCAAGATAGTGGAAACCATGCCGGCAGCGGCGCTGGAATCTTTCGCCGGCCTCCACCCTTACACTCAGGCCCTGTGGCGCTCTGCCCCCAGCCTCACTCCGGGGAGGAAACCCCCGCCCCTGACCGGGGAAATGCCCAGCCCTCTGGCCCCGCCTTCCGGCTGCCGTTTTCATCCCCGATGCCCGGAAGCTCTCTCTCTCTGCGCCCGGGAAGAACCGGCCCTGCAGGAAATCGGCCCCGGCCATTTCCGCGCCTGCCACCTGGAAGCGCGTCTTTAATCCGAGACCTGCCGCAAATCGCCGGGCATGGACTTTTCCCGCGAAACCGGTTACAGTATTATATAAACTCTTATACCTCGGAGCAATTAACATGTTGCTCCAATACAGCGCATAAGCGAAAAGACAAGGCGAAAAAATATCATGCTGAAACGCTATACCCTGCCGGAAATGGGTACCCTGTGGAGTGATGAGGCCAGATATGCCAACTGGCTCAAGGTGGAACTGGCGGTCTGCCGGGCCTGGAAC
>JAIRYI010000023.1 GCA_031267815.1 Desulfarculales bacterium | reverse complement strand
AAAGACCCGGTCTTGCAAAGCCAGATCAGCCCGCTCTCTGGCTGTCCGCAGCAGCAGCTGCTCGAATTGATAATCCGCCCAGGGCATGGCCCAAAAAGATAGGGCGGAACAAGCCAGCCAGGCCAGAAAAGCCAGCGCCGCCACCGGCGGCAGCATTTGCCACAAACTCAGACCGGAGGATTTCAAAACGGTTATCTCGTTATTGCTGTTCATCCGCAAAAGCCCCAGCAGAATTCCCAGCATGGTTGCCATGGGGATGGTAAAGACGAAGAAATATGGCATGACATAAAAGAAAAGCAGGGCAACAATATCCATTCCCAAGCCCCGGCTTACAATAAGGCTGGTCATCTGCATGCCTCGGGCCATTAACAAAACAAAGGTGAATACACCCAAACTGACAAAGAAGGGGCTTAGAATTTCCCGGAAAATGTAACCGCTGATTATGGATGGTTTAAATATCATTACGAAATTTTAGGCCCTGGGGCCGGGTTTGTAAATAAGGCGTAAGGATCGCTCCCCGCCGTTCAGGCCGTTTCAGGTTTTAAGAGGCCTTTATTCCGGGGTCAGAGGAGAGGGGAACAGGATATTGTCCACCGTTTCGCAAATAATATGTATGACCAGGCCATGCGTTTCCTGCACCCTGGGAGTGTGGTCGCTGGGGACGCTGATTACGATATCGCACAAAGGGCTGACTTCATTGCGGTTATTCCCCACCAGGGCAACGGTCTCCAGCCCCCGGTCCTTAGCCGCCGCCAACGCCCGCAGCACATTGGCCGAGCGGCCGGAAGTGCTTAAGCCCAAAGCCACATCGCCTTCCCGGCCCAGGGCCTTGACCTGTTTGGAGAATACTTCCTCAAAACTGTAGTCATTGGCTATGGCGGTGAGCGCGCTGCTGTCGGTGGTTAGGGCCAGAGCCGGCAGCTCCGGCCTCTCCATGAGGAAGCGGTTGACAAACTCCGCCGCCATATGCTGGGCGTCGGCGGCCGAGCCGCCATTGCCGAAAATGATAAGTTTGTTCCGCTTCAGAATGGCCTGGGCGATTACCTGGGCGGCCTGAAGAGTTTCTGCAAGCCCCTGGCTGATGAAAGCTTCTTTGACCGCAATGGACTGATGGACAATATTGGCCGCTTTTCTGAACATGGCATTGCCTTTCATAAAAATGCGCCCGCTTAAGCCTGTTTTTTCCTGGCCTTGTATATCAGGCGCAAAGGAGAGTACCGCAACCCCAGGGCTTCGCGCAGACGGTGATGCAGGTAGCGCTGATAAGAAATGTGAATACTCTCGGGACGGTTGACAAACAGGACAACGGTTGGCGGGCGCACCTCTGTCTGGGTGGCGTAAAAAAATTTGGGACGCCTGCCTTGCAGCAGGGGAGGACTGTGGCGCGCCACTATATCCTCCAGAGCCTGATTAAGCCGGCTGGTGGAGACTCGGGAATTGTACTGGGCAAACACTGTTTGCAGCCATGAGAAAATTTTATTCAGCCCCTGGCCGGAAAGGGCGCTGACGGGCAGAAAGGGGGTCCAGGGAGCCAGCGTGGTTATGCGTTCTTTTTCTCTTTTAAGCCGCGCCCCGGCTTCAGGGTCGTTTTTGACAAGATCGATTTTGTTTATAAGTGTAAGCATGGCCCGGCCCGCCTCTGTCACCTGGCTGATCAGGCGCAGATCCTGATCCGCAACCGCCTGGGAGGCGTCCAGGAGCAGACAGACCACATGGGAGCGCTCCACCGCCCGCAGGGAGCGAAAGATGCCTGCCCATTCCAGTTTGCTGTTTATGCGCGCCTGACGCCTGATGCCGGCAGTGTCGATAAACAAGTATTCCCGGCCCTGGCGGGTGAAGGGTGTGTCCAAAGCGTCCCGGGTGGTGCCGGGAATATCACTTACCATACTGCGCTGGCTTTGAGTCAGAGCGTTCAACAGAGACGATTTGCCCACATTGGGACGGCCCAGCAGAGATACCCGCAGCCTGCCCTCAAAACCTTCGCTGAACCCGTCGCTTCCCTCTCCGTCTTTGTCAGGGTCCTCTTGCGCCGCTTCCGGAAGGAGCAGAGCCAGACTGTCCAGCATATCAGTCATCCCGTAACCGTGGGCGGCGCTGATAAAATGGGTGTACTCGCAGGATAAGCGGTAAAAGTCGGAAGCATGCTCCTCCTGGGCGGGGCTGTCGATTTTGTTTACCGCCACAATCAGGAGTTTGCCGCAGCGGCGGAGGCGGCGGTATATCTCCTCGTCCAGAGGGTTTAAGCCCTGGCGGCCGTCAGTCAGGAAGATGACGGCGTTGGCCTCTTCTATTGCCAGATCAATCTGAGCATGAATCGCGGCGGCGAATTCCCGGTCGGCCGGCGGATCAAAACCGCCTGTATCAATCACCGTGAACTGATGCCGCCCATGGCGGATCCGGCCGTAAAGCCTGTCTCTGGTCACTCCCGGCGCGCTGTCCACCAGCGCCTGCCTGCTTCTGGTCAGGCGGTTGAAGAGGGTGGACTTGCCCGCGTTGGGACGGCCGACAATGGCTATAACAGGGGTTGTGCTTTCCATAACCCTAAATCATACCGCATTGCCCCGCGCCTGCCCAGAGAGGGGGGAAACTTCTCATGTCTTTATCTTGGGCCGCCGCTTCCGGCAGTTGCCGGGACGGGCTGGCGAATGAGCGGCCTTTCCCGGCAATGCGGACCTGTGAACGCGCCGCTGGTGGCGGCGGCGCGGACTTTGTAGTATTATTTTAACTGCCGGATAAAGATCATTCTTTCCCGGCAAGTTAAAAACGCGCAAAAAAATGTTACGGCCGGTAAGAGTTTTGGCCTCTTCCGGTCATAATCTGCTTTTGCGCGGGAATATTTTATTGTTATCAGGGAGGAACAAATTTTTTATGAGTTCAGATTTTTTATTCACCAGCGAGTCTGTCACCGAAGGCCATCCTGACAAAATAGCCGATCAAATCAGTGATTCTATCCTGGACGCCATGCTAAACGATGATCCGGAGAGCCGGGTGGCCTGTGAAACCCTGGTAACTACCGGCCTGACGGTGGTGGCGGGCGAAATTTCCACCGGAACCTGGGTGGATATTCCCAATGTTGTGCGCTCCACCATCCGGGATATTGGCTATAACGATTCCCGTATGGGCTTTGATTGGGAAACCTGCGGAGTTATGCTCACCATTGACAAGCAGTCCGCCGATATTTCCCGGGGAGTCACCGCCCAGACCTCCCTGTCCGGAGAACAGGGCGCGGGGGATCAGGGTCTGGTGTTCGGTTTTGCCTGTGATGAGACCAGCGAGTTGATGCCTCTGCCCATAACCCTGGCCCACCGCCTGGCCCGGCGTCTGGCCCAGGTGCGGCATGACAGGATTCTTGATTTTCTGCGGCCTGACGGCAAAACCCAGGTTACGGTTCAATATAAAGATGGCCGCCCCCAAAGGGTGGATACAGTGGTGATCGCCTCCCAGCACACGCCGGAAGTCTCTCAGGATACCCTGAAAGAAGCCCTTGTCGCCGAAGTGATAAAAAAGGTGATACCGGAGGGCATGATGGACGCCGGAAGCAAAATCTATATCAATACCACCGGCCGTTTTGTGGTGGGCGGGCCGCAGGGGGACTGCGGCCTCACCGGCAGAAAAATCATTGTGGACACTTATGGCGGCATGGGCCGTCACGGAGGGGGATGCTTCTCCGGCAAGGACCCCAGCAAAGTGGATCGCTCGGGTAGCTATATGGCCCGCTACGCGGCTAAAAATATTGTGGCCGCCGGTCTGGCCCGCAAATGCGAAGTGCAGGTGGCCTATGCCATTGGCATGGCCCAGCCGGTGTCTGTGATGGTGGATACTTTCAATACCGGGAGCAAACCGGACGCGGCAATAGCCGGGGCTTTGGCGAAAGTTTTCGATTTCCGCCCCGCCGCCATCATCAGAGAGCTTGATTTGAAACGTCCCATCTACCGCGCCACCGCCGCTTACGGGCATTTCGGCCGGGACGGCTTTCCCTGGGAAAAGACCGACAAGGCGGCTTTGCTGAAAGATATCCTTTAGCTGGGTGCCAACCGGGATGATTTATGGGTACTTTTTTTCTCTTGTAAGGATACAAAGATGAATTATGATATCAAAGACAAGACCCTGGCGGAAAAAGGGAGGCTTAGGATTGAGTGGGCTGCCCAGTCCATGCCTGTGCTGGCCCAGATAAAAGCGCGTTTTGCCAAGGAGAAACCTCTTAAAGGCACTACTTTGGCCGCCTGTCTGCATGTAACCACCGAAACCGCTTCTCTGGTCACCACTTTAAAAGCGGGGGGAGCCAATGTGGTGCTGTGCGCCTCCAACCCCCTCTCCACCCAGGATGACGTGGCCGCCTCGCTGGCGGTCAATGAAAACATTCCTGTTTTCGCGATTAAAGGTGAAAACGGCAAGACTTATTATCAGCATCTGAACGCGGCCCTGGACGCCAAGCCTGACCTTACCATGGATGACGGGGCGGATCTGGTTTCCACTATTCACAGCGAACGCAAACAGCTTCTAAACGGCATTATCGGCGGCACCGAGGAGACCACCACCGGGGTGGTCCGCCTCAAGGCCATGGCCGCCGCCAAAGTGCTGGGGTATCCTATTGTGGCGGTAAACGACGCGGCCACCAAACATATGTTTGACAACCGCTACGGCACCGGCCAGTCCACCATTGACGGCATCATAAGGGCGACTAACCGCCTTCTGGCGGGGGCGGTGTTTGTGACGGTCGGTTACGGCTGGTGCGGCAAAGGGCTGGCTATGCGGGCCAAAGGCATGGGCGCGGACGTCATTGTGGTGGAAATAAATCCTCTGCGGGCCTTGGAAGCGGTTATGGACGGTTTCCGGGTAATGCCGCTGGTCAAGGCGGCCCCCCTGGGCGACTTTTTCTGTACTGTAACCGGCAACCTCAATGTTATCCGGCCCGAGCATTTCCAAAAAATGAAAGACGGGGCCATTGTGGCCAACAGCGGCCATTTCAATGTGGAACTCGATCTCCAGGGACTGGCCGGCTTGAGCAAAAAACGCCGGATTGTCCGCGACTTTGTGGAAGAATACCTTTTAAGCGGGGGCAAGCGGATTTATGTTCTGGGTGAAGGGCGTCTGATCAATCTGGCCGCCGCGGAAGGACACCCCAGCAGCGTAATGGATATGAGTTTTGCCAACCAGGCCTTATGCGCCGAATATATGAAGAAAAACGCGGCCAAGCTGCAAAAGCAGGTCTATGAGGTGCCGGAAGTGATTGACGCGCAGGTGGCGCGGCTGAAATTGGCGGCCTGGGGCGTCAAGATTGACGCGCTTACCGCCGAACAGAAGAAATATCTGCGCTCTTGGGAAATGGGCACTAATTAGCCGCCTCTGGAAAAGCCGAAAACGGCTTTTCCAGATAAGAAAGCTTACCTTTAGTCGCCGCTTTTAAGCGGTTGCCGTGCGTAAATTGCGGCTCGCGCCTGTGGCCCCGTGTCCATTCGCCCCCGTTCGCCCTGACAGCGGCCGGGTTAGCGAGGCCTTGGCGCTTAAGATTTTTAATACTTGAGCAATTTCGCACTCGTACGCTGTAATACTTAAAAATGTACACTTTAGCAGCCTAATTCATCGGGTGCAAACTGCATATTCCCGGTTGTGTTAAGCGGCTTAAAAACAAACACCTTTAAAGGGTGGGTAGGGCGAGAAATCATGGTTTTGTTTTTAAGCCGTCTAAAAGGCATAAAAAATCAAATCGTTCCAGTGGTATGCCCCTTTGCCGGCCGGTTAAGCATCCATGCTTAAACGGCTGGCCGCAGTTGTCAAAGCCGCGAAGAGATAAGAATGAATCGTCCAATTTTGCTTTGCGTTTCTTAGTATCATAAAATATAAGTTTTAAGTGACACAAGATACTGGATTTGACGGGTCATGCGCTTTTATCCGGTTTATTTTTTATTTTTTATGGCCTTTCTCCTCTTGGCCGGGCCGGCGGCCGGGGCTGATCCCTGGCGCGCCTTCATGGGCGCGCGTATGGCCGGGGAGGCCGGAGATTCTGTTTTTGCCGGCAGATTTGCCCCGCAGTGGGAGCGGGTGCGGCGGGACGAGCAGCAGAATCCTGTTTTCCCTCCGGGCGGAAAGGCCCGTTTCCCCGCGCCTTACGCTTATTTCTGGAACAATTTATATCCATCCCTCTCCGCCATGAACCGCCTGGATCTGCTGCGGGCGGTAAGCGGCTTTATCAATGTGCAGATGGGTGGCAAACTGGATAAGGTAAGCTACGGCATGGGCGAATATTTTGCTTCTCCCCGGGAATTTTTGCGCAATCACGGCGGCGACTGCGAGGACTTTGCCATATGCAAATATTTTCTCCTCCGCTCTCTGGGCTGGGCCAGCCAAAAGCTGCGCCTTTTGGTGGTGGAAATACCCTCCCTCAAACGCTGGCACGCCCTCCTGGCGGCCGAGATCTCCGGAACCGTATATATTGTGGATAATAACTTCCGCCCCCGGGATCTGGCTCTGCCGGCGGAAAAAGTTAAAGGCTTTTTCCTGCTTCACTATGCTTTTAATGAAGACGGGGCCTGGCGCTATGAACAGGGGCGGTGAAAGAACCGCTTCAGCCTCCTAAGTAGACTTCTTTGATATGGGAATGACGCATGAGTTCCTCGCTGCTCCCCTGGGCCACGATCTCGCCTGTGTTGAGGACGTAGCCCCGGTCCGCCACTTCCAGGGCCAGGCGGGCGTTTTGCTCCACCACCACGATGGTCAGGCCGGATTCGGTATTGAGCCGCTTCAGGGTGCGGAACATGTCGTACATGAGCAGAGGAGCCAGGCCCATGGAAGGCTCGTCCAGGAGAATGACCGAACAGCCGGTCATCAAAGCCCGGCCCACCGCCAGCATCTGCTGTTCTCCTCCGGAGAGAGTGTCGCTCTGCTGCCCGGCCCGCTCGGCCAGGCGGGGAAAGAGATCGAAAATGCGCTCCAGGTTCCCGGCTATTTCCTCTTTACTCCGGGTCCAGGCGGCCAGGTGCAGGTTTTCCATGACCGTGAGGTTGCCGAAAATGCGCCTCCCTTCCGGCACCAGGGTCATTTTACATTGCTCCACCACCTTGTGGGCTTCCAGAGGGAGGATGGATTTGCCCTTAAAGAGGATATCCCCCCGGCTCACCAGAGGGGCTTCGGGCGGAGCCAGGCGCATCATTGCCTTCAGGGTGCTGGACTTGCCCGCTCCGTTGGCCCCGATGAGAGTGACTATTTCCCCTTCGTCCACCTCAAAGGACAGGCCGTGCAGGGCCTCGATTTTGCCGTAGCCGGCATAGAGATTTTCCACCCGGATCATCATAGCGCCACATCTCCCAGATAGGCCTTGATCACCTGGGGATGATTCTGAATGTCCTGGGGCGTACCGCTGGCTATGGTGCGGCCGAAGTCAATCACCACCAGACGCTGGCACAGGGACATGACCACCTTCATTTGATGCTCGATCATCCAGATGGCGATTTTAAATTCGAGGTTCACCCAGCGGATAAGGCGGATAAGCCCGTCCACGTCCGCGGAATTGAGTCCGGCCGCCGGTTCGTCCAGAAGAAGCAGGCGGGGGTTGGTGGAAAGAGCCCGGGCCAGTTCCACCCGCCGCTGCAGGCCGTAGGGCAGGTTTTTGGGCAACTCGCCGGCGTATTCCCCCAGATCCATCATTTCCAGTATTTCCCGGCACTTGACTTCTATGCGCTGTTCCCTCTCCCGGTAACGCCGGGTGCGCCATACCGCGTCCGCAAGCCCATAGCCCAGCCAGTGATATTGGGCAATTCTAAGGTTGTCCAGCACACTCATGTCATTCCAGAGACGGATGTTTTGAAAAGTCCGGGCCAGCCCCAGGGCGGTTACCTGGTGAGGTTTGAGCCTGGAGGTATTCCTGCCCTCAAAACGGATCTCGCCGCGGGTGGGGGTGTAGAAGCCGGAGACCAGATTGAAGACAGTGGTCTTGCCCGCTCCGTTGGGGCCGATCAGGCCCACCATCTCCCGCTGGCCCACCGTCATATTAAAATCGGTGAGAGCCTGGAGACCGCCGAAACGCTGGGATAAATCATTTATTTCCAGAATGGGCATCAGGCTCCTCTTCAGAACTTGTTCGCTTCATCCATTTATTCAGGCGGGGGAAAAAGTGGCTCAATTCCCGGTTGCCCAGAAGGCCTTCCGGCCGGAACTGCATCAGAAGGATGAGGCACAGGGGAATTAGCACCCATTTCCATACCGGACTGATCTCATAGCCGGCGGGCAGGATGTGGAGACTGTTAATAAAGGGAATGGCGAAACGTAAGCCTTCCACCAGCAGGGTGAAGGCGGCCGCGGCCATGATCACCCCGGATAAAGAACCCATGCCTCCCATATAGACCATGACCAGGGCTTCGGTGGACTTGAGGATGCTGAAGGCCTGGGCGTTGACGTAACTGTAGACATGGGCGTAGAGGGCTCCGGCCACTCCGGCCAGGCCGGAGGAGACCATAAAGGCGGTGAGCTTGACCCGGTCGGTGTTCACCCCCATGATTTCCGCGGCGATTTCGTTCTGACAGACCGCGGGAATGCTTTTGCCGTAAGTGCTGCCCACCAGGCGGTATAAAAAAACAATGGAGGCAAAGACCGCTGTCAGTACCCAGATGAGCATCCAGGGCATTTCAGCCACTTCCCGCATGGCCCCCACTGTCTTGTTCATACCCGACAGGCCGCGCGGCCCGCCGATAAAGTCGATATTTTCCACCAGGGATATGATGATGTAATTGGCGGCAATGGTGATGATGGCCAGATAGTCGCCCCGGGTACGGAAGGAGGGCAGGGCCACCAGAAGGCCGAAGAGGGCGGACACCAGCCCCGCGCCGATCAGCACCAGGGGGAAGAGCAGAGGAGCCAGGTGGGGGGGGAGCAGGGAAGCTCCGAAGAGCTTGCTGCTGGTGAAAAAGGCCATGGAAATCAGCGATCCCACATAAGCGCCCACGCACATGAAGCCGCCGTGGCCGCAGGAAAATTCCCCCATATAGCCGTTAACCAGGTTCAAACTGGAGGCAAAAATGATGTTAATGCCCATGGTCATGATGACCAGGAGGAAATAGTTGTCCAGAAAGCGGAGTTGGGCGGCCATGACCAGCCCGGCGGCCAGGATAAAGAAGAGGCAGGCGGGCAGGCGGGCGCTTAAGGCGGCGGCGGCTCCAGCGGCCAGAGGCAGAAACAGGCCGCCGTAAATCAGAGCGGTGTGGGCCGGGGAGAGATGGCCTTCGTTCAGGATCGGGGCCAGGCGGCAGGCCGCCGCCGCCAGGGCCGGGCCCAGCAGGATGAGAACAATTCTGAGCAGGCGTCCGGACATGCTCATCTTCGCCTATATCTTGGTGGCCTGGGGCATGCCGAAAATGCCGGTGGGCCGCTTCCATAGGATAAGGAGAAGAATGGAAAAGGCGAAGAGGTCGCGGAAGGTGGAGGGCAGAAAAGCCACTACCATGATTTCCACAAAAGCCAGGAGAAAGCCGCCCACAAAGGCCCCCTTAACTTCTCCGATGCCTCCCACCACCGCGGCGATAAAAGCCTTCCAGCCGGTCATGGCTCCCATATAAGGATCCAGCACGGGATAGGACATGGCGAACATAATCCCTCCCAGCCCGGCAATGCCCGATCCCAGGATAAAGGTGAAGACAATGATCCGGTCCATGGGTATGCCCATCAGGGGCAGGGCAAAGGGATCCCAGGATACCGCCCGCATGGCCATGCCGGCCTTGGTCCGGGTGACAATGAGGTGGAGCATGACGAAAACCAGGATGGCGGTAAAAATGACCATGATTTTGACATTGGTGAGGGCAATGCCCCCCAGATCGTAGATTTGTTTTTCCAGAAGGGAGGGCAGAGCTTTGCGGCTGGCGCCCAGAAGGGCCAGATTGCCGTTTTCCAGGGTCAGGCCGCACATGAGAGCGGTGATGACCACATAGAGGCGGTTCACCCCTTTGCGGCGCAGAGGCCGGTAGGCCACCCGTTCCAGGGTGACTCCCACCAAAGAGGTCAGAATTACGGTAACAGGCACGGTAAAGGCCAGAACTACCCCTTCCGGCCAGACTATCTGCATGGAAAGAAAAAAGGTGGAGACAAAAAAGGCAATGTAGGCCCCCACCATGAAAATATCGCCGTGGGCAAAATTAATCAGGCGCAGCACCCCGTAAACAAGAGAATAGCCCAAGGCGATGAGGGCGTAAAAACTCCCCCACTGCAAGGCGTTGACGCACTGCTGAATTATAAAATCCACCGCCCCTCCTTCACGGTTTTCCTCTTTTTCAGCTCCGCTGCCGTCCCGGCCCTATTATAACCCCGGCCGCGCGCGGCCGGGGGCAAGGGCGCGGCGGCGGCAAATCTTAAGGACACACGCTTTCCACCGCGGTAAATTCACCCGCCTCGCTGATCCTGACCACCACCGCGCATTTGATGGGGTCGCCTTGCTCGTCAAAACGCATGTTGCCGGTAATACCCTCGAAATTGCTGATGGAGGCCAGATTGGCGCGGATAATCTCGCGCATTTTAACCACGTCCGGATTGACTTCCCCCCCCTGCTGGATGGCTTTCAGGATTATGTTGACGGCGTCCCAGGTGAGAGCGGCCACATCGTCGGGCACATAGCCGTATTTGGCCCGGTATTTGTCAATGAATTCCCTGGTGGCCCCGGTGGCCCCGGCGGCCGCGTAGTGGGTGGAGAAATACTGACCTTTGCAGGAATCGCCGCACAGTTCCATCAGCTCGGCCGAACCCCAGGCGTCGGAACCCATAAAGGGGCCTTTGTAGCCCAGTTCCCGTCCCTGACGGACAATAAGAGCGGCGAAATTGTAGTTTTCGGGCAGGAAAATGAAGTCTGGCTTGAAAGAGATAATTTTGGTGAGCTGGGCGGAGAAATCATTATCCCTGGGGCCGTGGGATTCCATGGCCACCACTGTTCCCCCTTGTTCTTCCCAGACCAATTTAAAAAAATCGGCCAGACCCTTGGAGTAGTCGTTGGAGACTTCAAAAAGTATGGCCGCGTTTTTGGCCTGAAACTGTTTGGCCGCGAACCGGGCCGCCACCGGGGCCTGGAAGGGATCCAGGAAGGCGGCCCGGAATACCCAGGGGCGGTCGCGGGTAGTGTCAGGATTGGTGGACCAGGGGCTTATCATGGGAGTTTTGTTTTCATTGGCCTCGCCCCCGGCCGGAACCGCCTGGCGGGAAGACTGAGGGCCTACCAGGGCCACCACCTCATCCAGATTGATGAGCTTCAGGGTCACGCTGACCGCCGACTCCGGTTTGGATTCATTGTCCTCATAAATAAATTCCAGAGGATATTTGACTCCACCCACTTCCAGCCCGCCTTGGGCGTTGATTTCTTCTCTAAGCATTTCCGCCGCGTATTTGGACGATTCTCCCACTTTGGGGATTTCGCCGGTCAGAGGGAGGGGAAAACCTATTTTGAGAGGAGTTGCGGCGCCGGCGGAGGCGGCCGGGAAAAGAAACGCCGCCGCAAGGGGCAACAGCCATAATTTGCCAGGATTCATTTTATTCTCCTTCCATGCTGGATTATTGCGCTCCGGGCGGCCCAAGCCGCAGGCCGGCGGTTATTGCTCAGTTCACAGAACACGGCGAGGGCTCTGCCGCAATTTATTTGCGGCGAGCGCTTTCAAGCGGCGCCTGAAGCTAAGCGTTCTTCCCTGAAAAAGTCGGTTGCGGCTTTTTCAGGGTCTACTAAATAATTACGCGGAAGTCTCGGCATGCGAAAAGCGGGCCAATAGAAAAAACAACCCTTTTCGCGCTTCCATATTTTATAAGCTGAAGGCGGGTAAAGCAATAAGTTTATGGGCGGCGGGCGGTTAAATTGCAGAGCCAATCAAAAAAGCCGTTTGCGGGAATTGATGTATAGCTCAAATGCACCCCAAAATGAGAAAGAGGCAATAGAACAACGCATTAATAATTTGGCCTGGGCGGAAGAGGCTTACAAGAAATTACAACAAACTAAAAGTATTGGTAAAACTCGATAGGAGAGAAGAAAATGGCAAGAGATTTAGAAAAAAATATGGAAATTATAAATAGGCTGGATAAGGCTGGAACAGAGGAAGAATATGAACAAATCGCGGAAGAATTGCCAATTTCTGCTACTGTCGCCAGAGCAGCAGTCGTGGGATACGGGAAAGAATTTGTTCTAAGCACTGGGTTAAATTTTTCTGAAGTGGAAAAAGAACTCGGGCCAAAATGGATGGATGATGTACTCAGGGAATATGGCTATAATGTAACTTTCAGCCCATCCGCTTTATTGCGTAAATCTATCAATAATAGCGATTAATTATGTGATAAAATACAATAAAGCGATTACCATAGAAAATTATTGCAATAAGGAGTTGCCGCATGTGGACCATAGATGGAGAGGAAGTCATTGTTCTGGGGGACAGAACAACTCATGGCGGGGAAGTTATCACGGCATCAGCGAAAGTTTCTTTGCTTGGTAAACAAGTCGCCTGTGTGGGCGATCAAGTTACCTGTCCGCGATGCGAAGGTACGCATACCATCATTTCCGGCGCGCCAACAGCGACCGCCTACGATAAGGCGATAGCGAGAAACGGAGACAGCGTTTCTTGTGGGGCCAAGCTGATCAGCGCGAGCGCGGCTATTCTGGGTGACAACAGCGGCATGGTTTCACCGGGTCTGTCCATAATTTTGGGGTCTGGCCATAATTTTATGGCGTCCGATATTCCAGAATCCATGTTTGTGGCAGCAGAATCATGTCCTGCCAA
>JAIRYI010000086.1 GCA_031267815.1 Desulfarculales bacterium | reverse complement strand
ACGGTTATGCGACGGGAGTCTTTTCCAGCCGCAAACTCGAACGCGGCACCTATGATTGCGTAGCCATGCGCTTTATTTCTGCTGACACTCATCCGGATCATGACACCATAGCCAATTTCAGAATGAATTGGCCCGGCGAGAACAACGGCTGGCGTGTAAAAAGGCAGATTTTGCAGGCGCTTCCAATTATCCATCTTGAGGGAAAACGGTTTGCATTTTTACATCGCAGGTATAAACTAGAATTCATTTCATAAATCACCTTTCCGGTGATTTATAGGGATCACATGGCCCCAAAGCTGAAGTTGTGGGCTATAGGTCCCGCCGCTATGGCGGCAAAGCCGGACAATATGTCAGGCGTTAGAAGTCATTTATGAAATGACTTCTAAGGAAGCGCTGATTAAATGGATTTTGCAAAAATGCCTTTTAGCAATTATGCGATTTGCGGTATTGGATTCTAAGTTCAAGACTTATTAATTGGGATAAAACATAACTAACTATTGTCATTCGAAGGCTTGTCCCGGAATCCAAAAGTATGACGAAACCTTATGAAAAATAGCTATGTTTACATATTGGCAAGCAAATACAACGGCACGATGAAATAATAGGATTGGATTCCGGGACAATTCCAGTAAAACGCGAAACGCGT
The DNA here is from genome assembly GCA_031267815.1 of Desulfarculales bacterium. GTDB lineage: Bacteria > Desulfobacterota > Desulfarculia > Desulfarculales > Desulfarculaceae > JAIRYI01. The sequence continues at coordinate 2,157 of JAIRYI010000086.1, read as the reverse complement.
TTTCAAGGAGCCACGGAATGACGGATGGAAAATCGCGTTAATTTTCATGACCGTCCCGTCATTGCGAGTGGCATGCGTAAGCGTTTGATGCAATCCAGAAGCGGGCTGAATTATGCAGTTAAGCGAATTAATCAGCGCTTCCCTAAGAACAAAAGATTGTTAGGGAAATGACATTTTTCAAATTTCGGCTGATTTTTCTGCTGGTTCCCGTTTTGTTTCCGGTTCTGCCTGGCCTTGGCCGCGCGGCGCTGCTCCCGCTTCCCGCCGCCGCTAAGGCCGCTGTGACCCGGCCAGTTCTCAAACCGGCGCCGGCACTGAAAAAACCTTCTGGGGGCTGATTTCCATTAAAAAACTCCACCGCAACTGTTATAATACGAGATAATATGAGGAGGGATTCATAATGACAGTAATCCAGAATGCCGGCGGCAAAACCTATGTCGTAGCGCTTGCCGGGCGAATTGACACCATTACCGCGCACCAGGTTAAGTCTGATATATTGTCGGCCATTGATGAACACCGGGAGGTTATCCTTGATTTCGGCAAGGTAGAGTACGTTTCTTCCGCCGGGCTGCGTGTACTCCTCATCACCCACAAACACGCCCAAGCCAGCGGCGGCCGCCAGACGTTGCGCAATATTTCCCCTGAGGTGATGGAAGTTTTTGCAATGACAGGCTTTACCGATGTACTCAATATTGAATAGGCGGCGCGCTCCTCTTGCTTTAGTGCTATGCAACACTTAAAAATGAAGTGGCCGCCTGAATCTGAAAATCACCTGGAGGTTAGCGCTATGGTCAGGTTTCGTGTTTTGGTTTTTGTCGCTCTGGTCTTCTGCGGTTCTTTCCTGACCGCCTTTCAGGAGGCGGGCTATGCTGCTGTAAGCGCAAATGATTATACCGGCTTTGCGGGGAAAAATCTGCGTCTGGCAGTTGAAACCGGTGATGTGTTTGACAAAATCGCCCAGGAGGTTTTCGCTCCCTGCACGCCCGTGTATTTCACCACCATGACCGAAGCTTTCACCGCCGTGGAGAACGGGCAGGCGGATGCGGTGGTTTTGGGCAGCAGTTATTACGGCGCGCTCAAAGATGCCGGAGTATACGGCAGATTTGCCTATTACGAGCTGCCGCCTGACCGCTATCTGCTGAGCTATGCGCAAGTATTCAACCGCGCCTCCCTTCGTGATGAGTGGAACGCCTGGCTGGCGCAAAAAACCGCCGATGGCTCGCTGCAAAAGCGGTTTGCCTTCTGGACGGAAAACGCCCTGCCCGCGCCCGAGCAAATTCCGGCCTACCGCTTTACGGGCGAGAAAGGGGTGCTGCGGGTGTGCGACACAGGCAATTACCCGCCCTTCTCCTACCTGATTGCCAACGGCGGGCACGCCGGCTACGACAATGATTTAGTCAACTGGTTCGCCAGCGAAAACGGCTATACTCCGCAATGGACCTATATGGCCTACGACGCGCTTGTGCCCTATGTAAGCTCAGGCAAGGCTGATATGTCCGGAGCCTCTTTTGTCAATACAGAGGAACGTACCAGGCAGCTCATTTTCGGCCAGCCGACCGCCTGGATCAGGGTCGTGGTCGCGGCCGCTAGAAAGACAGAAGCCGAGGCCGCGAGGCAAACAGCCATTTCCAGCAGAGCGGATGGTTTGACATTGGATGACTTCATCGGAAGGAAATTCGCCATCCAGCAGGGGACAGTGTATGAAACTCTGGCCAAGGGCCTGTTCCAGGATCAGTCGCCCCTGTACTTTGACGATACCGCCGCCATGTTCGAGGCCGTGCGCCTGGGCAAAGCAGATGCTACGCTTTATAATTCGGTCACGGCCAAGGAGTTCATTGAGAACGCGGGCGGTGATCTGGTCAGTGTGCCGGTGCCGCAAGATATATTCAACGCACCCTCTGGGGTGATTTCCATGAACGGGGAATTATTAGGCAAATACAACGCTTTCCTGGCGCAAATCAAGGCTGACGGCACCCTTGCCGCTATGAACCGCCGCTGGTTTGACCAGTTTGACCAGAATGCCCCGCCCGCTATGCCGGACATTCCCCTGTCGGGAGAAAACGGCGTACTCAAGGTAGCCGTCACTGCCGACCAAATGCCCTTTACCCTGATTGTGAACGGAGAGGTGAGCGGTTTTGAAATTGAGCATATGACCCG
>JAIRYI010000011.1 GCA_031267815.1 Desulfarculales bacterium | reverse complement strand
GCGCTTTATCCGTTATGCGCCCGCGCTTAAATTTTTTTAAGTTCCCTTTTTGCCCGTGTGCGAATGGACCAGGCCAAGGCCGTCGCCTTTGCCAATGGTTTCAATTTCTACAACGGCAGAATAAAGAAGCTTCTTGAATTTAAATCGGGGAAAAATATGATTTTTTATTTTTAATTCCAATTTCCGATAAAAAATTTTATAATTTTTATTGGGAATTGGAATTGGTCTTGCGGAGCAGCTTGGTGCGGAACAGTTGGCCGCATCAGAGACTAAACCGAAGAACAGATGGTGAGCAAATTCAGATCGCGGATGAAAAAACAGGTGAACTATTGGCTAAATATCCTTTGATCACAGATTAAGGCCTTCTCTCAAGTTTTCCGGCAAAATATCCAACAGCATTTTTTCCCGGCCCAGCTGCCCGCGCTGCCCCTGACGCATGAGCATAACGTGCTTCTGATAAATATCCAAAGCCTGACGCATGTTGCGGGAGAGAATATCGTCGTCTCCGCCTATTTCCCCGCCGGCCAGTTTAAGTTTTTCCCGGAACATATCCTCGCTGTAATTCAAACTTTCCTCTACCTTGAGGCGGTAAAAACTCAAAGCCGCGTTCAAAGCAAGACGCATTTCTTCCTTGCCTTTATCAAAGGCGGCCATGGTGCTGTCATAGCGCTGGCGGTCAGCCTTGTCCTTCACCATGGCCAGCCGGTTGATTTCATTAATTACCATTTTATGGCGCAAGGCATAATTCCTCACTGTCTCCACCATATAGAGAGAAGTCTGAATAAGGCCCTCCGCGGCCAGCGCGTGCTGCCGTTCCAGAGCGATATTGTTATCTTTGATCAGCCCCCGCAGGCGCTGCAGATTTTCTTTCTCCGTGGGGCTGGTGGTGTGTTCAACAATCCGGTCCAGCTCCTCCAGAGGATTTTTGCCCTGATCCAGCAGCAACAGGCCTTCCCCGGCTTGACGCCATTCCTGCTCCAACTGCTGCGGGCGGGCCCCCGCGGGAGTATTGATTCCCGATATTACCAGGCGCAATCCCATATCGCGGGTCGCGGTGGCTCCCTGGTCCTGAAAAAAGGCCACTTCTTCCCGCCGCCCCGGCATGATCCCGGCCAGGCCGGAAAGATAGCTGCCGCCCTTGCGGACAAAACCCCCGGCTGAACCGTGCAGTCTTCCTCCCAGGGAAAAATGAAAAATATCCATGGTCATTTCCGCCGCGTTGCCGGCGGTATCATATAAGCCCATGGGGTTGGGCCGGCGGCTGCCCAGGATCTCAGGCCGGTCGGCAATATGGCTGGCGCCTTCCGGTCTGAATACGGCATAGTCAGTATGGGCGGAGCCTGGGGGCAGGGGGAAAAAATCCTCCTGGCGTAAATTATCCCTGCTCACTTTATGGGCCCCGCGGGCGGCATATTCCCATTCCACCTCGGTAGGGAGCCGGAAATAACCGATATTTTTGCTGTCATTGAAAAAACGCGGCATCTGATCAGGATGGTTTTTGAGCAGCCATTCCGTATATTTTCTAGTAAAATCAATAGCTTCAAACCAGGAAAGATAAGTTTTGGGCCTGGCGTCATCAATAGTCAGAGGGTCATTAGGCCCAGGGCGCCAATCTTCCATCAAAGCTTTCCACTGAAATACGCTCACTTCGTATTTCCCTATGAGATAATAATAATATTTTCCGCTGATGGGCCGGGGCAATTTGGCCTGCCAGGCAATAGGAAAATCGGCCAGGCTGAAAGGGCCGCTCACCGCCACCCCGTAGCGGCGCTCGTAATAATCGCGCTGGCCGCGTTCACAATTGTCACAGCCAAACATGGTGTTCATATCCCAAAGAAAACCTTCCGCCTGAACCGCCACCGCCCGGAAGGCCATAACTCCGTCCGCGGGGAAAGGCAGCAGCAAATCATCCTTGGCGGGATTGGGGTTGGTACACTGTTCCAGGCTGACGGGCGCGTTGCGCAGGGTGAGGGGGCCGGCCCAAGCCGGATTTAAAGGCAAAAGCGCCAGCAGTCCCGCGATTAAAAAAATTTTTTTCATTTTACCCTTTTTCCATCTTCAGTTTTCCAGGCGGCGCCGGCTTTCCCTTCTGGGGGGGCAGTACTGTTACTTATATTATAGTGTATAGATACTATACAGCCGAGTGAAAATATCGCTCCCGGGAAAAAATTAGTGTGCTTCAAGCTTCAGACGCTTGACGAAGCTTAAATAAAAACATAAACTAGAAAAGGTGGGGCAAGTCCTCCGGTAAGTGTGAAGATTTTTGTGCCTCTGTAGGAAGTATCAGTTCCTACAGAGGCAACCTATTTAACGCCCTAAAAAGTAGCGAGAAATAAGCGCCACCAGGACGCCGGCCACAACGGCGGCCAGAACATCCAAGAGGAACTGTGCAACCATACGGGCACCACCTCCTTGTCCTTAAACTCGGAGGACTCGCCCTATAGCAATTTTATCTATTCTTTCAAGACTTTCATCTTATATCCGCGAGGGCGTCCGCTCTTTTTTACAGATCACGAATCACTTCCGCCGGATCAATTCCGGCCGCCTGGCGGGCGGCCCAGAGAGAAGTCAGGGCGCAAAGGCTCAAGGTCAATCCCGCCGCCAGCAGGAAATGAGCGGGCGGCAAGCGGCAGATGACCTGTCCTTCCCATAAAACTTCAGAGAACAATGTATTGATGGCATAAGACAACAGGCCGTAGATCAGGCATGACAGGAGATAGCCGAAAAATCCTGTGAACACGCTTTGCCAGACAGGGAATAAAATAATCGGAGCGGCGGGAAAACCCATCAGGCGCAGCATTGCCAGGGAACGGCTTTTCCGTTTGACTCCCGCCAGCGCGCTACTCAAAATTGCCGCCGCGAAACCGAAGACCGCCCCCGCGGCGACAAGACAAAAAATTACCAGGAAGGCGCGGTCCATATTTTTTACCGTCTCTATTTCCGCGGCATGGGTGCTAACCTGAATCATTTCCTTTTCTATCAAATAGTTGGCCAGGGGAATCACTTCTTCCAAATTCCCGGCGTAAAGGCGGAAGGTGGCGAAAACAGGCTCGGTTTCCGGTTTTTTTTCGCCGCTCCAGGCAAAGACGCTTACTTCCCGGCCGTCCCGGTAATCCTCCAGGGCCACCAGCAAGTCAAAAGCCACATAAGCCACACTTTTCTGCTGGGCTTCGGGAGGCAAAACCGCCTTGATCACCAGAGGCAGGCTGACTCTTTCCCGGTTATTCCGATAAACGCGTTCCACCCTGCCTTCCGCCTCCGCTCCTTCCTTTAGGCCCAGCAGGCGGGCCGCAATATCTGACAGCACCACCGGCACAGCCTCTTCCGTCTCCCTTGTCCGGATCTCTTCTCCCAAGGGAGGGACAATGCCCCAGCGCTCCAGCAGAGGGTCGCCGGCGGAGCTGGGGACGAGCTCCACTGTCTGGCTGTGTCTGGAGACAGGGTTGTAGACGTCCATGGTGGCGGCGATAGAACGGGTTTGCGGGATAATAAAAGCCACCTCATTTTTATTTTTAATGTTTTCAAACCAGGACAAAGAATAATGGCCGCTGCCCGCCGGGATAATTTCCAGATTGCGCGGATCCCGCATTAGATTGTCGCTTAAGGCGCTGATTATGCCGAAACGCACTCCCCCCAGGACCAGGAGAGGCGTCAAAACCGCCAGCAGAGCAAGGACCGAGCATAAGCTCAAAAGCCACTCATGGCAATAATCCCGCCAGGCCAGCCGGAATGATAAATTAAGCATTATCCGCCTCGCGCAAGCTGGCCGTCACCGCCTTGTCTTCCCGGCGGGCGGCGGCAATCGTAAAACGGCGGAAATTGCCTCCGGCCGGCAAGCTGTTGTCGTGACTGACCAGAACAAGGCTCAGATTCAGAGCAGCCGTCATTTTTGTGAATAAATCCATGACTACCGAAGCATGGGCCGGATCAAGGGAAGCGGTAGGCTCGTCCGCCAGGATTAGGGCGGGGCGGTTGAGCAAGGCCCTGGCAATAGCCACTCTCTGCCGCTCGCCCACCGAAAGGCTGGCCGGCATTTTAAGCAGCAGATGAGCGATGTCAAGTTCGCGGCACAGATGTTCCAGAAAACCGTAAGCAACAGGCTCATGGAGGGCCTTAACCAAAGCTATATTCTGGCGGACATTCAAAAAAGGCAGCAGGCCGCCTGTTTGCAGGACATAGCCTATGTCGCGCCGCCACAGGCCCAGATGGGAGCGCCTGGCTTGCGCCCAGGCCAGAGCCACATCGCGCGCCGGGCCGGGAGTTTCCCCGGTCTTTGCAGGTGAAAAAATAAAGCGATCCGCCTGATCGGGCCGCAGCACCAGACCCAGCAAATCCAGGACCGTGCTTTTGCCGCTGCCGCTGGGCCCGGTGATGAAAACGGAATCGCCCTGCCTGACCGTTAATTCCGGAATTGAAAGGCAATAACTGTAACCGCCCCCTCCAATCCGGCTTTTGCTCACATTGACCAAGGACAGTAAAATCATGGCAGCATGCTTAACGGTACCCGGTATACCCAGTCTCCGGCGTTGGGCACGCCAAAACTTTCCCAGTTGGAAGTATCTTTGTCATATTCTTCGTAGCGGGCAATGCGGGATTTTAAACGGTTGATAAAAGCCGTCTGCTCGCCGACGCTCATCCGGTACCAGTCATCTTCGGTAAGCATCATGACGTCGCTTTTATAGGGCAGGCCTTCCAGAAATTCCCCCAGAATCCCCAATTGCTGTAAATTGCGGCCCGGATCACTGCTGAATAAATTCGGATCGCGGATCAGGCTGGAGGAGGCGGAAAGGATGCTGTTAAAAAAATCTTTGGCGTCGGTTCTTTTCACCCGTTCCGCCTCGTCAATAATTATTTTCAACTGGCGCTGCAGATCGCTGAGTTGATTTTTAGTCAGCAAAACCGCCACTTCCACGCTGGGAGTATGCTTTCCCCAGGCCAGGCGGTCCAGATCCATATCGGCTATCCAGGCTTTTACCACCTGGGGAGCCCGGTTGCGGCGCTGTTGGCCGAGAAAATCCAGCTGCATGGCATAGCCTATGGTATCAGCGATCCGGGCCGCCTCATCCTCAGGAGTATCAGCCGCCTCCGTTTCCGGTTTGGCCAGGCGCTGGTGGGCCGCGGTGGCCTGCACCACTTTGGCCATACTGCCGGCCAAGGCGCCGGCGGCTTTGGCGAAAGACTCCGCCCCCCGGCGCGCGTCCGGCGCGGGAATGGCAATATAGCTGGATGAATTGTCAGACAGCCTGGTAAGCTGGCGATAAGCCTTTTCCGCTTCCGCGTGATTGCGGGCGCCGGCGGGAGTTTGTACATGCAGCACGGTTATCCAGATATTTTTAGTTTTGGCATAATCCTGCATTTCCCCCACATCCATACGGACAGAGGCGCCGCTGTCGCCGATGGGCAGAGGGCCGGCGTCGCTGATAAGGATTACAATCCGCGATTCATAATTATCCCAACTGAGGCTCTCCAGCGCGGTTTTGACGCCAGCGCTGGAATCCTCGTTAAAACTGTGGCTGGAGGAAGAGGCTTCGCTGACCTCGCTCAGATTTTTTTCCAATGCCTCTCTGTTGTTCACGGTAGTGAAGTCACTGACCACCTTGGTCACATATTCCAGGCCAGGGCTTATCCTGACATTATTGCGGAAAGCTACAATGGCGAAACCTACGCTGTCGCCAAGCTTGTCTTTTTCAATGACGTCATATGTCTGCCGCACCACATTCAGGCTCTGCTCTATATACGGTTTCATGGAAATGGTGGTGTCAATGACAAAGGCAATGCCGGTGCGCATCTTGCCGTCATCCGGCGCTTCCCCGCTTTCATCCCGCCCTTCGGCGTCGCCGGGGTCAATGGAGGCCACCTGTAAGAATTTCGTGCTGCTGAACGGTTCGTCCATGGCCAGCACCGGGATCAGATAAAAGCGGTTTCTGGCTACCGCGCCCTGTTCGTCCTCAGGCTCGGCGGCAACCAGGGGGAAGTCAGCCGCCGGGCCGCTTAACCTGCTCTGATCCATTTGCGCCAGAATATTTTTGAGTCTGCCGTTCATATTGTCGGAGTTACAAATATCAATCAGCGTTTCCTCGTCTTTGAAAAATAAAACCGGCATCCTTCCTGACCGCTCCGTGAACAAAAGCGTTATGGCCTGATTCCAGTCAGTGCCGTCGCCGGCCTTGATCCAGCCTTGGAACTGGTTGGTCCCCCGGCCCACCTTCAGCCAGGCGGCGCGGCGCTCATAAACATAAAAAACCGTAAACGGGGTTACGGATTTTTGCAAAACCTCGGCGTTCAGGGACGCTTCCTTGAATAAATCGGCGCCGGGATGAACAATAACTCTCTGATAGACGGTTCTCTTGCCTGCCTGCAAAAGAGGCGTATCCGCCAGCGCTTGCAGCGGGTTCAGCATAAGCGTCAACAGCCCCGCCGCCGCCGCCGTGAAACAGCGGGTCATAATTTTATTTTTTTTCATTCTCATCCATCCATTTCCGCAAAGCGTCCAATTTGGTTTCGGCATTTTTTTCTCCCGCCTGCAAGGCCCGGCCATACCAGGCAAAAGCCTGCTCGCTGTCCTTGATAATGCTGCCGTTGGGTTGATCATCCAGGGGATCATAATATTCCCCCATAAAAATCATGGCCTGAGCATTGTTTTTATGGGCGGCGTCCTCAAAAAGCAGGAAAGCCGCGTCATAGGCGTCAGGTGAATCTTCCTGCCGCAAAGTCAGAGCCAGCTGCAAACCGGCTTCCGGATCAGGATTTTCCCGGGTCAGATGCTGGTAGGCCTGTTGCAGGGGAGGAACAGGTGGAACAGATTCCCGCCCCAAAAAATAATACAGACTCCCCCCTCCGCTTAAGAGCAGCAGGAGAGCGGCCAGGGCGGCGGCAAGCCGCTTCTTGTTAGTCAAGATTCTCCCTCGGGGCGGGGCGGGAGGGGAACAGGGCCGGGCTTCCTCAGAGTAACAGATATTTTCAGGCGGGGAAGGCTCCTCTTGCGGCAAAGCCTTGGCGGCAGCGGCAGGGGTTTGGTCCATACGAAGCGGCTCCTCCCCGGGCGCGGGCAAGGACAGGGAAGGGGCCGGGGCCGGAGGAGGGGCTTTTATCGCCGCCGTGGAATTCAAAGGCGAGTACAGCAGATCCGTCACCCGCAGAACCGCGCTCAGGGGCCGGGACGCGCCCGGCCGGTTGAGATAAAAACGGTATACTTCCCGCATATCCAGCGCGTCCACTATCTCCGGCCCTATCTGTAAATCAAGAACCCCCTCCTGTTCCGTGACCCCCAGCGGCTCAAGAAATATCTCCGCTTCCTGCCATCCGCCCGCGCTCAGATTTTTTTGATCCGAAGATCTCTTGAGCATAAATTGCAGACGCCCGCTGCCGGGCCGCGGCTCCGCCACCTCGCTCAGCCTGAATATGCCGTAACCGGGTTGGGGAGGGGTGTGATTGCTGTAAATTACTTTCATTGTATTCTCACCCTTGTCTGACCTTTAAAGCGTTTCCACAACCAGATTGTCCAAAATTTTTTTCAAACGCAGGTTCTGGGCGGGATCAAAGTCCTGCTCGCCGTCAAAATTGACATTGTCTTCAATGAGTTTAATCAAAGCCCCGGCCCAGTCGGTATAAAAGGAACGGTTATAAGGCGCGGCGTCTTCCTGCAGCGCCGGCATGCCCTGAAAAGCGGGCGGAGGCGTGAATAAAGTCCGCTGCCGCCCGCCAATGATTATGGCGCGTTCAGCTTCATTTTTGCGGCGCGGATCATAACCAAGCCAGTCAATATATGAATTTAGAATATTGGCGGCCAGGCTCACCTGTTTCCAAAGCATAATATTCTTGTCCATATTGGAATAGCGGGAGACCCGGCGCAGCCCCTCTTCCATAAGCCGGTCTATTTTTAAACGCTTGAAGCCTGTCGCCAGTTCATGCACCAAGGCGGCGAACAAAGCGCCGGGCAGCTCGAAAAATTGCTGCATGGCGGGACTGTCGGCCAATTCCCGGAGGCGGGACAGCCAAAATTTTTCTATCTGGGCGCTAAAACTTCTGGCTTCATCATAGGGGCCGGCAGAGGGAGAGACGTCCTGGGGCGGTTTGATTTCCGCCAGAACTTCTTCTCCCAATAAATCCATGAGCATGTCGTCAGCGGAGACCTCGGTTCCCATGGTTGCGGTTTTTAAAACGGCGGCGCCTGAAACTTCCTCATCAATTTTAAATTGAGCGTGCTGATAAAGATCATATAATTCCTGATCCCGCAGCATCAGCATCCGTAAAAACTGTCCCAGGATTTGATTCTGGGCCAGGGAGAGTATTGACCTGGCCAGGGTCTGCCCCAAAAGCATGCTTTGCCGGCGCTGTTCTTCCAGGTTGTCGCTGCGCCAATAGGGAGTCAGGCGATCCCGCAGTTTGGTCAGCTGTTCATTCAAAGTTGTCTTTATCTGCTCTCTTTTAAGTTCGGGGCGGCATATGGGGTTGAGGCTGTCACGGATGAAAGCAATGCCGCCGTCATTGGGAGTTATAAAAGACCGCCACGTCTCCTCCCGGCGCCTGATATGAACTTTAACCAGTTCACTGTTCATGAACACCTCGCGCAGGGAAGCCACAAATTCGCGGGCGTTGGGGTTTATGTCCGTCTCCCGGTCCTGCTGGTCATGATCATAGTAAGGAATAAGGATAGTGGTGTTGCGCAGTAAAAAGATATTATTAAAAGGCCCGTTTTTATCCCAATATTTGGGCCATTCGTGCTGGGTGGCGAAGGGCTGGAGCAGCGATGAGCCGATGCGTATATCCCAGCGTTTGCTCAGATCCCGCGCTCCGGCCTTGTTTTCAAATTCCATATCGCTCTTGGTCAGAATAAAAAACAGGGCCACATCTTTGCCGGTGCGGGATTCGGGAGACTCGCCGTGAGCGCCGGCTATCCATTCATTAACCGCCTCGCTCATCCCTTTCACTTCCTGCACGCTGGGCGCAATGCACAGCAAAAGACCGGTAAGCTCCCGCTCCGCGCAGTAGCGCTGGAACAAATAGGCCACTTTGCCGCGCAGAAAGCACAATTCCAGGATATAGGGATCTTGGGCTTCCTCGGACAGATTTTTAAATTCTTCCCGGGAACGGTAGCCGGGGAAATCCAGCAAATCGGTGTGATCAAAAAAATCGGCCGGTTTATCGCGCACCGGGATTATAAGCTCCGCGGTAAGTGCGGCCAGATAGACCCGGGGCAGAGAGACGGTCTTGCCCTCAAGGGTTCGAACCGTAAGCTCATCATCAGGCTTGGGCTGCAAAAAAGCCAGAGTTTTAACGTCAATAATGCTGTTTTCCCGGGGAATCAGGGCTTCAATGGGGCAAAAGACTTCGGCGGCATAGCCGATTAAACGCAGACTGCGCCACAGCTGGGCCAGCAAATCGTTAAAAGGGGCAATATTGTCCCAGAGCAAGCCCAACAAAAGCATCCGCTCTTTATCCTCCAGATAGGGGACCAGAGGATTCACCCGTTCCCAGAAATGTTGATCCAGCAATTGCTGCACCCTGGGTTTGCCCCGGAAATACTGGTAGATATAACTCTGCAAATCTTCCATGTCGTCAACGCTTATGCCCGGAACCGGGTCGGCGGTACGTTTATGCTCCAGTTCTTTCAAAGTGGCCAGCAGAGATTCCCGGTCCGGCGTTTCCAGATGTTCGGCGTCGGAATAGTAGCTGTTGGCCAGAATTTTGATTAAATCCATGAGTGACAAAAGGCGGACATGAACCGGGAATTCTTCAGGCGGAGTCAGGGGGCGGGCAATGGTGAAACGGGTGACCAGGCCGGTGGATTCCCGCCCGCCTTCCGGATTGATCCTGGCCAGAAAATCGTATTCGCGGCTGCCCAGCACGGCCCATAAATTATCACGCATTTTGCAGGCCAGGGAAGATATTAAATAGGACTTGCCCGCCTGGCTGGGGCCGAATACTCCCACGCACATTTTGCGTTCAGCCGCGCGGGCGCAATTTTTGAACAGCCGGGAAGCTTTGCGCATTTCCTTGCGCTGCTCGTCCACCCCCCGGCCCACCAATTGCGCGTTTTCAGTAAGCCAGTCGCCGGCCTGGCGGCTCAAATCCGCCAGAACCCCGCACCGTTCCGCCAGACGGCGGTCTTCTTCATACATAAGCGTTACCTTTGTTTGCAAGATGATCCGTTTTCAATTGAACAGCACTCCCGTATCAAGCCAATAGCCCTCGTCCAGAGGCATGGTTTGCAGGCGTAAACTTATGGAATTTTTGCCTCCTCGGGGCTGATTGCCCTTGCTGTCGGTCACGTCTGTCACAAACAGATTGCCTTCATCATATTCCTGGTTGGGATTGGCGATATCCATTTCTTTCAATTGAAATCCGATTGACACCTGATAAGGCAGGCTGCCGCTGCCGGAAGCCTGCCTTCTGTCATCTTCGTTGGCGAAATCCATGAGGTAAAAACGGCTGGTAGGCCAGCGTTCGGCGGGAAACTGGCGAAAGCCTATGGACAAAGGCCCGCTGAGCAGAACTTCCTTTTCCATCCGCTGTTCGGCGTTTCTGTCCACATCAATTTCAAACCACACTTTGGCCTTGGTTATCTGTCCGTAGGTATCCATTTCCCCAATATAGCGGGCGGTGGAGACAAGGCGCAGTTCCTGGGCGGCAAAAGAAAATCCTTCCAGATGCCCTTCAGCCAGAGCGCAAAGAATGGCCCCCATGGAGACAGTGGTTTTGGGATCGGAAATATTGCCCAGCGCGTCCACAAACGGATACCAGCGCCCCACCCGGTATTGGCACATGGGAATAATCCGGTCCGCCGTCAGCGGCAGCTTGGCCAGCAGCGAGGAAATGACGCCGGGCAAACGGCTGGGCCGGCCGGTCAGCAGGAGTACATCGCAGTTATACAGATAGATTACTTCGCTCAAATCCGCCAATATGCGGCCGATTACTTCTTTGACGGTGCGCTCGATTTTGGCGGGATCCACGGGGACAACCACTTCCATAAGATTAAAGCTGCTATTTTCGTTGGCCGGGGAAGATTTCCGGGCCATTTCTTCCACATAGTCGATTACCGCCTGGTTGGGCGCGGGCGCCGGCTCAAAAGGCATCAGGCCGGCTTTTTTGCCGCTTAAAGTTTTGCCCTGGCCGTCGCTGAAAAAATCGCCCAGCACAAACTGCCCTCCGGTGTTTATCATGGGATCGGAATCCTCATATACCTTGAGCAGGGCCAATCCGGCCGGAGCGGCTATCTGACGGGCAAACTGGGAGCGCAGGCTGCGCTGTTCCTGGGAACTGTCCAGCACATCGCGCCCGAAGCAGCTGCTTAAAAAATGGCGCGGGTTGCTGACGCCGAAACTGTCGGCCGCTTTGCCGATAGGCGGCAGCAGATGATGAACAATAACCGAACGCAGGATATCATCGCCCGCCACATTAAAACCGTCGCGCATTTCCAGATGGGGCCGCAGCCGGGTGGAAGATCGCTCGTCATTGTCCAGAGTATAGGTGACGATGCTCAAATCGGTGGTGCCTCCCCCCACATCAATGCTGGCCACCCGCAAGCTCGGGTAAGGGGAATACTCTTTTCGGTCCTGGCCCGTCAGGTTGAAAAAATAGTGGGCGTCGCCGCGGAATTTATAGGCAATCTCATTGTAGAGATAGACCAGATGAGTACAGGTGGCCTCATCCCAGTTGCAGTGACATTCGGGGCTCTGGCGGTAATCGGAGCCGCCGCCGGCGTGAGCGCCGGCGGGAAGGTACCACTCTTCCCATCCGCAAGCCGACCATACCGCGCGCACCGCCAGATTGACCCAGCGTTTATATATGCGCTGTTCGGCAATGGGCATGGAAGAAGGCACAATAAAGACTATCCGGCGCAGGCGGCGGGGCAGATCAGACATCTCCCGGCGCCCCCGCTGGGCAGGAGAGTTGATGGTGACCAGGGTCTGAATAATGACTTCAGCCATTAAAAACATCATAATGGAGCTGCGGGTAAACTGGGACTCGAAAGCTATTTCCCTCTCCTGGGCGCGGTATAAGGGGTTGCGGGCCAGCAGGGGGTCGTCAAAGGCGCTCAAAGGCGTGCCCATATGATTAACCTGCTGGGCAAAACTCCCTTTGGTGACCATGGGTTCAAAATCACCGCCCGTATTGTAGCGCCAGGTGGGTTTCCACATGCGCTCATCCCACAGATAGCGTTTGGGGCTGGACATGCCGGTGGTCCCTTCCGCGTTGCGGGCCTGGGTAGCCAGGCGGGCGGCCTCCGGCCCCATGCGCACCGCCGAGGGCCAGTTAAAGGCCATAGTTCTGCGTCCGGATAATTTGCTGTAGGCCTCGTCGCCGAACTGGGCCTCGCTGAACTCTATCCGGGAAGCGAAAGGCTCGGTATAAATATTTTCCGGCCGGCTGAGATCCCTGATCTGCATAAGATAACTGTTATTGAGGTCAGTCAGGCGCTGGGGCATGGTTTCCACCAGAATTCCGGTGGTGCGGGAATTGCCGATATCGATAATCAGGTCCACATCCACCGGTATATCCCGCTGCGGATTGATGACCTTAACTTTGAAAGAGGGCAGCAGATTATGCAAAAGTTCAAGCAAAGTCAAATAATTAGCTAAATAGAGCATGGTATGTTCCAGGCCGTCGTCATATTTTTTGGCCTTTTTCCGGAATTTTTCATAAATCGCGTACAGCCAGCGATCCACCCAGGCGGAATTTAAAAACCAAGTATTGTCGCGTACATGCCAGGCCAGGGAAAAAACCGCGTTGGCGGCCACATCACCGGGGGCCAAGGCATGATAATGGGTTTCGCCCGGCGGCGCTTCTTCCACGGTGGTGTCAAAAACAAGAACCATGCGTAAACCGGTCTCCTTTTCCCCGGGGCGGGTCAGGCGGCAACGGCACCAGTTGGAGGGGCCAAGTTCATACATGGGCGATCCGTCCGGCCTTTTCATCTCTTTGAGGCGCAGCAGAGGCAGGGGGAACCACTGATCCAGGTATATGTTAAGGCATTTGCGGGAATCCGTCTCATAATCAAAATTTTTTACCGGCTCATGGCTGAGTTGATCGGCAAATTTTCCCCTTTCGTCCTCCTCCAGGCAGCGCAGCATGAAATTACGCCGTCCGTCTCCGGTTTTATCTTGTTTCTCTTCTTTAAAAATCCGGCTGAAGCGGATCGATCCGGCGTCCGTTGTCTCCAAATCAAAAGCAAAATCCAAAAACTGGGGGCATCCGCCGGGAATAAGGCTCACCGGATAATTATATTTGGGCATTTCCATAAAAATATTCACCTTATAAACACATTGACAACTATTTGCGGCGGAAGCCGGCCCGCCAGGGCGGGGCCTGGGGAGAAATTTCCTGTCCCCGGCAGTCAACAGAATCTCCCGAACCCGAACATTCCACTTCCTGGGGAACATAAGCGCCGCCGTCATTGCAATCGGCAATGCCGGAATCTATAATCAGGCGCCCGTCCGCGTCAAAACGCGCCCGCGCCGGACCGGTACAGGTTTCCCCGTTGGCTTTCCGCACCGTTCTGCTGCCGTTCCCTTCCCGGTCAAAGCAATATTCCGCTGTCAGCGTCTCCCCGCTGTCGGAATTATAAATATTGGTATTGCTCAGCCAGCACCCTTGCAGAAATCCTGGATCCCGGCTGTCTCTGGCGCCGTCGGGAATACGCAGTTCATCTCCCGGCTTAAACTCGGTTTCCGGGCTGATGCTGATTGACGGTTTTACTTCTGGCTCGCTTCCCCGCTCAGGAATTATATTGGGCTTCAGCTCGCTTTCCCGATCCGGGGTGCGCGGCAGCAAATCGGCCAGCGGCGGAATTTCCGGTTTTTCAGGAACAGGGTCAGGCGGCCCGGCCGGGGTGGGGGGGGGCGTATTCCGGCACTGACTGGCTTTAAGCATGAGCTGACGGCGCAATTCATCCAGGCTTGATCGCAGTTCCTGTTCGCGGCGGACAAGCGCTGCCAGTTCCGCCGCCTCCGCCGGGGCCAGCGCCCCTTCAGGGCGGGGCGAAGAAGGAGGAGCGGCCGGAGGAGAGAGAGCGTGAGAAGGCGTCCCGGCGGAGGGCTGTTCCAGGGGAGGATTCGCGGGACGGCCTGTCTGGGTCTGGGGAGAACAGCCGCGCAGGAAAGGGGCGTCCGCGCAGCCGGCGCGGCTGAGTATATAAAGAGCGGTTATGACCAGCAAAAAACCCAGGACAAAAGGCCATAGAGACAGTAGCCGGGGCCAGAGTGTTTTTTCCTCCGCCGGTTTGCCAGAAGCGCTTGCCTCCGGCAAAGCCGTTAATGCCGGCCCGGACGGAACAGCGGACGGAACAGCGGCGGGAACAGCGGTGAAAGGAGGGGCGGCCAGACCGGCCCGGGTTAAATCCTCGGGAGCATTGACAGAGGAAGCGGAGATAAACCCCCAGCAGGTGAGGACCGGCTGCCGGCCCACCATAAAGATGTTTTCCTGAGCGGGATAACGTAAGGCCAGGGACAGGATATGGCCTCTGGTGACGCCGGCCTCATCAGGATTATTTTTCAATTCCCGGGCCAGGGCGGCTATGTCCGCGCCCAGGCTTTTTAAAATTACCAGCGCTTGCTCCCGCCCTTGGGCGCTCAAATCCGCCCAGGCGGTCACAGGCCCCTCGGCCTCGCTGTACCAGTCAATAGTGAGCTCGTCTTCGGCCATATAAGGGGTGGCAAAAATGGCCGCGTGTTCCGGACCAAGATTTTTACGCAAGCTGGCTTTTATCTGAGCGCAGTTTTCACTTACCAGGATGCCCTGATAGCGCAGGGCTTCCAGGCTGGCTTTGGGGCTGGTAATAATAAAAGTATTGGCTGCCATTCTAAGTTATTCATCTCTGGCCGGATTTATTCCGGCCTCTTGCATAAAAGAAGCTATATCCGAACCGGGCAAAGCGACGCTGGACTGGTTATAAGATTCAGCGGCCAGCTTTATCATGGTATTTATACCCACAGCCGCTCCCTGAGCGTTCACCAAAGGCCCGCCGCTGTTGCCCTGGGAGAGGGCGGCGGTATGGACAATCAGAGGCGGGCTGCCCTCCAGAACCACGCTCACCACTCCTTCCGAATATACAACTTCGGGCGCGGCGCTGATATCTCCCTGGATCAGAGCCTGCAGCTTGGGATCAGAAGAAGTGATAAAAGCGGGGAATCCCCAGGCGCTTATCCTTTCGGTGCGTTTGGCGCTGTCGCCTATGCGCAGAAAAGGCATGGCCTCGGCGCCGGCCAGGCTCACCAAAGCATAATCACGCTGTTCTTCCCCGCTTATGGTCAGCACCTGCCCGGGACGCATGCCACCCATGGCCGGATTGCCGGCAATAATCTTGGAATTGAGGGAACCCACCACATGGCGGTTGCTGATGATCACTCCCGGGGCCACGAAAAATCCCGAACCCATCCGCACCTGCCCGTCCGCGTCCATGGCCAGGAGAAAAACGGTGGCCTGTTCTATCAGCCCTCCCACACTGTCCGGGGGAGCGGGTTTGACCACCGGAGGCAGATTCTCCGTCTCCTCCCCCAGTGAAGAGGGCGGCGCAACCGGCTCATTCCCGTCCGGGGGAGCGGGGACACTGTCTCTCTCCGGCAAAGCGTTAGGAGCCAGGGGCTGGCGGCCGGGATCCCGGCTGTTGAGCAATTCCAGAATCCGGCAGGGATCTTCCCGCAAGGCCTGTTCAAAGCGCTGAACTTCCTCTTCCAAAGCCGAATTGCGGGCTTTTTGGATCATAAGCAGTTCATTGTTCCCCACCGTCAGAGCCGGCGGCGCCTGCCTATCCTGATCCGGGTTCGCCTGCGGAGAGGGAGAGGCCTGGCTTTCCCGGGGAGGAGGAGGCGCGGTCTCCCCGGACAGAGGAGCGGCAAAGCCCTGCCAGAGCCAGAAAACGAAAAAGGCCATAAGCGCGCCCAGGGCCGCCCAGATATATTTTTTTTTGTTTTGCCGCTCCGGCGTCTGATCAGAGGAGGCCATGACTCCCAATCCTTAAATTAATATTATATATTGAGACCTGTTGCATATTTAAGGAAGCGCTGATTAATTCGCTTAACTGCATAATTCAGCCCGCTTCTGGATTACATCAAACGCTTACGCGTGCCACTCGCAATGACGGGAAGGCCGTGAAAAATTACGCGATTTTCCATCCGTCATTCCGTGGCTCCTTGAAAACGCGTTTCGCGTTTTGCTGGAATTGTCCTAAGAATCCAATACCGCAGATCGCATAATTGCTAAAAGGCATTTTTGCAAAATCCATTTAATCAGCGCTTCCTTATGTTCTCAAAAGAAATTTTGGTCTGTGTAGCCGTTGTTTGCGTAACCTGCGCGCCGGTCTGGGGCGGTGATGTATCATTGCCGGGAACTAAAGCTTCCACCCCGGAATCAGCCATTCTCTGCTCCACGGTGGTCAACAGAAGGCGAGGAGAAGGATTGCCATCTTTGTTTTCAGCCAGGGCCTCCGGCACTTTTAATAAACCGCTCATTTACCGCCCTCTCCAAGGCAACAGATCAAAGAAAAGAGAGTTCCGCCATGCGGTTGGAGGCATAGCCGCCTGATAGAGGATATCGGGATTGCCGGGATTCATCTTTATATCTTCAAGAAACCGGCGCAGATGCTCAGGAATGCGCGAACCTTTATTCTTGACAGCGTCAAGAGCGTCTATTATATTTATTTTAGAAGCGTTGGGTAGAATAGGAATAGTTGAGGAGTTTTCTCCTTGGCGACTACTAGATAGCCCCGACGCTTTTATATTTAATACTCTATGCCCGTGATACTCAAAAATTGTTTTTCCGTCTATAACCTTTTCTTTAACTGAAATCTGTATCACATATGAATGACTATTAAAATTTATAACCGCATATAAGTGATGATTGCGCAACGCTGTTATGTCTTTAGAATTAACATCAGGTTCAGATCTCAATAATTTAGCATTTTCCAACAATGGCGGTAATAAAGCAAAAATTCTGGCACTGACGTCTTTATTCCCTCTACCTGTTGGCTCCATTAATCCGGCATGAGTTATAATAATTTTCTGTCCTAACGCGGGAACATTTTCAATCCATAATTTTTCAGTTCTTTCATTCCATGCAGTGCTTAAAGCTTCTTTAACCGTCATCCCATCGCGCCACCAGGAGGCCAACTTCGCCGGGTCATTGGCGTTTACCAAATTGGTTCCCGCGTTTTCCGGCAAATCCATATTCCATTCTACGCACGGATCATAGAAGTCTGATATATGCGGAGCCTGGAACAGCACCTTGCCCCCATCGTCCAACCCCGGCCGGCCCTTGTCCATGGATCTGCCCCGATATTTGTTTATCCCGCCTTGCTCATGGCCGATATGGACAAGATTGTCAAAGGCTTCCTTGAGCATGCTGAATTCTTCGTAAGTCAAACCGGCCAGAGTTTTTACCCGGCCCTTTTTCTCTCCCTTTTCATAAACCGGCGGATATCCGCTCATCCAATTTACGACTTCCGGAGACACAACCAGATCATAGTTTTTGCGCAAGCCTTGCAAAAAGTCTCTGAACGATGGTAAACGCTTGTCCATCTTCCAATTAGCGGGGGCCAGGCCCAACAGAGAGAGCAGGCCCTTTATCTGTTCCATATACTGGTAGGGCAGGCCGCTTGTTTTGCTTGGCCCGGAAGGGGTCTGGCTCATAATACTTCTGGCCCGGCGCGCAAAAGATTCTATTTCCCGTTTACGCTCAAAAGCCAAACGCAGCTTGGCCATCTGAACTTTCTGTCTTTCCTTGGCCTGCAAGGCCTGCCGGGCCAGTTGTTCTTTCTTTTCCTCTTGGGCCTTGCCCAGCGCCTGCAAGGCCTGGTTGGCTTGGCGTTCCGCCTGGCGGATATTGGCTTTAAGTTCTTCCATCTCCGCCGTAAGTTCTTCCAGGCTCTTGCCGTGTAAAATGGTTCGAGCCACCCGATCCGCTTACTGGTAGCTCAAGCCAGGATTTTGCTCTCACAGCATTTCCAGCAATACTTTTGCCTGTATCTCCGCCAGTTCTTCCGCCGCCCGGCCCGGCTCATAGGTCTCGGCCAGAGCCTGCAAATACCGGCTCTCTTCCTGGGCCACCACTGTATCGGCAAATTCT